>NZ_NFHX01000007.1:0-109995 GCF_002161515.1 Faecalibacterium sp. An58
CCGCGCACCTTGAGATTTGAATAGACAGCGTTGAGAATTGTGCTTTCTCTACCTGCTGGATTCTGGAAAGGATGAACGGATATGAAAAACCGAGTTTGCACATTGTATCGCGTTTCCACCGACAAACAGGTGGACCACAACGACAAAAACCAGGCCGACATCCCCATGCAGCGGAAAGCCTGCCGCGCCTTCTGTGACAAAATGGGCTGGACCATTGTCCATGAGGAACAGGAGGAAGGTGTTTCCGGCCACAAAGTCCGAGCAGAGAATCGTGACAAGCTGCAAATCATCAAGAATCTGGCCAGGCAGAAAAAGTTCGACATCCTGCTGGTGTTCATGTTCGACCGCATCGGGCGCATTGCAGATGAAACGCCCTTTGTGGTGGAATGGTTCGTCAAGCAGGGGATCGAGGTATGGAGCACCCAGGAAGGCCAGCAGCGTTTTGACAGCCACACCGACAAGCTCACCAATTACATCCGTTTCTGGCAGGCCGACGGAGAGAGCGAAAAGACTTCCATCCGTACCAAGACCGCCTTGGGGCAGCTCGTTGAGGCAGGCGGCTTCAAGGGCGGGCTTGCCCCGTATGGCTATGATCTGGTCAAAAGCGGGCGCTTCAACAAGCGCAAGCATGAGCTCTACAAACTGGTTGTCAATGAAGCGGAAGCCGCCGTAGTTCGGACCATCTTTGAGAAGTACGTCCACGAGGGCTACGGCGCACAGCGGATCGCTACTTACCTGAACCGGCAGGGCTACCGGGCCAGAACAGGGAAGATGTGGCACCACGCCACCATCCGCGGCATCGTCTGTAACCTGACCTATACGGGCATCCTGCGGTGCGGCGAAAGCCGCTCTCAGGAACTGCCCCATTTGCAAATTATTGAGCCGGAGCTGTTCGAGACCGCCCAGCGTATCCGTACCGCCCGCGCCAATAGCGCCGCGCAGGAACGCCACGTTCCCATGAATACGAGGGGCAAGTCCCTTTTGTCCGGGAATGTGTACTGCGGCCACTGCGGCGCGAGGCTCGCCCTGACCACCAACGGGAAGTCGTACCCCTGCAAGGAGGAGCCGCACCGGGTGGTCAAGCGGGTGCGGTACATCTGCTATGGCAAAACCCGCAAACAGACCGACTGCAACGGCCAGACAGGTTATACCGCCCACATCCTGGACGGCATCATCGACAAGCTGGTGCGCCGCATTTTCGAGCGGATGAAGGCCATCCCCAAGAGCGAGATCGTCAATCTCCGCTATCAGGAAAAGATGGAGGAACGGAAATGCCTGCTCCAGAGCGTCCGGGCCGAGTATACCAAAGCGGTTTCCGAACGGGATATGCTGAAGGTAGAGGTGATCAAGGCCCTGCGAGGGGAGAGCGCTTTTCCCAAAGACCTGCTGGGCGCGATGGTAACAGAAGCTGAAACCAGGTGCCGGGAACTGCAGGAGAGCATGGAGGCGGCGCAGGCAGCCTACGACGAAGGAAAAACCGTGCTGGCCAGCCTGAACGCTCAATACGACGAGATCATTTCGTGGTCGGAGCTGTACGACACCGCCAGCATCGAGGCGAAAAAAATGATCGTCAGCTCACTCATCAGCAGAGTGGACGTTTACCGCGGCTACAAGCTGCATATCGAGTTCACCATCGACTTCGAGCAGTTCTGTCGGGGTCTGGATTTTGAAGCGGTCGCGGCATAAACAAAAAGACCCGCCTTACAATAAGGCGGGTCGTATATCTAAGAATACCCGGAGCACCTGATTCTGGTGGAGATAAGCGGGATCGAACCGCTGACCTCTTGAATGCCATTCAAGCGCTCTCCCAGCTGAGCTATACCCCCATGTTAGGGTGCTCTGGGTATTTCTTATTCGATTGTAAAGTGTGTTGCTCACCTGAGCAACAATTTGGAAAGTGAAGAACCCGAGGGGTATGTAACCGTTTGAACCGGGCTCCCAGCTGAGCTATACCCCCAGATGTTCCGCTTTGTGGGCCGCCGCGGTGGTGTTTGACCGGCGACGTCAGTTATTATAGCAAAGGGCGGGGAGAATGTCAAGCACTTTTTTGCCCAAATGGCGGAAAATGGGAATGGCTGGCGGTGTTGTCTAGGATACTTCCTTATAGATGTAAACTTTTATGCATATTGCTGGACAGGACGCAGATACAGTGTTAGAATGTCAGTGTAAGCCCGCAGCAAGGGGCTTGCAGAGGAGGACATGATATGCAAAAGAAAAATCAACTGCTCCGGATCGGTTCCATCCTGATGATCCTGGGGGCTGCCATGGCTATGCTGATGGCTATGGCGACTGCCAGCACTTTGGATATGGGGATGTCCACGGTGAACAGCCTGACCCAGGACCCTGCATTTATGGCTGACCTGGAGGCCACCGGCATGACGCTGGACCAGGTGCTGGCCGCAGCCAAGAACCTCCTGGCCGCAGTGATGGGCATGATGGCTGTATTCAATGTGATCAAGATCGTCGTAGGGGCTTTGGGTTTGCGCAAGCTGCAAAGCGGTACCGTCTACTTTACCGGCTGGGGGATCGCCTTCCTGGTGTTTGGCGTGCTGGGTCTGCTGATCTTTGGGGTAAACAATCTGATGGGCATTGCCAACCTCCTGGGTGGTCTGGCAGGCCCGGTGCTGTACATCGTTGGCGGCGCCCAGAACAAAAAGGCCCTGCAGGCGGCGGCCCAAAGCGAGGAAGAATAAGCCATCCGGGCACACAGTCCGGTTGTGGGACGCTTTGCCGCACAGAAATGGTTCCATACACACAGAAACCGGCCCGGGCAGTGCGCCCGGACCGGCTTTTTTGTGTCTTGATCAGATGTTGGGCATCTTGGCAGTGGGCATCATCAGGACCTTGCCGGTGCCGCGGTAGACGTTCACCAGACCCTCGCCCGAGGCGGCCGAGCCGATCAGGCTTTTGCCCGAGCGCTCCACCGAAAAGTTCAGGGTCTTGCTCCAGGCAATGGCGTAGTTGCCGTCGATCTTGAGCACGTCATCCTGAAGCGCGATCTCGATCAGCTCCTCTTTGGGGCAGTCCGACTCGATGCAGAATACACCCCGGCCGTTGAGGCTCAAATTGAACAGGCCCTCGCCGCCGGCCACTGCCGACGAGAAATTGGAGCGCATCACTGCTTTGTGCTGCAGGCTGGACTCACAGGCCAGGAACAGCCCGTCATCCAGCACCACGCCGCCGCCCCAGTCTGCGGCGTCCAGCAGGATCAGATATTTATAGGTAGGCTCCAGCACCAGCACGCCGCTGCCGGTATACTCGGGCTTGATGGCGGACTCGCCGGTGGTCTTGCCCCGGACGGCCTTGCCCAAAAAGTCGCCCACGCCTTTGATGCCGGTGGTGGCGTTCACGTCGCCCAGCATCCACTGCATACTGCCCGCCTGGATGGTCACAGGGGCCCGGTTCAGGTAGCAGACCAGCTGGCGCTTTTTTACGTTCATCTGGGCGCTGTAATAGGCGGTGACGGCGGAATTTGGAGTGACGCTCAGGTCGCGCTGGTACTCGATGACCTGGAAGGCCCCCAGAGCGTCGATGATCTTGACGTCGTCGTTGTCGGTAAAGTTTGTGATCTGATACATACTGTGCCCTCCTTGCAGGCAGGTGGATGGCGGTATGGCTCCATTGTAGCAGGCTCTGGCGGGATAGGCAAGATACCTGCCTGGCGCGCGATGAAAAATACAACAGGTCCGGTGGCGCTCCGGCAAAGAAAAAGCCAGGGACGTTTTCGTCCCTGGCTTTGGTGGGTCCTTCGGTTTGCGGATGTGCTTCTCAGCGCTGTGCCTCCAGCCCCAGAGCGATCTGCTCGGGGGTGATGGGGATCTCCCGATGCCACACCCCGGTGGCCCGGTAGATGGCGTGGGTCAGGGCGGGGGCGGGGGTGTTGATGACGATCTCCCCGATGGACTTGGCCCCAAAGGGACCGGTGGGCTCATAGCTGTGCTCAAATTCCACCCGCAGATGGCCCATGTCCAGCCGCGTGGGCAGCCGGTACTGCAGGAAGGAGGACTGGATGGGTTTGCCCCACCGGTCATACTGGATGTCCTCCATCAGGGTGTGGCCGATGCCCTGAACGATGCCGCCTTCGGCCTGGATGCGGGCCAGGGCGGGGTTGATGGGGATGCCGCAGTCCACCACCGCCATGTAGTCCAGCACCTCCACGTGGCCGGTCTCTTTGTCCAGCTCGATCTCCACCATACCCACCATATAGGGCGGAGGAGAGACAGGGGAGGAGTGGGTAGCGGTGACCTCGGCGGCCCGGTTGTTGAACACCTGGCTCTTGTAGCCGATCTGCTCCAGGCTGACCGTCTCCCCGGTGGAGGCACGGCGGACCTGCCGGCCCTCAAACAGGACCTCGCCGGCGCTGCAATGGAGAAGGTCGGCGGCGATGGCGCACAGCCGCTCTTTCATCTCGTCGCAGGCTTTTTCCACCGCCTTGCCGGTGATGTAAGTGGTGGAGGAGGCGTAAGAGCCCGAATCATAGGGAGACACATCGGTGTCCGCCCCGTGTACGGCTACGTCGTCCACGTCGCAGTCCATGCACTCGGCCACCATCTGGGCCAGGATGGTATCGCAGCCGGTGCCCATATCGGCGGCGCCGATGATCAGGTTGTAGGTGCCGTCCTCGCTCAGTTTGAGGGTGGCAGAGCCCACATCCACGTTGGAGATGCAGGAGCCCTGCATGGCCATGGCCACGCCGGCTGCCCGGACTTTGCCGTTGCCCATGTCCCGCACGGGGTACTTTTCGGCCCAGTGGAACATCTGGCGGCAGTGCTCCATGCAGCGGTCCAGGGCGCAGGCGTTGGCCATCTCGTTGTAGTAGGCGGGCATCTGCATCCCTTCCCGGACCATGTTGCGGTCCCGGATGCGGGTGGGATCGAGGCCCAGACGCTCGGCCAGCTCGTTGACAGTGGTCTCCAGAGCATAGATGCCCTGGGTGGCGCCATAGCCCCGGTAAGCCCCGGCGGCCTGGGTGTTGGTGTAGACCACATCGTAGCTGAAGCGGTAGGCTTCCAGGCAGCCGCTGTACAGGGGGATGGATTTGTGGCCCGAAAGGCCCACGGTGGTGGGACCGTGCTCCCCGTAAGCTCCCGAGTTGGAGAGGGTGTACAGGTCGATGCCGCGGATGCGGCCCTCCCGGTCGGCGCCCAGCCGGACCCGGATCTGCATCTCATGGCGGGGGCTGCCGGCGGTCTGGGCTTCCTCCCGGGTGTAGATCAGCTTGGCGGGGTGCCCGGTCTTGAGGGTGACGAAAGCGGGATACACCTCGCACACGGCTGTCTGCTTGGCCCCGAAGCCGCCGCCGATGCGGGGCTTCTCCACCCGGATGCGGCTTTTGGGGATGCCCAGGGCATGAGACAGAATCCGCCGCACATGAAAGACGATCTGGGTGGAGGACACCACGTGCAGCCGTCCGTAGGGGTCCAGCTCGGTGTAGGTGCGGAACGTTTCCATCATGGCCTGATTGAAGGCCTTGGTGTGATAGGTGCGGTCCAGTACGATGTCACAGCTGGCCAGCACCTGGTCGATGTCCCCGCTGGTATTGGTATCGCTGGCCACCAGATTGCGGCGGTTGTCCCCGCCCACCGGGCAGGAAGCCCGCCAGTCCTCCTCGGGGTGCACCAGCACAGGGTTGTCCTTGGCGGTGCGCAGGTCCAGCACCGCCTCCAGCACCTGGTACTTGACCCGGATGGCCTTCATGGCCTGCAGGGCGGCCTTCTCGGTCTCGGCGGCGACGATGGCCACCGCGTCCCCCGCAAAGCGGACGTGCCGGTCCAGGATCAGGCGGTCATAGGGGGAGGGCTCGGGATAGGTCTGGCCGGCAATGGTGTAGCGCTGCCGGGGCACGTCCTGCCAGGTGTACACTGCGACCACCCCCGGTACCTTCTGCGCGATGGAGGTGTCGATCTCCTCGATGAGGGCGTTGGCGTGGGGGCTGCGCAGGATCTTGACCACCAGGGCGTCCCTGGGGGTGACATCGTCGGTGTAGGCCGGCTTGCCCAGCAGCAGCTGCATGGCGTCTTTTTTGCGCACCGGCTTGTGGATGGCGCGGTAATCCTTATGCTCATTGGGCATGGCTGGACCCTCCTTTTTCGCTGCGGCTGTCCAGATAGCTGCGGATGCCCCGCAGCTGCCCCTCGTAACCGGAGCAGCGGCACAGGTTGCCGGCCAGGAAGGCCCGGATCTCATCATCGGTGGGGTCGGGATTCTCCCGCAGCAGGGCGATGGTGTTCATTACAAAGCCGGGGTTGCAGAAGCCGCACTGATCGGCCCCCTGGTCTGCAATGAAGCCCACAAAGTCGGCCGCTTCCTCCTGCAGCCCTTCCAGGGTCTGTACCGTGTGGCCGGTGGCCCGGACGGCCAGCATCGAGCAGGACAGGACGGGCACGCCGTCCAGCAGGACGGTGCACAGTCCGCAGCCCGAAGTATCGCATCCGCGTTTGACGCTCAGACAGCCGTGCCCCCGCAGAAAGTCGATCAGCAGGCAGTCGGGGTCCACAAAATCCGTCACCGGCCGCCCGTTGAGGGTCAGTTTGATCTCGATCATTCCTGGATACCTCCCACTTCCAGCGCGGCGCGCCGCACCAGTACCTTTACAAGATGGGTCCGATAGGCGGCGCTGCCCCGGACATTGCTGCCGGTGGGAGTGTGCCGGGCGGCCCACTCCGCAAAAGCCCGGGCGCTGTCGGGGGTGATGCCCCCTGCCAGCAGCCCTTCCTGGTCCCGCAGCACCATGGCCCGGCCCGGCCTGGCCCCGATCACGGCCCGGTACTCCCCGCCGATATGGGAAAAGGCACAGGTCAGCACCGGCAGGTCGGTGCGCTGGACCCGCATGGCCTGATAGGCAAAAGTCCCGGGGGTCTTGCGGATCACAGCCCGCACCAGCAGGTCCCGGTCATAGGGCATGGCTGCGAACTGCTCCAGAGGCACAAGGCCGCCCTTGTACAGTTCCACGTCGGTATCCATGGCCAGCAGGACGGTCAGCACATCCGAAAAGCCGAACCGGCCCCACAGGCTGCCCCCCACCGTGGCCATGTTGCGGAACTGCACCCCCACGATATCCCGGACGGCCCGGCCCAGGGCGCCCTGGGTGTAGGCCTGCAGGCCGGGGTGCTGCTCCAGCTGGCGCAGGGTGGCCATGGCCCCCAGGGTGAACCGGCTGTCATCCTCCTGGATGGCGTCCAGACCCAGGCCGCACAGGTCGATGGCGGTGCCTACGCTGCCGCTCTCCATTTTGGTCCAGAGCATCCCGGCCAGGATGCGGGAGCCCCGCTTCTGGTTGAGCTGGTAGGCCTCCTCCAGGCTCTGGGGCCGGACATAGTTGCGTATGTTGATCATGGTCTGCATCCTCTGCTTATTCTCACGCTGCCCCGCAGAAAAAAGGCGGGGCCCAAAGTTTCCATACCTTGTTATTATACCAGCAAGCCTTGCTTTTGGGAAGGGAAATTGCTATAATTGCGTTGTAGTTTCAAAACAATAACGGTGAGGAGAACAGAACCATGAAATGGAACAAGATCCTATCCCTGGCCCTGGCGGCTGCCATGGCCTTGTCGGCGGCGGCTTGCGGCGGCCAGAGCGCGTCCGGCTCGTCCGCCGTCTCCAGCCAGACGGCCGTATCTTCGGCTCCGGTTTCCTCTGAGGCCGCCAGCCAGCCGCAGGCGGACAGCGCCGCCCAGACGGCCTACCCCGTCACCCTGACCGACCAGGCGGGCCGGCAGGTGACCATCGAGGCCGAGCCCGAAAAGCTGGTCAGCGGCTATTACATCTCCACCAGCCTGCTCATTGCCCTGGGTCTGGAGGACCAGCTGGTGGGCATCGAGGCCAAGGCGGACAGCCGGCCCATTTACGCCCGCAGCGCTCCCGAACTGCTGGATCTGCCCAGCGTGGGCACCGCCAAGCAGTTCGACCTGGAAGGGTGCCTTGCGCTGGAGCCCGATCTGGTGATCCTGCCCCTCAAGCTGCAGGACAGCGCCGACACCCTTGCGGAAATGGGGATCCCGGCCCTGGTGGTCAACCCCGAGGACCAGGACCTGCTGAACGAGATGACCAGCCTGATCGGCCAGGCCACCAACACCGCGGACCGGGCCGGCGCCCTGCTGGACTTTGCCGCACAGCAGGAGGCCGCCCTGGCCGAAAAGCTGGACGGCGTTGAAACGCCCAGCGTCTATCTGGCGGGCAATTCGGACTTTTTGTCCACCGCAGGGGACGCCATGTACCAGTCGGACATGATCCGGATGGCCGGCGGCGTCAATGCGGCGGCCGAGATCACCGACACCTACTGGGCCAATGTCAGCTATGAGCAGATCCTGGCATGGGACCCCGCCTACATCATCCTGGCTTCGGACGCGGCCTACACGGTGGAGGACGTGCTGAACGATCCCGCCCTGGCGGGCTGCGCCGCCGTGGAGAACGGCAACGTCTACCAGGTGCCGGGGGATGCCGAAGCCTGGGACAGCCCGGTGCCCAGCGGTATCCTGGGGTCGGTGTGGCTGGCGTCGGTACTGCATCCGGACCGGTGCCCCGAGAGCGAGGCCGTGCAGGTGTACAACGATTTCTATGAGAGCTTCTATGGTTTCACCTACAGCGAAAACTAAGATGCTGTGCGCAGCCGGGGCCGCCTTGTTGGCAGCCCTGGCTGCTGCCAGTTTATTCACCGGGAAATACCCCCTGACCCTGGCCGGCCTGCTGGCGGGGGAACCCATGCAGCTGCAGGTGTTCTGGTCGCTGCGGTTCAGCCGGACGGTGGTGGGAGCCGCTGGGGGCTTTGCCCTGGGAGCGGCGGGGTTTGTCTATCAGACCGTGTTCCGCAACCCTCTGGCCTCCCCCGATGTGATCGGGGTGTCCTCGGGGGCCAGCGCCGGTGCGGCGGCGGGCATCCTCTTTTTACAGGGGGCGGCGGGGGTCACCCTGGCCGCCTTTGGGGGCGCGCTGGCCGCCGTGGGCCTGGCCCTGGGCCTGTCCGCCCTGGACCGGTCGGGCCGCCACAGCACCATCGTGCTGGCGGGCATTGCGGTGCACGCCCTGGCCCAGACCGTCCTGATGTGCCTCAAGCTGACCGCAGACCCCGAGCGGGAGCTGGCCAGCATCGAGTACTGGATCATGGGCAGCCTGAACGGCGTCACCTCCGACGCCATGGGCGGCAGCCTGGCCCTGTGCGCCGTCAGCGTGGGGGCGCTGTTCCTGCTCCACCGGCAGATCCTCCTGCTGGCAGCGGAGGAAGGGGAGGCCCGGATGCTGGGGGTACAGGTGGGCCGGCTGCGGCTGGCTGTCCTGCTGGCAGCCACCTTGGCGGTGGCCTGTGTGGTCAGCCTCACCGGGCTGATCAGTTTTGTGGGCCTGCTGGCTCCCCACGCGGCGCGGATGCTGACCGGGCGCAGCAGCCTGGGAACCATGCTGCTGGGCGGCCTGCTGGGCGGCGTACTGCTGACCGGCGCGGACATCCTGGCCCGCAGTGCGGCGGCGGTGGAGCTGCCGGTGAGCATCTTCACCAGCCTGCTGGGCGCGCCCTTTTTGATCTTTCTGATCCTGCGCGGGAGGGTGAGGGCATGAGCTTTTTCACGGTGTCCGGCCTGGGGGCCGGCTATGGGGACAGGGCGGTGCTGCGTGAGGTGTCCTTTGCGCTGGAGGCCGGGCAGCTGGTGGGGGTGCTGGGCGCCAACGGCAGCGGCAAGACCACCCTTTTGAAGGCGGTGTGCGGTATCCTGCCCCATACAGGCCGGTGCACGCTGGAGGGGGCCGGTCTGGAGGGCCTTTCGGCCCGGCAGCTGGCCCGGCGGTGCAGCTATATCCCCCAGCGCAGCGGCATCGGCATCGACCTGCCGGTGCTGGATGTGGTGCTGATGGGGTTCAATCCGTGGCTGGGCTTGCTGGAGCAGCCCACCCCCGCCATGCGCGCCAGGGCCGCCGCCGCCCTGGCCCAGGTGGGGTTGGCCGGCCGGGAGCAGGAGAATTACCTGCATCTGAGCGAAGGCCAGAAGCAGCTGTGCATCCTGGCCCGCACCCTGGCAGCACAGGGACAGCTGCTGCTGTTGGACGAGCCCGAAAGCGCCCTGGATTTCCGCTACCGCTACCGGATGCTGGCCCTGCTGCGGGGCTGGACGGCAGAGGGCGGGCGGGCAGCCCTGGTGACCCTGCACGACCCGGGCCTTGCCCTCAACTGCTGCGACAGGCTGCTGATCCTGGCGGAAGGCGGGGTGCAGGGGGTATTGGCCCCCAAAACCGACCCGCTGCCCCGGATGGAGGAGCAGCTGTCGGCGGTGTATGGAGCGGTCAGCCTGGCCCGATGCAGGGACCGGGCGGGCCGGGAGCAGCTTGTGATGCTGAAAGAACCTGAATGAAACGGAGGTACGACGGATGCAGGCAGTGACCCGGGTCATCTTTCTGGATGAAGATGGGGAGAAGTTCTTTGGCGAAGGCCCCTGCCGTCTGCTGCACGCGGTGGAGCAGACGGGCAGCCTGCGGGCTGCGGCCCAATCGATGGGGATGGCCTATACCAAGGCCCTCAAACTGGTGCGGCACGCCGAAAAAGCCCTCGGCTTTGCCCTGACCGAGCAGACTGCGGGAGGCAGGGACGGAGGCGGCAGCAGCCTGACGGCCCAGGGAAAGGAGTGGCTGAGGCAATATGAACGATATCGGGACGCCTGCGTGGAGGCCAACCGCCAGCTGTACCTGGCGTGCTTTCCGCAGCAGCGGTAAAAAGCATCTGCTGCTGACCGGGGGCCGGGGCAGCGGCAAGACCACCCTGCTGTGGGCCCTGCAGTCCCTGCTGTCCGCCGGACCCTGGCCGGGGGTGACCACATGGGCCCGGCCCGGCGCCGGGGTGTGGCTGCGGCAGGAGCCGGAGGGTGCTGTGGTCCAGGCGGGACGCTTTGACCCTGCGCTCCCCGGGCCGGAGAACCGGATGCGGCCCACCGGCGGCTTTGACGCTTTGGGGGTGGAAGCGCTGGAACAGGCGGCCCGGGCTCCCGGCCAGTGGGCCGCCATCGATGAGATCGGCTATCTGGAATGCGGCAGCCCCGCCTATTGCCAGGCCATCCTGCGCCTGATGGGCAGCAAGCGGCTGTTGGCGGCGGTGCGCAAACAGGACCTGCCCTTTCTGCGGCAGCTGTGCGCCCGGTCCGACGTATTCTGCCTGGACCTGGACCGCCCTCTGGGCCGTGCAGGCTGCGTGGTGATGGCCTCGGGGCTGGGCCGGCGGTTCGGGGGCAATAAGCTGCTGGCCCCGCTGGGAGGCAGGCCTCTGCTGTCCTATGTGCTGGCATCCACCGAAGGGCTGTTTGCCCGGCGTGTGATGGTGACCCGGAATCCCGACACAGCGGCGCTCTGCCGGCAGCAGGGGATACAGACGGTGCTCCACAGCCTGCCCGGCCGTAGCGATACCATCCGGCTGGGGCTGGAGGCGGCGACGGCAGAGGGGACGCTGGACGGATGCCTGTTCTGCCCCGGAGACCAGCCCCTTTTGCGGCGGGAGACGGTAGCGGCCCTGGCGCTGTGCGGGGCTGCTGTGCCGGACAAGATCTGGCGGACAGCCTGGCAGGGGACGCCCGGCGCGCCGGTGTGGTTCCCGGCCTGGAGCTTTGGGGAACTGGCGGCCCTGAGCCAGGACCAGGGCGGGGGATGGGTGCTGCGCCGCCACCCGGAACAGGTGGGCCTGGTAGAAGCGTCCAGCAGCGCCGAGCTGGCCGACGTGGACACCCGGGAGGACCTGCAGCGGATGCAATCTGGGTATATGGAATAAGTATTACACATAAGTACGACTCATTTTCTCCTTGCTTTATGCCGGATTTTAAGATATAATGTCCTGCGTTGGCTTTTTTGAGCGAAGTTTGGAAAGTGAGGAAATCAAATGAGCAATCCCTCTCAGGCGAACGTCGAGCTGATGAAGTTTGACGGCAAGCCCTCCTGGGCCGCCGCCTTCCCCCAGGCCATGCAGCACGTGCTGGCCATGCTGATCGGCAACATCACCCCGCCCATGCTGATCGCAGGCACCTGCGGTTTGTCGGCGGAGGAGAAGATCATGCTGACCCAGGCCGCCATGATCATCGGCGGCATCACCACTCTGCTGCAGCTGTTCCCGGTGTTCGGCTTCGGCATGAAGCTGCCCAACGTCATGGGCGTGGCCTTTGCCTATATGCCCATCCTGACCATCATCGGCCAGCAGTACGGCATTGCGGCCATCTTTGGCTCCCAGCTGGTGGCCGGTTTCGTGTCCATCTTTGTGGGTATGTTCATCGGCCATATCCGCCGGTTCTTCCCGCCCATCGTCAGCGGCACGGTGGTCATGAGCATCGGCCTGTCGCTGTACAAGACAGCCATCAGCTACATTGGCGGCGGCAGCGCCGCCCAGACGAACGGCACCTTCGGCTCGCCCAAGTTCTGGCTGCTGGCCATCCTGACGCTGGTGGTCACCCTGGCCTGCAACTTCTTTGGCAAGGGTCTGCTCAAGGCGTCCGGTATGCTGATCGGCATCGTGGTGGGCTACTGCGCCGCCCTGGCCATGGGAGGCGTGGTCAGCTTTGCAGACCTGCAGGCTGCCTCCTGGTTCGCTCTGCCCCGGCCTTTCTACTTTGGGCTGGAGTTCCACTTTGACGCCATCATCATGATGATCCTGATGTATATGGTGCAGGCGGTGCAGACCATCGGTGACGTGTCCTCCACCGCCATCGGCGGCTTTGGCCGGCAGTGCACCGACCAGGAGCTGGGCGGCGCCATCAAGGGCCAGGGCCTCTGCGGCATGATCGGCGCGGTGATCGGCGGCCTGCCCACCGACCCTTACAGCCAGAATGTGGGCCTGATCTGCACCACCAAGGTGGTGGCCCGGCGCGTGTTCGCCATGGTGGGCGTCATCATGCTGGCAGCAGGCATTTTCCCCAAGTTCAGCGGCCTGATGGCCACCATCCCCCAGCCGGTGCTGGGCGGCGCCACGGTCACCGTGTTTGCGGCCATCACCATGTCGGGCATCCAGCTGCTGAATGAGCAGCCTCTGAATTACCGCAACCGGATGATCGTGGGCATCGCGCTGGCCATTGGTCTTGGCATCGACGCTGCCCCCGATATCCTGCAGTTCGTGCCCCAGCTGGCGCGCAATATCTTTGGCAGCAGCCTGGTGGTGTCCTTCCTGATCGTGTTCGTGCTGAACCTGATCATCCCCCAGGACGATACCCCCGCAGACTGATCCAACAACAGACAAAAGCCGGACCCCGCAAGGGGCCCGGCTTTTTGGTTTTCAGCGTATGGGTCAGGCGAACAGCACCCAGAAATAGATGTAAGCGGGGATGATGGCGGCCAGAGTGAAGGGGATGCCGATGCGGCAGAAGTCGCTGGTCTTGACCTCATACCCGGCGCGGCGCAGGATGCCGATGCCGGTGATGTTGGCCGACGCGCCGATGGGGGTGCAGTTGCCGCCCAGAGTAGCGCCGGACAGCAGGCCGAAATACAGCAATGTGGGGTCGATGCCCAGGCCCGCCGCCAGGCTGGTGACCACCGGCAGCATGGTGGCAACATAGGGGATGTTGTCGATGAAGGCCGAGAACAGCACCGAAGCCCACACGATGACGGTGTAGATCACAAAGACGTTGCCCCCGCCCATATGGGCCAGCAGGTTGGCGGCTGCGTCCACCACGCCCATGTGGGTGATGCCGCCGATGACCAGGAACAGGCCGAACAGCAGGCCGATGGTCTCAAAGTCGATGGCCTTGAGAGGGCCGGTGACGGCGGCGGTGTCCTTCTTTTTGAAGTAGTTGTACACAAGACCAATGGCCATCAGGGACAGGCAGATCAGGCCGTTGGTGATATCGGGCTTGTTCGGGATGAAGGAGGCCGAGATCAGCAGCACGATCATGCCCACCAAAAGTACGGTGGGGACATAGTCGGTGACCGGGGTCAGGTTGCCGCTCTTGGGGATGGCGCCCTTTTCTTTGCGGAACAGGAACGCCAGGATGCAGGCCGAAGCCACGGCGCCCAGCTCCACCGCCCAGAAGATGCCGGGGCGGCCCTTATAAAAGAAGAAGTCCAGGAAGCTCATGTTGGCATAGGAACCCAGCATGATGGCGGTGGTGTCGCCCACCAGAGTGGCTGCGCCCTGGAGGTTGGAGGACACCGCGATGCCGATGATGAAGGGCACGGGGTTGGTCTTGAGCTTTTTGCAGATCTCCATGGCGATGGGGGCCACCATCAGCACGGTGGCCACGTTGTCCACAAAGGCCGAGATGATGCCCGCAAAGAGGGCCAGTGCCACGGCGGCCATCTGTACATTGGGCACCTTGGCCATGATCATGTCCGCCAGACGGGCGGGCATTTTGCTGTCGATGAACAGCTGCACCAGCCCCATGGTGCCGGCGATCATCATCAGGACGTTGAAGTCGATGGCCCCCAGGATCTGGTCCAGGGGCAGCATGCCGGTGAGGATGAACACCAGCGCAGAGCCAAGGGCAATGTATGGCCTGTACTTGCTGAAGGTGAGCATCAGCACATAGGTGACGGCAAAGAGGATCAGGGCGTATAGCATGGGTGAGATCAACTCGCTTTCCGGCCCGAGGGCCAATGTTTGGTGTGCGTGGTAGTATAGGATACTTACCATGGTACAATGAAAGAACCGAAATGTCAAATCAAATCGGCGGCCCTATCGTTCTCATGGGCCGAAAAGAACGGCATAGCGCGGCTTGAGCGCCTGCGGGGCGGCGCGTATCACCTTGATGCCTCCCTTGCAGCCCGGCGGGCCCCAGATGGCAAAGCAGATGCTCTCCCACAGGGCGGCCCGGGCGGCGGTGGAGCGGCGGTCCCCGGCGGGGAGATAGGCGGGCAGGTCGGCCTTGAGAGCCAGCAGGGCGTCCAGGCTGGCGGTGCTGGCGGCCAGCTTGGCAAAGGTGGGACCGGGCCGCAGCCGCCCGGCTGCCTGCACCCCGCGCACCAGCACCGGCAAAACCTCGGGGACGAAGCCGGTCTGGGCGATCAGCGTGTGGAGGAACTTTTCCACCAGATGGGCCTGGGCCGGACCGCACAAAGCCAGATGGTCACAGGCCAGTGGCCAGTATTGGGGACTGGCCAGAGCCAGGGCAAACACCGCAAAGGCGCCGGGCACAGCCTGGGGGAGGTTGGTGTACTGGGCTTTGGGCCGGGCCGCCAGCCGGGCATAGGTCTGGATGGCCGGGTGCAGGGCGGGATACCGCGCCGCACAGGCGAACAGCTGGTTGACGCCCTTTTTGGGCAGGCCGGGCAGGTAGTCCCTGGCAGGACCGCGGTACTCGATGGCATAGCTGTGGGGGAAGCAGGGCTGCTGCACCACACGGCACAGATAGTCCAAAGCCTCGGCATAGGCGGCCGGGCTGTCCTCTTTGACCAGAAGGCGGATGGAGGCCATGGCGTCGTTGGCGCAGGCGGTCAGCCGGGGCGTTTTGCAGCGCTGCAGGTCGGAGGGCAGCTGGCCGGTGCCCTGCTCCTTCAGCTGCTGCGCAAGGCCGGGGCAGAGCGCTGCCGCCAGCTGAAAGACGCTGCACTGGGGCAGAGGCCCGCCCGAACCATAGACCATATGGCACACCGCCACATAGCACCCGAACCGCAGCAGGGGCTCTGAGACGGGCTGGTCCGGCTGGGCGTACCGCCGCAGGATCTGCTGTTCTACAAATTTGTCCAAAGGGAAGGCAAGCTCCCGCCAGGCGGTCAGCTGCCGCAGGGCGCTGCAAAGATCCATCGCTTCCGAACAGGGAAAGTCCAGGGGGTCCGCCCCGGTCAGGTAGCGCTCCAGCAGCTGCCCGGGGGTGAAGCAGCAGCCGCCGCCGGGGGCGTACACGGCGGGCGGCAGGGCGCTGGCGTCGGCCTGGGCGGCGCCTGCCAGCACCGCCTGGATGCACAGATCCGCCTGGCGCTGCACATCGGGGGAAAAGGGGCTCTTGGCAGGGGTCAGGGGACGGGGCTCGTCGGAATGGGTCATGGTGGGATCCCTCCTTATGCAAAACGCCCCGCGCCGCCCCGCCGGCAGGGCAGGGAAGGGCGCAGGGCGCAAAAAGACCGCAGGATGCCCGCCGGCATCCATGCCGGCAGACCGGACAGAGAAAACAGGACGAACGTGGATTTCATGGCGGGCCTCATGGAACGAAACAGAAAAGGGCGGCGGACGATCGGACAGCTTTGCAGTTATTATAGCACAAATTGTCCAAAAAGTCCCGCCTGTATGGCATCTGTGGGCCGGAAAGAAGGACAGGGGCAAAAGGGGCCTGCGCCATTGCGCCCGGAGGCCGGGCTGTGCTATAATGAAGCGGAAAAGCCGCCGCCCAGGCTGCGGCCCGGCGGAACGGCCATCCTTTGCAGACGGAACAAGGAGGACGGGCAATGAAGGACAAGACATTGGATGTGGTGGCTCTGGGAGAGCTGCTGATCGATTTCACCCAGAACGGGCTTTCGGAGCAGGGCAACCCCCTGTTTGAGGCAAACCCCGGCGGCGCGCCCTGCAACGTGCTGGCCATGCTGCGCAAGCTGGGCAAGCGCTGTGCCTTTGTGGGCAAAGTGGGCCGGGACGGCTTTGGCCGCCAGCTGGCCCGGGTCGCGGAGGAGGCGGGCATTGACCTGCAGGGCCTGCGGTATGATCCCGACGTACACACCACCCTGGCCATCGTGCAGACCTTGCCCGGGGGCGACCGGGATTTCAGCTTTTACCGCAAGCCGGGGGCGGACGCCAACCTGACGGTGGAGGACCTGGACCAGGAGCTGATCCAGAGCTGCCGGATCTTCCACTTTGGCACCCTGTCTTTGACCGGGCAGCCCTGCCGCGCCGCCACCCAGAAGGCGGTGGCCCTGGCCAGGGAGGCGGGCGCTCTCATCTCCTTTGACCCCAATCTGCGGGAGCCTTTGTGGGACAGCCTGGAGGAGGCAAGGGAGCAGATCGCCTGGGGGCTGGCCCGGTGCGACATCCTCAAGATCTCCGACAACGAGCTGCTGTTCATGACCGGGCAGAGCGACTTTGAAAAGGGTGCGGCCATCCTGCAAAAGCAGTACCCCAACATCCGGCTGATGAACGTCACCGCCGGGGCGCAGGGCAGCTATTCCTTCTGCGGGGAGGCGCACACCTTCCAGCCCGGCTGCACTTTGGGCGGCGTCATCGAGACCACCGGGGCCGGGGATACCTTTTGCGCCAGCGTGCTGAACTTTGTGCTGGAGCATGGCATCGAGGGTCTGACTCGGCCGGACCTCGACCAGATGCTCCGCTTCGCCAACGCCGCGGCCTACCTGGTCACCACCAAAAAGGGCGCCATCCGCTCGATGCCCGAACCCGAACAGGTGGAGGAGACCATGGCCAAAGCCTATCCGAACCCGTGATCCTGCGGGACTGGACGCTCCGATCAAAGAGAAAAACAGGGAACGGCATCCGCTGCCCGGGTGGGGCGGGATGCCGTTCCCTGTTGTTTTTGGCCGGGACGGCGCTTTTCAGGACGTCTGGTCCGGAGGGTCGGGGACCACGGTACTGACGATTTGGGTGCGGGACCAGCGCTCATAATAGAGGGGTTTGCGCAGCAAAGCCAGCACCAGGGCAAAGAACAGCCCGAACAGGTATCCGCCGGTCAAAAGGGTGCGCAGCACCGGGGCGGCCAGCGCGCCCACATGGCTGGCATCGGACCAGGCCAGAAGGAGCGCATCGAGCAGGAAGGGCAGTCCCCACACGCCTGCCAGCAGCAGGCCGTAGCGCAGAGGGTATTGGTACCAGCTGGCTTTCTGGCCGCCGGTGCGCAGGATGCGGGTGCGGGTCAGGCGCTTGCCGGGGGTCTGGCCGCCCATCAGAAGGGGCATCAGGCTGAAATAGCCCCACAGGAACAGGGGCAGCCACCGGGCGGGCAGGGCCTGGCCCAAAACCAGCGCCGACACCATAAAGAACAGGGGGCTGGCGACGGCGGCGCAGGCGCAGTCCACCAGAAAGGAGAAGGCCCGCCGCGCCAGGGATACCGAAGCGCCCCGGCGCAGGCTGGTGGCGTCCAGCTCCTGGCGGCTGGGCAAAAGGCGTCCCACAGGGCCGGCCAGGGCCCAGCCTGCCATGCTGCCCGCCGTGTTGACCAGCAGGTCATCCACATCGAACAGGCGGTAGCTGCCGGGATAGATGAAGTACAGCCCGCTGAGCTGGGTCAGCTCGAAAAAGAGGGTGAGGGCAAAGGAAAGCCCCAGGGCCTTTTTCCAGCCGCAGCAAAAGTAGTACCGCAGGTAGACGCCGAAAGGCAGGGTCATGAAAAAGTTGTAGAAGGTGACCCAGAACGTGCTGCTGTCCAGGATGGAAGGCCAGGTGGCGGGCTGGGTCAGCGCCGCGCCGGACTGCTGGGCGATCTCCCTGACGAACCAGAAGGGGATCAGCTGGGCCTGCCGCCCCTGCAGCGCGGCGGCCTCCTGAGGAGAGGGCAGGGGAAGGATCACCAGACAGTAGACGCACAGCAGATACAGGATGAACGAGTAGACGATCAGCACACGGAGGCTGAGCACCGACCCGTATTTGTGGTAATTGAACGCGATATAGGGGATGGTGAACAGCACGACGATGATGGGATAGATCACCGCCGCCTGCCCGAGCACCTGGATGTATGGATTCATAGGCCCCTGCCTCCTGTTGCAGTGTCAGGCCCGGGGGCCCGCGGCTTCATTGTAGCACCGGCCCGGGCCGCTTGTAAAGGGGAGGGATTGCAGCTGCCGGAGCCTTTGTGTTATAATAACGGCGTAACAAGAACCGCCCGGGCCGGGCTGCCTGAGCAAAGGAGGGGTGTTGTCGTGGCGACACAGGACAAGAAAGAACTGCCGGCCTGCCCGGTGGAGACGACCCTGATGCTGATCGGGAACAATATGTGTCCCGTCCATCCGCACATGTCGGCTGGACGGGACTTTTTTGACAGTCTGTTTGACGTTGTGTGGCCGTGTCACCGCCGGGGGTGGTCCTGGGCCAGCTGGCATTGCAGTTTGTGGCGCAGGTAGTCCAGGCGGGCCAGCTGTTTTTCCTCAAAGTGGATCTGCTCCAGTACGGCGGCGCGGCGGCGCTCCAGCATCGAAAGACAGGCCTGGCAGCCGCAGTCCCGGGTCAGCTGTCCCATATAGGCTTCCACCTCGTCCAGGGTGAAGCCGATGTCCTGGAGGGTCATCAT
The DNA here is from genome assembly GCF_002161515.1 of Faecalibacterium sp. An58. Lineage (NCBI taxonomy): Bacteria > Bacillati > Bacillota > Clostridia > Eubacteriales > Oscillospiraceae > Faecalibacterium > Faecalibacterium sp. An58. Next base: position 19,104 of record NZ_NFHX01000007.1, read on the forward strand.
CAGGCTCAGGCGCTCCAGGTCCTGGTCGCTCCAGTGATCCAGCGCCCCGGGTCCGTAGACCCGCCGGTAGGCATCCAGCAGCGAAGGCGGGATATGATAGCAGCCGCAGGCTTTTTGGATATCCATGGGCGTTTCCTCCTTGCAGCCTCTATTGTAGGCCGCAAAGAGCCGGATGTCTAATACTTATTCCGTATGGACGGGCATACCCGCTCTGCATCTTTCAGACGCCGGCGGGCTGCGTCCCGGCGGTTTGCGCCCCGGCGGACTGGATGTGCAGATGGAACTCGTTGACCAGGGGCGAAAAGACCTGGTCTTTTTTCCAGGCCAGGACCACCCCGCTCTCCATGGCGGGGGCCAGGGGCACAAAGCGCAGCTGGTCGGACAGGTTGCCCAGATCAAAGCCCATGGCGATGCCCACCCCGTTTTCCACCATGTTGACGGCGTTCAGCATCAAATTGAAGGTGCCGGCCACTTCCAGATGGTTCCACTGGTCCCCGAACCAGCTCTCCAGCTCGGTGACCACCTGATAACGGCTGCTCATCAGAAGGGGCCAGGGAGCCAGGTCCTGGGGCGTCACCCCGTCCAGCTGGGCCAGGGGACTGTCTTTGGGCACCAGCACCCCCCACCGGTCCCGCTGGGGCAGACGGAGAAAGGCGTAGCGGCCGATCTCCACCGGCTCCACCAGCAGCCCCATGTCCAGCAGGCCGTTTTCCAACCGCTCCTTGATGTCGTCGGCGTTGGCGCTGTGGATCCGGAACCGCACCTGGGGGTGCAGCGCCCGGAAGGAGCGCACCTGCGCCGACAAGAAATTCATCCCCCGGGTCTCGCCGGCCCCGATGGAGATCTCTCCCGACAGCTCGGCGCCCCGGCGCGCAAATTCCTGCTCGGTCTTTTCGGCCAGTTCCACGATCTCCTGGGCCCGGCGGCGCAGCAGCATACCGTCCTCGGTGAGGACGATGCGGTATTGGCTGCGGCGGAACAGCTTGCCCCCCAGCTCCTCCTCCAGCTGCATCAGCTGGCGGGACAGGGTGGGCTGGGTCAGATGCAGCAGGGCCGCCGCCCGGGTGATGTTCTCCTCCCGTGCCACCGCAAGAAAGTAACGCAATACACGCAGTTCCATACCATCCCTCCTGTCACAAGAGTACCACATCCCGGCCCAAAAGAAAAGGGGCAGGGTGGATCTGTTGGCCCAGCGCATTGTGTTTGCGCGGCAAATCATGTATAATAAAAGAGAAAATGCACACCCGGTGCGCTGCACCGACAAACACAGGAAGGTCTTCATGAACGATCTGCAAAATGCCCCGGTATCGCCCGCCCCGGCGGGGCGCAGCACCTTGCTGGTGGTGGATGACGATGCCATCAACTGCGGCATCCTGGAACATATCTTTTCACCCTATTACAACATCGGCATGGCCCACGACGGCCAGGCCGGGCTGGACTATATCCTGGAGCGGCAGGACAGCCTCTGCGCCGTGCTGCTAGATGTGGTGATGCCCCGGATGGACGGCCTGCAGGTGCTGCGCCAGCTGGCTGCCCGGGGCCTGCCCGAGCGCATCCCGGTCTTTCTCATCACGGCGGAAGCCAGCGGCAGCGTGATGAAAGAAGCCTATGAACTGGGGGTCATGGACGTCATCGGCAAGCCCATCACCCCCTATGTGGTGCTGCGGCGGGTCCAGTCGGTGGTGGAACTGTTCCAGGGCCGCCAGCGGCTGCGCAATGTGGTCCAGCTGCAAAAAGCCGACCTGCTGGCCCAGGCCCAGCAGATCATTGAGCTGAACAGGGGGATGATCGAGGCTCTGGCGGCCGCCATCGAGTTCCGCAGCGAGGAGTCGGGGGACCATGTCCGCCGCATCCACGATATCACCCTCCACCTGCTGGCCCACACGCCCCTGGGCCGGGGTCTGAGCGATGACGTCATCGAGGCGATCGCCCTGGCTTCCATCATGCACGACGTGGGCAAGATCGCTGTGCCCGACAGCATCCTGAACAAGCCCGGCCGCCTGACGGCCGAGGAGTTCGAGATCATGAAGGGGCACACCGTCCAGGGCGCCCGCCTGCTGGAACAGATCCCCCAGCTGCGGGCCAACGGCGCTTATCCCTATGCATGGGACATCGCCCGCCACCACCACGAGCGGTGGGACGGCCGGGGCTACCCCGACGGGCTGAAGGGGCCGGATATCTCGCTGGCGGCGCAGGTGGTATCGCTGGCCGATGTCTACGACGCGCTCAGCTGCAAGCGGGTGTACAAGGACGCTTTTCCGCGGGAGGAAGTGCTGCGGATGATCCGGACAGGGGCGTGCGGCTGCTTCAACCCCTGGCTGCTGGAATGCTTTTTCGGCGTGGAGGAGCAGCTTAGCAGGATGTATCGGAAAGAAACGCTTTGATCGGAGGAGGAATGCCGGATGGATAGGGAGCAGATGGAAAAGCTTGCGGCGGCAGGCATCAACGCGGTGGACGCGATGGAGCGGTTTATGGGCAGCGATGCGCTGTACAAAAAATACATGGAGATGTTTGTGCAGGACCGCACCTATTTCGACCTGTGCCGGGCGGTCAGCACCGGAGACTGGCGGCAGGCCCAGGATGCCTCCCATACCCTCAAGGGGATCTGCGGCAATTTGTCCATGACCGTGCTGTACAAGCTGTTCAGCAGCCAGGTGACCCTGCTGCGGGAGGGCCGCAGCGACGAGGCGGCCGCCCTCATGCCCCAGATCGACGACGCCTATGCCAAAGCGGTGCAGGCGGCGGTCCAGATGAGGACCTGGTGAGATGAAGGGACGCTACGACTGGCGCGGCGTGGTCAAAAAGCTGCGCTATTACATCGCGGCCACCGTCATCCTGCTGGCGGCGGGGGTGGTGTTCGCTCTGTTCCTGCGGCGGGTGCTGCTGCAAAATTACCAGACCCTGGAGACTTCGGTGGCCCACAACTATGCCGCAGAGGTGGACGGGGACCTGAACGCCTACCAGGCCCTGTTGTCTCTGGGAGCCGACGGCGTGGAAGCCCGCATCCAGGAAGGGGAGGACCAGCAGCAGGTGCTGGCCTGGGTCCAGCGGTTCCACCAGCGGCTGACCCAGATCTTTGGGGACGATATGCTGGACACCTATGTGGTGTACGAGGGCCAGATCCTGGCCGCCAACCCCTGGCCGGAGGACACGGGATACGATCACACCGCCGCCGGGTGGTATCAGCAGGCCATGGCCGCAGAAGGCCAGGTGATCTTTACCGACATCTACACCGACACGGTGTCCGGCCGGGATGTGATCACGGTGGCCAAAAAATGCTGGGACTGCGACGCGGTGATGGCCGTCGATATCTTCCCCGAAAACCTGGCCATCGACCTGGAGGGTCTGCCGGTGCTGGAGCGGGCCTCGGTCTATCTTTGCGACGGCAGCAACCATCTGATCTATGCCCGCAGCGCGGTGGATTACAGCGACAGCGACTTCCCGGATTATCTGAACCGGATGCTGCAGGCCATCGACCAGGGCTACTTTGACCGCTACGACTCCTTCGTCACCGACATTGAAGGAGCCCGCCGCGGGGTGTACCATGCCACCACCGCCAGCGGCTGGCGGGTGATCATCACGGTGCCGGTGGACGCCATGCTGGCCAACCTGCGCCAGTTCTATCTTCTGTTCGGGCTGATCATGCTGGCGTGGATCGCGGGCTTTGTGGTGGTGGTCTGGCGCAACCTGCGGCTGGACGCGCTGGTGTCCCGCACCAGCGAGACTGTGCAGGTGCTCAGCAATTCGTATTACGGGCTGTTCCGCATCAACTATGCCCAGAACACCTACGAGATGATCAAGGGCTCGGCCTATGCCCGGCGGCGCCTGGCGAGCACCGGCAGCTACGACCAGTTTTTGCAGGTGATCGGGGACGTGATGGAGCCGGACACCAACGCCGACTTCCGCAACAGCTTCTCGCTGGCCAGCATCCGGGACCTGGTGGCAGGCAACATCCGGGACTACGGCGGCGACTTTCTGGGCAAATATGAGACAGGGGACCGGTGGATCAACGTGCGGGTCCTGTTCGACGAGACCCTGGCCCCCGAGGAGGCGGTGCTCTGCTTCCGAGAGGTGGACCAGGACAAGCGCCGCCAGCTGCAGGAGCACAAGCTGCTGGAGGAAGCCCTGGCCAACGCCCGCAAGAGCGAAAAGGCCAAGCAGGCTTTCTTCAACAGTATGTCCCACGATATGCGCACCCCCCTCAACGCCATTCTGGGCCTGCTGGATCTGGCCCGCCAGCACGCCGAACAGCCGGACAAGGTGCGGGAATACCTGGACAAGATCGGCTATTCCGGCCGGCAGCTGCTGGATCTGGTGAATGACATCCTGGATATGTCCCGGATGGAGCAGGGCAAGGTGGTGCTGGACAACCAGGCCTTTGACCTGGCCCAGTGCATCCAGGCCTGCACCGACTCGTTCAAGCCGCAGGCCGCCCGGGAGCACAAGGCCTATACCGTCACCTGCCAGATCCAGGAGGCCCATGTGATGGGGGATGCCAGCCGCATCACCCAGATCCTCAACAATCTCCTTTCCAACGCCTTTAAGTTCACCACCGAGGGGGACAGCGTCTCGGTGTCGGTGCGGCAGATGGGCGGCCCGCCCACCCCGCAGTACCAGATCGTGGTGCAGGACACCGGCGTGGGGATGTCGGAGGAGTTCCAGACCCAGCTGTTCGAGCCCTACGCCCGGGAGACCCGCTTTTTCTCCCGTCAGGTGGTGGGTACCGGACTGGGGATGCCCATTGTCAAGAGCCTGGTCACCCAGATGAGCGGCCAGATCTATGTGGAGAGCAAACTGGGCCAGGGCACCACGTTCACCATCACGGTGCCCTTCATCACGGCGGACGCCGAGGAGGAGAGCCGCCAGCAGCGCCAGCAGCTGCCGGCCGGGGCCTTTTCGCTGGAGGGCAAGCGGATCTTGCTGGCAGAGGACAATATGCTGAACATGGAGATCGCCACCGAAGTGCTGACCATGCACAGCCTGGAAGTGCGCCAGGCGTGGAATGGCCGGGAGGCGGTGGAGGCCTTCCAGGCGTCGGAACCCTTTGAGATCGACGCCATCCTGATGGATATGCAGATGCCCCAGATGGACGGCTGTGAGGCCGCCCGCACCATCCGTGCGCTGGACCGTCCCGACGCGGCGACGGTGCCCATCATTGCGGTGACAGCCAACGCCTTTGCAGAGGACATCGCCGCCACCACAGCCGCCGGCATGGATGCCCATATCTCCAAGCCCATCGACTTCAAGGCGCTGTGTTCCACCCTGGAAAATCTGCTGCGCACCCCCCGGGCGCCCGGCAAGGACGGACAGCCCCCGCATCCTTGACTTTTTCAAAATTCAGGAGGACCGTATTCTATGCTCAAACGTCTGCGGGCCAGTCACCCCATCCTCTACTGCATCCTGGCCATCGCTTTGTTCTGGGCCGTTATGAGCCAGGGCGGGCAGCTGCTCGTCCTGCTGCTGACATGGGCGGGCCCGGCCGTGGCCGCGCCGTTCGTCCAGGAAAACTTTTTGCTGCAGGCGGCCGGCGACCTGCTTGGCTTTGCGGCGGCTCTGGTGCTGCTGTGGCGTACCGGCCAGCTGTGGGTCTTTACCAAGCGTGGCTGCGGCTTCTGGGACGGGCTTCTGGTGGGCATGACACCCTTTGTGATGGTCTGCCTGGGCCTCGCGGTCAATGTGGGGGCGCCCGTCCTCCCCGAGGATGCCGTCCTCAAGGCCCCGTGGCGGATCGCGGTGTTTTTCGTCACCATGTTCCTCATCGGCCTGACCGAAGAATCCATGTTCCGGGGGGTGGTGGGCCAGACCCTGCTGCTCCACTTCGGGCCGAGCCGGACCGGCGTATGGAAAGCCTGCCTGCTGTCGGGGGCGCTGTTTGGGGCGCTCCATTTGACCAACCTGGTGTCCAGCGCCCCGCTGGGCGTGCTCATCCAGTGCTGCATGGCCGGCGGCCTGGGGGTGCTGTATGGGGCGATCTATTTCCGCACCGGCAACCTGTGGGTGGTCATCGCCCTGCATGCTTTGCAGGATACGGCGGCCCTCGTCAGCACCGGCCTGTACGACGGGGTCGCTTCCACCAGCGAGGTGGTCAGCAGCTATGACCCCAGTATGCTGGTGGGGCTGCTGTTCTATCTGGTGCCCGCCCTCTTTTTGCTGCGGCGCAGCCGTCTGCCTCTGGTGGCGGCCTACTGGGGTCTGGAAGACGCCCAGGATTGATTTTGCACACAAACGGAAACCGCCCACGGCGGCCTTGCAGGGCCTGCTGTGGGCGGTCTTTTGCGTGGTGCTCAGATGTAGTCGATGGGCAACGTGGGCAGGCCGTTCAGGTCCAGCCCGGCGGTGTGCCCGGCGGCGTATTCATAGTACCCCTGGGAGGCGATCATGGCGCCGTTGTCCCCGCAGAACTTCAGCTGGGGCAGGTAGACCTGGGCGCCCAGCTTTTGGGCTCCGTCGTTGACCAGCTGGCGCAGCCGTCCGTTGGCGGCCACGCCCCCTGCCAGACAGACCTGCCGGGCGTGGGTGTCGGCGGCGGCAGCCAGCAGCTTTTCCGCCAGAATGCCGGTGATCCGCTCCTGGAAGCTGGCGGCCAGATCGGGCACATGGATCTCCTGGCCTTTCATCCGGGCCTGGTTCACCTCGTTCAGCACGGCGGTTTTAAGGCCCGAAAAGCTGACGTTGTATTTGCCCTCCACATGGGGCACCGGCAGCCGGTAGGCTTTGGGGTTGCCGGTCCGGGCGGCAGCCGAGACGCTGGGCCCCCCGGGATAGGGCAGCCCCAGGGTGCGGGCCACCTTGTCAAAGGCCTCGCCGGCGGCGTCGTCCACCGTGCGGCCCAGCACCCGGAACCGGGTGTAGTCCTCCACCTGCACGATGTGGCTGTGCCCTCCCGAGGCCACCAGGCAGAGGAAAGGGGGCTTGAGTTCCGGGTGGGTCAGATAGAGGGCTGCGATGTGCCCCCGCAGATGGTGCACCGGCACCAGAGGCTTGCCGGCGGCGTAGGCCAGCCCTTTGGCAAAGTTGACCCCCACCAGCACCGCCCCGATCAGCCCCGGGGCAAAGGTGACCGCCACCGCATCCACCTGGCTGATGGTGCGGCCGGCGTCCGCCAGAGCTTTGGCCACGGTGCCGCTGATGTATTCGCAGTGGCGGCGGCTGGCGATCTCGGGCACCACCCCGCCGTAGAGGGCCTGTTCCTTGACGCTGGTGGCAATGACGTTGCTCAGCAGCACCCGGCCGTCTTCCACCAGGGCGGCGGCTGTTTCATCACAGGTGGATTCGATTCCCAATATAACCATGTTCCCGTTCGTTCCTCTCCTTGGGTGTTTAAAAAAGTATCAGTGCGCCTCCAGCCAGGAATGGCCCTGGCGCACCTCGGTATCCAGAGGCACCGTAAAGTGGACGCAGCCCTCCATCTCCTCTTTCAGGATGCGGGCGGCGATCTGGGCCTCGGCTTCGGGCGCCTCCACGATCAGTTCGTCGTGGACGGTCAGGATCAGGCGGCTTTGCAGCTTTTCGGCCCGGATGCGCCGCCATACCCGCACCATGGCCAGCTTGATCACATCGGCGGCCGTGCCCTGGATGGGGGTATTGCGGGCCATCCGCTCCCCGCTGGCCCGCACCGCGATGTTGGAGCTGGTCACTTCAGGCAGGGTGCGGCGGCGGCCGAACAGGGTGCTGACATAGCCCTTCTCTTTGGCGTCGGCGATGGTCTGCTTCATGTAGGTGTCCACCTTGGGGAAGCTGGCCAGGTAGTTCTTCAAAAAGACGCCGGCTTCCCGCACCGACACCCCCAGGTCTTCCGACAGACTGAAAGCGCCCTTGCCGTACATGATGCCAAAGTTGATGGCCTTGGCGGCGGTGCGCAGCTGGGGCGTCACCTGATCCAGAGGGATGCCGTAGATCTTGGCGGCGGTGCTGCGGTGGATGTCCTCTCCGCTGCGGAAAGCGGCCTGCATATGCTCGTCCCCGGTGATGTGGGCCAGGATGCGCAGCTCGATCTGGCTGTAATCGGCGTCCACCAGCACGCAGCCCGGCTTTGCCACAAAGAAGCCCCGCAGCTGGCTGCCCAGCTGGGTGCGGATGGGGATGTTCTGCAGGTTGGGGTTGTCGGAGGACAAGCGGCCTGTGCGGGCCTCGGTCTGGTTGAAGGTGGAGTGGATCCGCCCGTCGGGACCGATCACCTTGAGCAGCCCTTCGGCATAGGTGGAATACAGCTTCTGATAGGAGCGGTAGCGCAGGATATCGTCGATGAGGGGGTAATCGGGCCGCAGCTTCTGCAAGGTGGCGTTGTCGGTGGACCAGCCCCGGCTGGTCTTGCGGCCATGGGGCAGCTTCATTTTGATGAACAGCATATCCCCCAGCTGTTTGGGGCTGTTGGGGTTGAAGGCGGGGTCCTCCACCTGACTGCGGATGTAGGCCAGGGTATCGTCGATCTGGGCTTTCAGCTGCACCCCGAACTGCTCGATGCCCGCCCGGTCCACCAGCACGCCGGTGCGGGTCATGTCCGCCAGCACCTGGGCCAGGGGGAACTCGATCTCGTTGTACAGCTCGTCCTCGCCCAGGGCTGTGATTTCGGCCTTCATTTTCGCGAACAGGTCGGCCAGGAAGCCGGCGTCGGGCCATTCCGCGCAGATAAAGGCGGGCTGGGCCTTGTAGGCCTCGGCCAGAGCGGCGATGTTGTACTTGGCCGCCGAGGCGTCCAGCAGGTAGGCGGCCAGCTTGCCGTCCCAGACGATGGAGGCGCCCCAGCCGCCCTGCTCCATGGCGGCTGCATAGAGGGGGGCCGCGTCGAATACTTCCAGCTGCACGGCGGGGTCATCCAGCAGGGCGGGCAGCTGGGCTTCCTCCAGCGGGTAGACGCTGGTGCCCTGTACGGCGTACCAGTGGGCAGGCCGCGTCTCGATGATCCGGTTGCCCTGTTTGCCGTATTCGGCGGGGCGGGCCGCCAGCAGGTACAGGCCCTGGGGCTGCGGGGGCAGCTCCAGCACGTCGGCCTCGGGCAGGGGCTCGGCCGCGGCGCCGTCCAGGCCGGGCTCGGCGGGCAGTACGCCTTCCAGGCCCAGCCGGGGGATCAGGGCGCGGATCTCCAGATCCAGCATCAGCCGCACGGCGGCGGCCTTGTCGCCTTCCCCGGGCCGATAGGCTCCCTGGGCCGTCTCGATGGGGGCGTCGGTGCGGATGGTGCCCAGAGTGTAGCTGAGCTGTGCGTCCTCCCGGCAGGCCTCCAGATTGGCCCGCTGCCGCGGCTTGATGAGGGGGTCATCCAGATGGGCGTATACCTCCTCCAGGCTGCCGAAATGCTGGATCAGGGACAGGGCAGTCTTTTCACCGATGCCCTTCACCCCGGGGATGTTGTCGGACGAATCCCCCATCAGGCTCTTGACGTCGATCAGCTGCCGGGGCTCCAGACCGTACTGGGCCTGGATGGCGGCCTTGTCCATCACCCGGGTCTCACTGTGGCCCCGGCTGGTGGTGGCCAGCAGCACGGTGGTGTGATCGCTCACCAGCTGCAGGTTGTCCCGGTCGCCGGTGGCCAGATAGCAGGTTTCCTGGCGCTGGTCGCAGGCGGCGGCCAAAGTGCCCAGGATGTCGTCGGCCTCCCAGCCCTCGGCGGTCACCAGCTTGTAGCCCAAAAGGGTCAGCAGCTTCTGGAGCAGGGGCATCTGGGCGGCCAGCTCCTCGGGCATACCGTGGCGGTTGGCCTTGTAGCTGTCGTACATCTTGTGGCGGAAGGTAGGGGCGGGCAGGTCAAAGGCAATGGCCACCTCGTCCGGCTGATAGTTCTGGGTCAGGGAGAGCAGGATATTCATAAAGCCATAGATGGCATTGGTGTACTGCCCGTCCTTGGTGGTCAGAACCTTGATCCCAAAAAAGGCACGGTTCGCAATGCTGTTGCCATCAACAACCAATAAACGCATTCAGTAGACTCCTCCCTGTATGTGCAGCCTTTGTGCAAGAGGGCTGCGGGTGTATAGACCATTCTTCATCTTTTTCCAGTATAACACAAAACCGCCGGCAGGAACAGGCCCCGGCGGAAAACAAAAAGATCCCCCGTCCGCAGCCAGAGCGCCGGGCAGGGGAGAGGGGCAGGGTCAGTCGCTTGTCTGGATGGCGCCCACCGGGCAGGCCTCGGCGGCCTGGACGGCCTGGGGCACATCTTCGCCGGGGATCTCTCCGGGGATGGCGACCGCCAGGGTCCCCTCCATCGAAAAGACCTCGGGACACAGGCCGGCGCACTGGGTGCAGCCGATACAGAGGCTGGGATCAACGACAGCTTTCATAGCGCATGGACTCCTTTCCGGGGCGGCACAAAGGGCCCCACACAGAGTCTGCCCCCAAAACCGTCCCCCTATACTTTGGCCTGCGGGTATGCTACAATAAAATGGATCCAAAACAGCTCCGGCACGGGCGCTCTGCGCAGCGGGACCGGGAAAACGGCAAGAAAGGAATAAGGACCCTATGAATATCCAGATCTTTGGCACCAGCAAGTGCTTCGATACCAAAAAGGCCCAGCGCTATTTCAAAGAGCGGGGCATCCGCTTCCAGATGATCGACATGAAAGAAAAGGGGCTGAGCCGGGGCGAATTTGACAGCGTGGCCCGGGCAGTGGGCGGCTGGCAGAACCTGGTGGATCCGAACGCCAAAGACAAACAGACCCTGGCGCTGCTCCAGGCCCTGGTGGACTGGCAGCAGGAGGACAAGCTGTTTGAAAACCAGCAGCTGATCAGGACCCCCATCGTCCGCAACGGCCGTCAGGCCACCGTGGGCTACCAGCCCGAGGTGTGGGCCGGCTGGCAGTGATCAGGACAGGGCCTTCAGCGCCGCCAGAAAAGCATCCACATTGCCCTCGGGGGTGGCCCAGCTGGTCACCAGGCGGATGCAGGTATGGCCGGCATCGGGCTTGGAGGAGAACTCGAAGCCGAAATCGGGCTTGAGGGCCTCCACCACCCCATCGGGCAGGATGGGGAACTGCTGGTTGGTGACGCTGTCGCAGGCAAAGGGATAGCCCAGCGCGGCAATGCCCGCTTTCAGCTTGAGGGCCATGGCGTTGGCGTGGGCGGCCAGCTGGACATACCGGTCCCCCTGCATCAGCTGCTCGAACTGGATGCCCAGCAGCCAGCCCTTGGCCAGCATCCCGCCCCGCTGCTTGATGTTGTAGCGGAAGTCGGGCTTGAGGGCGTCGTTCAGCAGCACCAAGGCCTCCCCGAACAGCGCGCCGTTCTTGGTGCCGCCGATGTAGAAGGCGTCGCACAGACGGCCCAGCTCCTCCAGGGTGGGGCCGCCGGCGGCCAGGCCGCTGGCCAGCCGTGCGCCGTCCAGGTACAGCCACAGGCCCAGCTCATCGCACACCTGCCGCAGGGACTGGAGCTCGGCCAGGGTGTACAGGGTACCGATCTCGGTGGTCTGGCTGACGTACACCATCCGGGGCTTGACCATATGCTCGTCGGTGTGGGCGGCAGCGGCGGCCCGCACCGCGTCGGCTGTCAGCTTGCCGTCTGCGGCGGGGCAGACGATGCACTTGTGGCCGGTGGCCTCGATGGCGCCTGTCTCGTGGACGCAGATATGGGCGCTGGCGGCGGCGATGACCGCCTCATAGGGCCGCAGGAAAGCGGCGATGGCGGTGGCGTTGGTCTGGGTGCCTCCCACCAGCAGGTGCACATCGGCGTCGGGGCGGCCCACCGCCTTGCGGATCATCTGCCGGGCGTGCTCGGTATGGGGGTCGGTGGAATAGCCGGGGTTGCCCTCGGTGTTGGTAGCGGCCAGAGCTTCCAGGATGGAGGGATGGCAGCCTTCGCTGTAATCGTTGGTGAAACGGATCATACCAAAACTTCCTTTCCTTTGGATACAGTACGCAATGCCCCTATTATATACCATGGCGGTGCCGGCAGGCAAGGGCGCCGGCCGGGGCAAACGGCATCATTTCACAAAATTACCATAGGCTATCTTTTGCGCACTGTGGCACAATGTGCTATACTATACCCGGATATCCCCACAGGGTGCGCCCTGTGCATACACTATTTGGACTTAGGAGACGGTAAAAAACCATGAGAACTTATGTGACCCCGGAGGAACACGCCCGCATCCACCGCCGCCGGCGCCGTCAGGCGCTGGGGCTGGCCATGGCGGTGCTGATCTGCATCGGGATCTTTACAGTGCTGGGGGCCGGTTACCGGCTGGTGGCCAGCCTGTTCGATGAGACAGAGCAGATGCAGGAATATGAGGACAAGCTGGAAGGGCTTGTGCTGTTCGACCCGCTGCCCTTTGACGGCATTGAGAACATCGATGATCTGACGCTGCGCCAGGCCGCCGTATGGGGCTGCATTTACAGCATCCAGGAGACCCAGGGCAATTTTGACAACTACGCCCACGACCCGGTCACCGAACAGCTTCTGCTGCCCGCTGTGGATGTGGACGCCTACCTGGCCCGGCTGGTGGGACCTTCCTTCCAGCTGACCCACCGCAGCTTTGATATGGATGATATGACCATCGAGTTCGATGAGGCCACCCAGTGCTACAAGATCCCCATTACCGGCGGCGTGGGCTACTACCGTGCCGATGTGGTGGACCTGTTCAAGCAGGATGGCAAGCTCCATGTGACGGTGGGCTATATCCCCATGTACGCCCAGGGCGACCTGATCGGCACCATGTCCGACACGCCCACCAAGTATATGGACTACCTGTTCGAGCGCACATCGGGCAGCTGGTATCTCACCGGCCTCACCGAGAGCGCCACCAAACCCCAGGAACAGGCCGCTTCCAGCCAGGCCAATTCGGTGGTCATGATGGAGCCCGACCAGCTGCAGGAGGCGATCCTTTCGGGTGTGGACCCGGACGCGGTCTCCAGCAGCAGCGCTTCCAGCGGGCAGGCCGCTTCCAGTCCGGCGTCCAGCGAGACCCCCACCGGCGAGCTGGCCCGGGACGGCGCCGCCAGCGAGGAGACCCAAACGGCCTCCAGCGCGGATGCTTCCGCCAGCCAGGCCGCCTGACCGCCGGCCGATCAAAAACACAAAGCCTCTGCACAGGAATGGCCCGTGCAGAGGCTTTTTTGACGTTTATTTCAGGCCGAAGGGGACGATCACCAGCCGGTACCACAGATAGGGGAACATGTTCCAGATCATCCATGCCTCCATCAGCAGATAGTTGGGCAGGTCCCGCAGGCGAAAGGGACGTTTGCCCAGCCGCCCCTGGCGCAGGATGTCGAAGGCTTCGCGCATCCCCTGGTCCCAGGCATCCCCGAAGCCCTGCTTGTGGAATTTGTAGCACTTGAGCAGGTAGCCGGCGGCCAGGGGCAGGGCGTTGGCCAGCAGCATCAGGACGGGCTCGTTTTTCAGAGGCAGCAGGATGCTGTTGCGGCCGCTCTGGCGGCTTTTGAATTCGTTGTAGCGCACCGCCCCGGTGCTGGCGCCGCAGATGTGGTAGCACCGGGCAGTGGGGCACAGGATGTTCTTGTAGCCCGCGTTGTTGGCGCGCCAGCTCAGGTCCACGTCCTCGAAATAGGCGAAGAAGTTCTCGTCAAAGACGCCGATCTCGTCCAGGATACGCTTGCGGTAGAGGGCGGCCCCGCCGCAGGCCGAGAAGATCCGGCGCTGTCTGGTGTAGCGGCTGGCCAGGCGGCCGTCCCCGGTCTTGCAGGCAAAGCCCATCCAGGTGACATAGTCGCCGGCATCATCGGCCAGCTCCCGCTCAAAGTGGCGGATCATCAGGCTTTGGACCGCAAAGATCCGCGGGTCGCTGTCGGCGGCCCGGATCAGCTCGGCCAGCCACTGGGGCTCTGCAAAGGCGTCGTTGTTGAACAGCACTACATATTCGCTTTTGGCCAGGACGATGCCCTGGTTGACCGCATGGGAAAAGCCGGTGTTCCTGCCGTTTTCGATCAGGGTGAAATTGGGCCGGCTGCAATAGCTGCGGGCCTGGGCCAGGCTCTCGTCGGTGGAACCGTTGTCCACTACGATCAGCTCAAAGTCCTGCTCGGTCTGGGCATAGACCGACTCGATGGAGTCCTTCAGCCAGCCCTTGCCGTTGATATTGGGGATGATGACAGTCGCTTTCATAGCCGCTCCTAGGTATGGGAAAAATCACAACGCAGCTATTATAGCACACTTGCAGCCCAAAAAACAGCCCGCAGGCCGGAAAACCTGCGGGCGGAGTTATTTTATAGGGGAGCCGGCTCAGGCGGCCAGGGCGGCCTCGATGGCGGCCAGGACGTCAGCCGAGTTCTCGCAGCAGACCAGGACCACCTCGCCGGTGGGAACGGTGGTGACGGTGGCTGCCTTGGCGATCTCATACTGGTCGGCCAGGTAGTTCTCCATCGACATCTGCTGGCTGGTGACGTAGTTCTCCAGCGCTTCCTGCACGGCCTCGGTTTTGCCCTCGGCGGGCTTGACGATGGCGACGCCGTAGCTGCGCACATTCAGCAGGGAGACGGATGCGGAAAACTCCTCATAATCCCCGTCCTGCAGCCCCAGCATGGGCAGGATGAAGTTGTCGGCCTGGGCCTTGAGATCCTCCTCGGTCATCTCGCCGGCAGGGCCGTCGGCAGCCGTGAAGGAACCGTCCCCCTTGCCGGTCAGGATCATCAAGTTCTCGTTCTCCTCATCGGTGCGGGCGTCGTGGATGATCTGGCTGTAATCTTTGGGCTCTGCGGCCGAGGAGGCGTCCTTTCCGCCGCAGGCGGCCAGGGAAAAGAGTGCGAGAGAAGCCAGAGCGGCGGCGATCAAAAACTTTTTCATAAAGAGGTTCCTTTCTTTTGTTGCAATTTGATGCGGGGGCGGCAGGCCACACCGGCCGGTTTTACACAGGATGGGCCGGCGGGGCGGGGTTTATTCCCGCTGTTGAATGCCGTCATATCCTATACGAACAGCCCGGCGGCAAAATTGCGGACGTTCACAATCATTTAAGAATTGCCGCTGCGGGAAGCCCAGGCGCAAAAAATCCCCGGCCCGGGCCAGGGAAGAAAGGCTGCATAGCCGCAGGTCACAGCAGCTGCAAAGACTCCAGCGGGCCGTGGTCCACCGGGGTGGAAAGGATGATCTGGGTGCAGGTGCTGCCCAGCTTCTGGAATTGCAGGATCAGCTGCTCCAGCTGCATCATGCTGCCGCAGCTGACCTTGATCAGGAAGGTGTATTCACCGGTGACGTGGTAGCATTGCAGCACCTCTTTGCTGTTCTGCAGCAGGTTGAGCAGCCCTTCCCGCTCGGAGGGGGCCACCGACAGGCTGATGAGGGCATCCACATACAGCCGGCCCGCCGGGCGGTTGAGCACCACCGTGTAGCCCCCGATGATGCCGTCGGACTCCAGTTTATGGATGCGGCTGGAGACGGCGGGGCTGGTCAGGGACACCTGCTCGGCGATCTCTTTGACGGGCATACGTGCATTGTGGGCCAAAAGGGTCAGGATCTTGCGGTCCAGATCATCCATTCTAACGTTACCTCCATACTCTATTTCCGGTGAAATAGATAAAATTTTCTTTAAATAAAGTTTCGAGTTGTAAAAAATCACAAAAGTTGTCAAAAACGCAAAACTCTCCGGTGCTGCCTTTAATTATATAAAGTTTTACCCGAAAAGTAAAGTGAAAGTTTAAGGTGAAAGGAAAATTTACAATTTGACAATAAATCAAATTTGCATATAATACAAATCACAAGGCCGCGCACCCCAGACGGCGCGGCGGATCTAAATTTGAGATTTACTGCTTTATATACTTTCCCACCCCTCTATACACAAAAACCCGCTGCCAGGCGGGTTTTTGTGTTTTTCTGCTTTTTTGCAGCAGAAAGCCCCTGCCCGGCGGGGGCAGGGGCCCAGACTGTCAAAAAAGTCCTGCCCAGCCGACATGTGCGGATGGACAGGACACATACAGGGAAATTTAGCGCTGAGAGTGTGCGAGCCGCTTTGCGGCGAGTGCGCGGTTCGGCGCTAAATTTTGTCCCCAGGGACTGCGAAGCTGAGGCGCGTCCTGCGGACGAAACAGCCGAAGCGGAGCAGGGGCAGCGGTCTGCCTTTTGCAAGCCCGCTGCGACGGGCGCAGCAAAAGCAGGGAACCGCAACCACCAGGGGGAAGGAATTTCTGTCCCGCGACTGCGGGCAGAAATGGGTTCCCCCTGGAGCGTGTCGCTTCTGCGACACGCTGCAAAACTTACTTCAGATAGATATGGTGGGGCAGGCCCGCAATGTAAAGCGGAGTCAGCTCGGCCTGGATCAGAGGCCGGGCGTAATCCAGAAACTCATGGGTCATCTGGGTGTGGTTCTCGTTCATCCAGCTCAGGGGCACCTTCTTTTCCAGGTTGGCCACTTCGCTGATGGGATGCAGCTCGGTGGTGCACTGGTAGGGATTGTTGGAGATCCGCTTCAGGGCCACCATTTGCCCGGTGACGCCCTCAAAGGCGGCCTTGGCCGCAGCACCGCCCACCTGGTAGGCCTCGGTGATGTCGGTGCGGCTGGTCAGATGGCCTGCGCAGCGCTGCAGGGTGGAAAGCTCAATGCAGCGGGTCTTGGTGTCCAGGGCGCGGGCCACGGTGTTGGCCAGGAAACGGGCTGTACCGGTCAGAGCCTTGTGGCCGAAAGCGTCCACGGCATGGACATCGTCGGCCAGCTCACAGACATAGCGGCCGTCCTCCAGCTTGACGCCTTCCGACACGGCAATGACGATGCTGGGCTTCTTCTCCTGCATGGCCCGCACCTTCTCCACAAAGCGGTCCACATGGAAGGGCACCTCGGGCAGGCAGATCATATCCACGCCCTCGCAGTCGTCCCCCTTGGCCAGGGCGGCGGCGGCGGTCAGCCAGCCGGCGTTGCGGCCCATGATCTCCACGATGGTGACATACTTGGTGCCGTAGACCGTGGCGTCCCGGATGACCTCCTTCATCACCACGCCGATGTACTTGGCCGCAGAACCGTAGCCGGGGGTGTGGTCGGTGACCATCAGGTCATTGTCGATGGTCTTGGGCACGCCCATGAACCGGATGTCGCTGCCCATCCGCTGGCCGTAGTCGGCCAGCTTGCCGATGGTGTCCATCGAGTCGTTGCCGCCAATGTAGAAGAAGTAGCCGATGTCCAGCTTCTCCAGGATATCGAACAGCTTCTTGTACACGGCCTCATCCGCGTGCCAGTCGGGCAGCTTGTAGCGGCAGCTGCCCAAAAAGCTGGAGGGGGTGCGCTTGAGCAGCTCGATGTCCAGGTCGTCCTTCAGGACGGTGCCCAGGTCGATGACCCGCTCTTCCAGCAGGCCGGCCACACCGTTGCACATCCCGTAGACGACCTGCGCGCCGCGGTTGCGGCAGCTCTCATAGACGCCTGCCAGGCTGGCATTGATGACGGAAGTGGGGCCGCCGGACTGGCTGACGATTGCGTTTTTACCCATGATTCGTTTCTCCTTTACATAGCATCATTTATCTTGGCTGCATGGAGGCGGTGTGCTCCCAGCAGGAAAGAACGTCAGGGCGCGGCCAAAAGAGGGGTCAAAAGGGCTGGATCACATATGTACGTGGCGGGGGGTGCCGTTGACATAGATGGGGGTCAGCTCGTCCAGGATCAGGGGGCGGGCATACTCCTCAAAGCTGGCAGTCACGTGCATCCCGTCGGGGGAGATCCACTCCAGGGGGACCTTCTTTTCCAGGTTGGCCACCTGCTGCACATCCACCGACTCGGTGATGCACTGATAGGGCGCACCGGACAGACGCCGCAGGGCGATCATCCGGCCGCTCTCCCCGGCAAAGGCCGCAGCAGCGGCGGCGCCCCCGGCAGCATAAGCCTCGGTGACGTCGGTGCGGCTGGCCAGATGGCTGGCGCAGCGCTGCAGCGTGGAGAACTCGATGGCCCGGCTCTTGCAGCCCAGGTTCTGGTGGATCAGCTCAGACAGATACCGGCTGGTGCCGCTGAGGATGGCCTTGTGGCCAAAGGCATCCAGCTGGCCCGCCGTGGAGACCAGGTCACACAGGTAGGTGCCGTCAGCCGTGCGGACGCCCTCGCTGGCCGCGATGATGACGTTGGACTTCCGCCGCTGCAGCTCATCTACCTTTTTCAAAAACAGCTCCTGGTTGAAGGGGACCTCGGGCAGCAGGATCATATCGGGACCGTCGCAGTCCTCGCCGGCAGCCAGGCAGGCGGCGCCGGCCAGCCAGCCGGCGTGCCGGCCCATGATCTCGGCCACGGTGACGCTGCGGATGTTGTAGACCGAGGAATCCCGGATGACTTCCTTCAGGATGGTGGCGATGTACTTGGCCGCCGAACCATAGCCCGGGGTATGGTCGGTCAGGCACAGGTCGTTGTCGATGGTTTTGGGCACGCCGATGAACCGCACGTCGCTGCCCATCCGCTGACCATAGCGGCTCAGCTTGGCAATGGTGTCCATCGAATCGTTGCCGCCGATATAAAAGACTGCACAGATGTCATACTTGTCAAAGAGGGTGAACAGCTGCACATAGGGGGTGGTGTCCTGTTCGGGGTCGGGCAGTTTGTACCGGCAGCTGCCCAAAAAGCTGGAGGGGGTGCGCTTGAGCAGTTCAATGCTCATCCGGTCATCCAGCAGGATGTCCAGATCCACCAGCTCTTCCTTCAGCAGGCCCTCAATGCCGTACTTCATGCCGTACACCTTGTCGGCTCCCAGGCTGCGGGCCGTCTTGTAGACGCCGGCCAGACTGGAATTGATGACGGCAGTGGGGCCGCCGGATTGGCCTACGATCACGTTTTTGCTCATAGAATAGCTCCTTCTTATCATGCGTGGAGGTGGTTTGAGGCTGGGGCGGGCCCTGCACTGCGCCGCCCCGGCCGGCAAAACGCCCGCAACCGGCATAAAAAAACCGCCCCGGGTGGAGAGTCTTTTTGCCAGATTGCATGGTTTTTGCCCTGTTTCTATTGTAACCGTTTCAAGCGTTGTATGCAAGACCCAAGTTGGTTGCAGAGCGAAAAATTTTATGATAGAATCAGTGTACTTCTACAAAAGTCAAAGCTGCCCTGACAGGGCAAATACTTCGGGAGAACAAAAGTGCCATGGGTATTTCACATGATTACAACTACGCCCGCCGCCGGGCCCGGCAGCAGGGCGCTCATACCAAGCTGAAAGTGCTGCTGTGCGTGGCGGCCATTCTGCTGCTGTCGCTGGCCATCACCGCCATCCTCCAGACGGCCCAGCAGGAGGCAGCCCCTCCGCAGGAGGAGATCCTGTCCACCGGCACGGTGGAGGGGATCCTGGCGCCCCTGCCCATGCAGCCGGGCGAGGGGGGAGCGGGGACTGCCCAGGTCCTGCAGTTCGGCCCGGCCCGGCAGAGCGCGGGCAGCTACACCGTGCTGGCCTATGACAGCAGCGTCATCCGCCAGCCCGCCACCGGCCAGGTGGACCTGAGCTACTTTGCCGACGCCGCTTTCCTGGGGGACAGTCTGACGGTGGGCTTCACCGATTACAGCATCAACCTGGGCGGCGCGCTGGTCTGCGGCTATACCGGAGCAGGCCCCGACACCATCGTCAATCGGATGACGGTCAACCATATGACCCGCGGGGATGAGGTGGCCCTGGACGTGCTGGCGGCGGCCCAGCCCAAAAAGCTGTATATCCTGCTGGGCACCAACACCCTGACCACCGCCGGTGCAGAGGACCGCTTCCTGACCTATTACGGGGCCATGCTGGACGCGCTGCGGGAGACGTTGGGCCCTGACTGCGTCATCTACGTCCAGTCCATCCCGCCAGTACGGCCCGAGGCGGTAGCCCAGCGGCCCGGCCTGTCCAGCGACAACCTGCGGGCGGTGAACGAGCAGCTGGCCCAGCTGGCCCACAGCAAGGGCTGCGTCTATCTGGATCTGTGGGAGGCTCTGGCCGACGGCGAAGGCAACCTGAAAGCGGTCTGCGCCGCCCCCGACGGGGTGCACCTGTCGGCGGGCAACGGCTATGGCGCCTGGGTCAACTACCTGCGCAGCCATACCCGCTACGCCGCCGACAGCCCCTGGACTCCCGGCAGCGCCTACGCTTCTGCAGGCTGAGCGATATAGAAAAAGCCTCGGAAAGCCTTTGGATGGGCCTTCCGGGGCTTTTTGGCTGGATGCTACCAGACAAAGACAGCGCGCAGGGCAAAGGACAGCAGCACCAAAAGCACCACCACAGCGCCTGTACCGGCGATGATGAGATACCACTTGATGAATTTTTTGGCGATGCCCACGTCACTGTAGATGGAATCCAGTTTTTCGCTGCTGAGATTTTTGGCCCGCACGTCAGCCACGTCCACATCCCGGACCAGTTCGTCCAGGGTCAGGCCAAAATAGTCGCTGAGCAGGACCAGCCGCTGAAAGTCGGGGTAGGACTGGGCCGACTCCCATTTTGAGATGGTCTGGCGGGATACTTTCAGCTCTGCGCCCAGCTCCTCCTGGGACAGGCCCATGGATTTGCGCAGGCTGGTGAGTTTTTCGTTGAACTGCATGGTTTGCCTCCTTGTTTGCGGGTAAAGTGGGGTGCGGCCGCAAGTTCAGTATGCCAGAAAGGCCCTTTTTTGACAAGCAACCATGGTTGGCAATTTGTCAACCGGACATAACAGGGCGGAAATTCCATTCCCGCAGGCAGAAAAAGACAGGGCGGAGGTCCGGACGCAAAAACCGGGAGGCCCTTTTGGGGCCTCCCGGCAGCGTGTTGCTTATAGGATCACTTGTTGCGGCTGCGGGCCTTCATCCGCTGCTCGTGGTTCAGGATCTGCTTGCGGATGCGCAGGCTCTTGGGGGTGACCTCCAGCAGCTCGTCGGGGGCCAGGAACTCCAGGCAGCCCTCCAGGCTCAGACGGCTGATGGGCACCAGGCGCAGCGCGTCATCCGAGCCGGAAGCGCGGGTGTTGGTCAGGTGCTTGGTCTTGCAGACGTTGACGTCCACGTCCTCGCCGGTGGGGGTATAGCCGATGACCATCCCCTCATAGACCTTCTCGCCGGGTCCGATCAGCAGGGTACCGCGCTGCTGGGCGTTGTACAGACCGTAGGTGACCGAATCGCCGGTCTCGAAGCTGACCAGGGAGCCGGTGGAACGGTTGGTGATCATACCGGCCCACAGGTCATAGCCGTCAAAGATCTGGTTGATGACGCCCTCGCCGTGGGTGTCGGTGAGGAACTGGTTGCGGTAGCCGAACAGGCCGCGGCTGGGCATACGGAACACCAGACGCACCCGGCTGTCGCCCAGGGCGTCCATCTGCTGCAGGACGGCCTTGCGCTGGCCCAGGCCGGTCATGACGGCGCCCTGGTACTGGGTGGGCACGTCGATCACAACCTGCTCCATGGGCTCGTAGGTCTTGCCGTCGATGACCTTGGTCAGGACGTGCGGGGGAGACACCTGCAGCTCGTAGCCTTCCCGGCGCATGGTCTCGATCAGGATGGACAGATGCATCTCGCCGCGGCCCATCACCCGGAAGGAATCGGTGGTGGCAGAGTCCTCCACCCGCAGAGCCACGTCCTTCAGCAGCTCGCGGTGCAGGCGGTCCCGCAGCTGGCGGCTGGTGACGTACTTGCCCTCCCGGCCGGCCAGGGGGCTGTCGTTGACCGAGAAGGTCATCTCCACAGTGGGGTCGTTGATCTTGACAAAGGGCAGGGGCTCCACCTTGGAAGGGGCGCACAGGGTGTTGCCGATGGTCACGTCAGGCAGGCCCGAGAAGGCCACGATGTCACCGGCGGTGATGTTGTCGCAGGGCACCCGGCCGTTGGCCTGGAAGTCATACAGCTTGGTCAGGCGGCCCTTCATGTTCACCGAGGGATCATGCCAGTCGCAGACCACCACTTCCTCGCCCACACGGCAGGTGCCGTTCTGGATGCGGCCGATGCCGATGCGGCCCACGAAGTCGTTGTAATCGATGGAGGATACCAGCATCTGGAAGGGGGCTTCCGGGTCGCCTTCGGGGGGCTGGATGGTATCCAGGATGGTGTCGAACAGGGGCACCAGGTCGCTGCCGGGGACATCGGGGTCCAGGCTGGCGGTGCCGGCGCGGCCGCAGCAGTAGACCATGGGGCACTCCAGCTGCTCGTCCGAGGCACCCAGATCCATCAGCAGATACAGCACCTCGTCCACCACTTCCTTGATACGGGCGTCGGGGCGGTCGATCTTGTTGATGACCACCACCAGGCTCAGGTTCTGCTGCAAAGCCTTCTGCAGCACAAAGCGGGTCTGGGGCATGCAGCCCTCGGCGGCATCCACCAGCAGAACGACGCCGTTGACCATCTTCAGCACGCGCTCCACTTCGCCGCCAAAGTCGGCGTGGCCCGGGGTATCCACAATGTTGATCTTGACGCCCTTGTAGGTGCAGGAACAGTTCTTGGCCAGGATGGTGATGCCGCGCTCCCGCTCGATATCGCCGCTGTCCATCACGCGCTCGGCCACCACCTGGTTGTCACGGAAAGCGCCGCTCTGGCGGAGCATGGCGTCCACCAGGGTGGTCTTACCGTGGTCAACATGGGCGATGATGGCCACATTGCGCAGGTCGTTACGAATCATAAAATCAAACCTCTCTATACGATGCAGATCGGCCACTGTCTGCGTGACCGATAAACTTCAACCCTATAAGTTTAATTCAGAACCGGGGCTTTGTCAAGGTTATCTAAAATATTGTCCGCTGTTTCGGCGTTTTGACGGATTCTGCCCCCGATTTTGGGCGGGAAATGAAGCCCCGGCTATGCTATAATAAGATCAGAACCATTTGTACAAGACCAGGGTGTATCTGGATCGTCCAAAAGACCGGACCATGCGCCGCAAGGGAGTGCACGCAAGGGGACGAGGCTGCGCTTTTTGGCAAAAACGGACCGTGCGAAAGCGATCTCAGATGCGCCCTATGCGCCGGACACACCGGAGCACAGGGAGGTATCCTCGTATGAAGCTGACATTTTTAGGCGCAAACCATGAGGTGACAGGCAGCTGCACCCTGCTGGAGACAGGGGGGCTGCACATTTTGATCGACTGCGGTATGGAGCAGGGCAAGGACGTCTATGAGAACCAGCCCCTGCCCATCCCGGTGGAGCAGATCGACGGCGTGCTGCTGACCCACGCCCACATCGACCACAGCGGCCATCTGCCCCTGCTGGCCAAACAGGGCTATGCGGGCAAGATCTACGCCACCAGGCCCACCTGCCGCCTGTGCGACATCATGCTGCGTGACTCGGCCCACATCCAGGAGTCGGAAGCCGAGTGGAAGACCCGCAAGAACACCCGGGCCGGCTTGCCCCCGGTGGAGCCGGATTATACGGTGGCGGACGCCGAGGCGGCCGTCCGCCTGTTCAAAGGGGTGGACTACGGCCAAAAGATCCAGCTGGCCCCGGGGCTGGAGGCCCGCTTTACCGATGTGGGCCACCTGCTGGGTTCGGCCAGCATCGAGCTGTGGGTGACCGAGGGGACCGAGACCACCAAACTGGTCTTTTCGGGGGACATCGGCAACCTGCATCAGCCCATCCTGAAGGACCCCACCTATCTGACCGAGGCGGACTATGTGATCATGGAGTCCACCTACGGGGACCGCAGCCATCCGCCCCGTCCCGACTACGTCCGCCAGCTGACCGATATTTTGCAGCGCACCTTTGACCGGGGCGGCAATGTGGTCATCCCCAGCTTTGCGGTGGGCCGCACCCAGGAGCTGCTGTACTTCATGCGGGAGATCAAAGCCAAAGGGCTGGTGAAAGGCCACGATAACTTCCCGGTGTACATCGACAGCCCTCTGGCCATCGAGGCCACCCGTATTTTCCGGGACACCGATGCGTCCTGTTTTGACCAGGAGACCCGGGCCCTGCTGGCGGCAGGGGTGGACCCCATCACCTTCCCGGGGCTGCGGGTCAGCGTCACCAGCGACGAGTCCCGTTTGATCAACACCGACACCATCCCCAAGGTGATCATCTCGGCCAGCGGTATGTGCGACGCGGGCCGCATCCGCCACCACCTCAAGCACAACCTGTGGCGCAAGGAATGCACCATCCTGTTTGTGGGCTACCAGGCGGTGGGCACCCTGGGCCGCGCCCTGATCGACGGCATCGACGGGGTCAAGCTGTTTGGCGAGGAGATCGAGGTAAAGGCCGAGATCGCCCAGATCGGCGGTATGTCGGGCCATGCCGACCGGGAGGGCCTGCTGCAATGGATCGGCTCCTTTGAGCCAAAACCCCGCCGCGTGTTCGTCAACCACGGAGATGACGCTGTGGAGGACCAGTTCGTCGCTACCCTGCAGGGGCTGGGCTATACGGCCTGCGCTCCCTACAACGGGGCCCAGTGGGCGCTGGGCGCGGACGGCGCAGTCTGCCTGAACGAGGGCAGCCGGGAACGCACCTCTGCCCGGGTCTCCACGGCGCCTGCCCTCAGCCGGGCGGCCGCCGTATTCCAGCGGCTGGTGGCCGCAGGCCGCCGCCTGATGCAGGTGATCGAGCACAACGAGGGCGGCGCCAACAAAGATCTGGCCAAGTTTGCGGATCAGATCAACGCCCTGTGCGACAAGTGGGACCGCTGATGCCCCCGCAGATATAAAACAGCCCCCGTCTCCCAAAAGGGAAACGGGGGCTTTGTGTTCCGTTCAGGCATGACCCGGCCGGCGGGCAAGGATCACTTGTTTTTGTACATTTCCTCGTAGTATTTCTGGTAACTGCCGCTGGTGACGTTGTCCATCCACTCCTGGTGGGACAGATACCAGTCGATGGTCAGCACGATACCCTTTTCAAAGGGGGTCTCGGGATACCAGCCCAGATCGTTCTTGATCTTGGCGGGGTCGATGCCGTAGCGGCGGTCATGACCCAGGCGGTCGGCCACATGCTGGATCAGCGCCTCGCTGATGCCCTCATCCTGCAGCCGGTCGTGCAGCTGGCTGATGATGGTCTTGACGATGAAGATGTTGGGCCGCTCGTTGTGGCCGCCCACATTGTACACCTCGCCCACCTTGCCGCCGGTGGCTACCATGTCGATGGCTTTGCAGTGGTCCTCCACATACAGCCAGTCCCGGATCTGCATCCCGTCCCCGTAGACGGGCAGGGACTTGTGGTGCTTGACGTTGTTGATCATCAGGGGGATCAGCTTCTCGGGGAACTGGTAGGGGCCATAGTTGTTGGAGCAGCGGGTGATGTTGACCGGCATGCCGTAGGTGTCATGGAAGGCCATGACGAACAGATCGGCGCTGGCCTTGCTGGAGGAGTAGGGGCTGTGGGGGCACAGGGGAGTGGTCTCGGTGAAATAGCCCTCGGCTCCCAGTGCGCCGTATACCTCGTCGGTGGAGACCTGCAGGTACTTCTTGCCCTCTTTCCAGGTCCGGGCGGCAGGATCGTACCAGGCCTCTTTGGCGCGCTGCAGCAGGTTGACGGTGCCCATCACGTTGGTCTGGACAAAGATCTCGGGGTTGGCGATGCTGCGGTCCACATGGCTCTCGGCGGCAAAGTTGATGACGTAATCGAAGTCATACTGGGCGAACAGCTTTTCCACCAGCTCCTTGTCGCAGATGTCTCCCTGCACAAAGACGTGGCGGGGGTCGCCTTCCACCCCCTTGAGATTTTCCAGGTTGCCTGCATAGGTCAGCTTGTCCAGGTTGACCAGCAGGATGTCCTGGTGCTTTTTCAGCATATAATAGACGAAGTTGGAGCCGATAAAGCCGGCGCAGCCGGTGATAAGATATTTCTTCATAAACGTTTCTTTCCTCAATTCCATCGCAGGATCATTTCATGCCGTTTTCGCCGTCCCAATGGGCAAAGAAGCAGGCCAGGGCCTCCTGCCAGGGACGCACCCGGTTTCCCACCGAGCAGCGCAGGGCACGGTTGTCCAGGGCGCTCCAGTGAGGGCGGTCGGCGCTGTCGGGATGTTTGGCCTTGTACTCGGCGCTGGTGCAGGGGGACACGGTGGCGTCCACGCCCGCCAGACGGATGATCTCGCAGGCAAAGTCGTACCAGCTGCAGATGCCCTCGCCGGTGCAGTGGTACAGCCCGTACTCGTGGGTGACGCACAGCTGCAGCAGCTCGTGGGCCAGGTCCACCGCATTGGTGGGGTTGCCCAGCTGGTCGTTGACCACCTCCAGCTTGCCGTATTTTTTGCCGGCGTTCACGATGGTCTTGACAAAGTTCTTGCCATAGTAGCTGTACAGCCAGGCGGTGCGCACGATGAAGTGCCGGTGGCAGAAACGCTGGACGTATTTTTCACCCATCAGCTTGGTGGAACCGTAAGCGCTGATGGGATCGGGCAGGCAGGCTTCATCCTGGGGGATGCCGCCGTTCTCCCGGCCCGAAAAGACATAGTCGGTGGAGACGTGCACCAGCCGGGAACCCATCTTCTCGGCGGCCTGGGCCAGGTTGCGGGGGCCCAGGGCGTTGGCCTTGTAGGCGGCGTCGTGGTTGGTCTCGCAGCCGTCCACGTTGGTGTAGGCGGCGCAGTTGATGATCACATCGGGTTTGTACCGGCGGACAAAGTCGTCCACCGCCTTGTAGTTGGAAATATCCAGCTCCGGCAGATCCACCGCGATGACGGTGGCGTTGAGCAGCTTTTCGGGGATGGGGCCGATCTCGCTCCGGCCTTCCCGCAGCTGCTTGATGATCTCGGTGCCCAGCTGCCCCTTGCAGCCGGTGACAATGATTTTCATACGATGCCTCCCATCTGTGAAGTGATCAGTAGCGCAGCTTGCCGTCGGCCACGTTCTTCAGGTGGACGCCGTAGGGGGACTTGCCGTACCGCTCGGCGGATTCCAGCAGCTTCTCCCGGCTGATCCAGCCGTATTTGAAGGCGATCTCCTCCGGGGCGCTGATCTTGATGCCCTGGCGCTTTTCGATCATACGCACAAAGTCTGCCGCATCCACCAGACTGTCCATGGTACCGGTGTCCAGCCAGGCAAAGCCGCGGCCCAGCAGCTGGACGTCCAGCTCGTCCTGTTTGAGGTACATATCGTTCAGGGTGGTGATCTCCAGCTCGCCCCGGGCCGAAGGCTTGACCTGTTTTGCCATTTCGGCCACCTTGCTGTTGTAGAAGTACAGGCCGGTGACGGCGTAGTTGCTCTTGGGGTGTTCGGGCTTTTCCTCCACGCTCAGCACCTTGCCGTTTTCGTCAAACTCCACGATGCCGAACCGCTCGGGGTCCTGGACGTAATAGCCAAAGACGGTGCAGCGGCCATTGGCCTCGGCGTTGTGCACCGCATTCTTGAGGATGCGGGAGAAGCCGTTGCCATAGAAGATATTGTCCCCCAGGATCATGGCGCAGCAGTCCCCGCCGATGAACTCCTCACCCAGAATAAAAGCCTGGGCCAGGCCGTCGGGGGAGGGCTGCACCTTGTACTGCAGGTGGATGCCGTACTGGCTGCCGTCCCCCAGCAGCGCCTCAAAGCGGGGGGTATCCACCGGGGTGGAGATGATGAGGATATCCTGGATGCCCGCCAGCATCAGGGTGGACAGGGGGTAGTAGATCATGGGCTTGTCGTAGACCGGCAGCAGCTGTTTGCTGGTGACCATGGTCAGAGGATAAAGCCTGGTGCCGGCGCCGCCGGCAAGAATAATGCCTTTCATTACACGTGCACTCCTTTTATAGTTGCAAAAGTTGTGCAGCTCTCAGGCGGGGCAATGGCCCGCGCCGGAACACAAAGCGGAAGCTGCGTCCGCTGTAAACAAAAGAGGGGAGGCCGCCCTGGCGTCCGCCGGAGGGCCTCATGTTTATTTTACACGTCCGGGGGCAAAAAAGCAACCGTCTGCCTCACAGCCGGAACCCCCACTTGGCAAAGTAGCGGCAGAGGCTGCGGGCCTGCCAGAACATGGGGCCCAGGCTGCGGTGGGCCGCCCGGTGCCACACATGGACCGCGGTGAACTGGGGGGCCAGCCACACCTGCCCCCGGCGCAGCATCTTCTGGGTCAGATCGGCGTCCTCCACATACATGAAGTATTTCTCGTCAAAGCCGCCCGCAGCCACAAAATCGGCGGTGCGCACCGCCGCAAAGCTGCCGGTGCAGAACTCGATCTGCCGGGGTTGGGTCAGGTCCTCGCCCGCCATCACATAGGCGTCGTTGTACTTTTTCAAAAAAGTGAGAAAGCTCAGCTGCCGGTAGACCATGGCCCGCAGGCTGCACCGGCGCAGGGGCAGCACCTGGGGCCGCCCGTCGGGAAAGCAGAGGCCGGGCCGGGCCATCACCACCTGGGGCCGTGCCTCCATCCACTCGGCCAGGTCGGACAGGGTGTCGGCCGTGAGCAGGATATCGGGGTTGAGGATGAAGTGATAGTCGCTGGCAAGGCTGTCCAGGACGGTGTTGTGCCCGGCCCCGAAACCGCCGTTGCGCCGGCGGCAGATCACCTGCACCGACTGTTCCGGTCCCGGCCGCAGCGCGCCGCTGGCCACAGCCTGTTCGAGGGCGCGGCCGGTGCCGTCCGGGCTGGCGTTGTCCACCAGGTACAGGGCCAGCGGGTGGCGCCGGGTATGGGCCAGCACCGAGGCGGCAGCCTTCAGCGCCTCGGTCTGGTCGTTGTAGGTGACGATACACGCAGAAAGATTCAATGCACGGCCCTCTCTTTCGGTCATTCCAGGGGCTGCAGCTTGATGCGGAAGTCGTCCCGGTCGATGTCAAAGTTGGGGTTCAGGCAGGGGTCCCCGGCGGCCAGTTCGGCCTTCCAGCGGGTCTGGAACCGGGTGACCTCCGAGACGAAACGGGCCCGCTTTTCGGGGCTTTCGTCCAGGCCGCGGCTCTTGCTCTCGTAGTGGTACAGCATGGCGAAGGGGGTGAACAGGTTCTGATACCCTGCCTTGTGGACCCGCACGCAGAAATCTACGTCGTTGAAGGCCACCGCAAAGCTTTCGTCCAGGCCGCCCACCTCCTCGTAGAGGGCGCGGCGGATCATCAGGCAGGCCCCTGTGACCCCGTAGACATCGTGGGCGTAGATCAGCCGGCCCATGTAGCCGGGATTGGCCACCGGGAAGTTCTTGTGCATATGGGCTGCCAGCGTCAGGTAGCCGAAGCCCAGGCCCGCATGCTGGATGGTGTCGTCGGGGTAGAGGAGCTTGGCGCCCACGCAGCCGATCCGCTCCTGCTGGGCAAACATGACCATCTCCTCCAGCCAGCGGGGGGTGATGACCTCGGTGTCGTTGTTGAGCAGCAGCAGGTATTCGCCCTGGGCGAACCTGGCCCCGAAATTGTTCAGGGCGCTGTAATTGAAGCCGGTGCCCTCCCAGCGCACCACCCGGAAGCTGTCGGGATGCTGGCGCTCCAGCCGCTCGTAGGTGCGGAAGGTCTCCTCCTCCTTCGAGTTGTTCTCGATGACGATGATCTCAAAGTGGGGATAGGTGGTCTTGGCGTAGATGGAATCCACGCAGGTGCGCAAGTCCTTGGCGTGGTCGCAGCTGGGGATCAGGATGCTGACCAGGCCGGGGCGCTGGATGGTGTAGTCGGTTTTATAAAAGCCCGGTGTATCGGGGATCATGGATACCTCGTCCACCGCCACGCCCAGACGGGCATAGTGGGCATAGAGGGCTTTGATGGCGGCCTCGATGCAGTAGGTCTTGGCCTCGATGCCGCTGGCCACGCTGGTGGGGCTGGAGCGCCAGTAATACAGCACATGGGGGATGTGGACGATCTTCTGTGCCTGCTCGGTCAGCCGCAGGTAGAGGTCGTAGTCCTGGCTGCCGTTGTATTCGCCCCGCTCACCCCCGCCTGCGGCCTGCAGCAAAGCGGCCTGGAAGACGGACAGGTGGCAGATATAGTTGTTGGCCCGCAGGTTATCCAGCATGAAGTCGGGCTTGAGATGATAGAGGGTGGTATTCTCCACCTTGCCCTCGAAGGTCACCTCGTCGGTGTAGACGAAATCGGCCCCCTCCTGGACGATGGCCTGGGCTGCATACCACAAAGCGCAGGGATGCAGGATATCGTCGTGGTCCAGCAGGGCGATGTACTCGCCCCTGGCCAAAGCAAAGCCTGCGTTGGTGTTGCCCGCGATGCCGTCGTTTTTGGCCAGCTTCTGGTAGCGGATGCGGCTGTCCTGGGCCATGCGGGCGGCCACAGCCTGCCCCACCTTTTCGTCCTGGCCTGCATCCACCAGGCACAGCTCCCAGTTGCGGTAGGTCTGGTTGACCACCGAATCCAGCAGCTCGGTCAGGAAGGGCAGGGGGGTGTTGTACAGGGGCACCACAATGCTGATCAGGGGGCCCTGGGGCTGGGTTTTGGACTGGCGGACCAGCAGTTCCACCGGGGCCAGCCGTGCGGCCCGGAAGGTCTGACCGGGGAAGTTCTCCTCGTAATAGCGGCGGTCCTGGCGGCGCTGGCGCAGGCCGGCCAGGCCATCCTGACGCAGCTGGGCCAGCAGCACGAACAGGGGGAAGCTGTGCCACAAAGCGCGCCCCTTGCTGATGAGGTAGCGGACAGGCCAGGTCAGCTTCCAGCAGTGGGAGCCGGTGACGCTGCTCAGCGCGCCTTCCAGCTGCTGCTCGTGCTGGTGGGCGGCGCTCAGTTCGCTGCGCTGGTGCTCGGTCAGCTTCTGGTAGTCCCGGCAGCTCTGTTCGGCCCGGTCGAGACGGAGCCGCAGGACCTCCATGGCTTCTTCATAGCCCTGGGCAAGGCCGGCAGCGTCCTCACTGCCGGGGCGGTAGAGGGCCGCCCCCGACAACAAGCCCCAGCTCTTCCAGCTGAAATCCCGCTGCAGGCCGCCCTGGGCCAGAGCAGGCGCCCAGGCAGGCAGGGCAGAAGGCTCCTCGGGCTCCGCCGCCAAAAAAAGTACCCGGCTGCCCGGCAAAGCGGGCGGCACAGGGACATCAGACCCCTGCACCACCACCAGGTCATAGCTTTGGGGCCAGCTGTCCGGCAGGGCAGGACCCTTGCCCTCTGCCAGGCCCCAGGCCTCCACCTGCAAAGCCTGCAGCGCGGCGGCCAGGCCCTGGTCGCCCAGCACCAGCACCCGCTGGGGGTTGAACTCGGGCTGGATCAGACGGGCCAGTTGGCGCTGCCTGCGCTGCTGTTCCTGCTTTGTCAAATCTGCTGCACTCTGCATCTTGTCGCTCTCCATCCTATCCGGCCGGGCATACGCCGGCCTGTATCATCAATTATATTAGTATAGCAGATTTTTCCCTGTTTGAGAAGCATTTGAACAAATCAGACTGTCAAAAAAGTCCCGTCCAGCTGACATGTGCGGATGGACGGGACACATACAGGGAAATTTGGCGCTGAGAGTGTGCGAGCCGCTTTGCGGCGAGTGCGCGGTTCAGCGCCAAATTTTGTCCCCAGGGACTGCGAAGCTGAGGCGCGTCCTGCGGACGAAACAGCCGAAGCGGAGCAGGGGCTGCGGTCTGCTTTTCGCAAGCGCCCGCCGTGGCGCGCCGCGAAAACAGGGCACCGCAACCACCAGGGGGAAGGAATTTCTGTCCCGCGACTGCGGGCAGAAATGGGTTCCCCCTGGAGCGTGTCGTTTTTCGACACGCTGAAAATTCTTGCCTTGCAGGTGGGATGGTGGTATACTTTGGGCAGGACAGCGGTGTCCATACGGGACACGCTGTCTTTTTATTATGATTGGGAAGGGAAGTACAGGATATGAAAAAACCGGTCATTGGACTTGTGCCGTTGGTGGATGTGGAGCGGGACAGCTATTGGATGATGCCCCCTTATTTCGATGCGCTGGAGCAGGCAGGAGCCCTGCCTCTGATGCTGCCCCTGACCGGGGACCCGGACGATCTGGCGCAGCTGACAGCGCTGTGCGACGGCGTTTTGTTCACCGGAGGGCCGGATGTGGCGCCCGCCTTCTATGGAGAGGAGAAGCTGCCCGCCTGCGGACTGGTGGTGCCCCGCCGGGATGAGATGGAGCTGCGGCTGTTCCGGACCGCACTGGAGGCAGGCAAGCCGATATTTGGGATCTGCCGGGGCATCCAGCTGATCAATGTGGCGCTGGGAGGCTCCCTCTGGCAGGACCTGGCCAGCCAAAAACAGATGGACGCCGCCGCCCACGAACAGAAGCCCCCCTACGACCGGCCCTGCCACCGGGTATCCATTGTGCCCGGCAGCCCGCTGGCCGCATTGCTGGGAAAAGAGGAGACGGAGGTCACCAGCCGCCATCATCAGGCGGTCAAGGCGCTGGCCCCCGGGCTGGAAGCCATGGCTTACTCGGAGGAGGGCCTGGTGGAAGCGGTGTGGATGCCCGGTCGGCCTTTCGTGTGGGCGGTGCAGTGGCACCCGGAAAACAGCTACCAGGTCAGCGAGGACAGCCGCAGGCTGTTCGCCGCCTTTGTGGACAGCTGCAAAAAAGAGAACGGAACGACGGTTTGACGAAAAACCCCGCACTGTGCTGGGCACAGTGCGGGGTCTATATTTCTTACAGGGTGAACTGGATGGCGCAGTAGCCGGCATAGAGGGCCAGCAGGGCCACACCCTGCCAGCGGTACAGCTTGCCTTTGAGCAGGGGCGGAACGACCAGCAGCACCATCACCAGGAACATCACGGGCAGGTCCAGTACCAGCGAGGCGTTGTGCCCGGCGATGACTGCGTTCTCAGGGATGCCGAAGGGGGCCAGCGTCACCGAGACGCCGCTCACCAGCACCAGATTGAACAGGTTTGCGCCGATGACATTGCCCAGCGAAAGGGCGCTGTGCCCTTTGACCAGAGAAGTAATGGCGGTGGCCAGTTCGGGCAGGGAAGTGCCCAGCGCCACCACTGTCAGGGCGATGACCGATTCGGGCACGCCCAGGGCGGCGGCGATCAGGATGCCGTTGTCCACCATCAGGTTGGCGCCCAGGGCGATCAGGCCCGCTTCCAGAGCCAGCTTGAGGATCTCCAGCCCCAGGCTGCCCGCAGGGGCTTGGTCCTGCTCCTGGGCGTCGGGCTGAGGCGTCTTGCGGGCGGCAGCCACCTGGGCTGCCGTATAGGCCAGAAAGACGCCCAGAAGGATGACGCCCACCACCCGGCTGAAGGAGCCGGTGGTATAGGCTATCGCCGCATAGAACACGGCGGCCCCGAAGAAGAAGAAAACAGGCAGCCGCAGGGCGGCGGCATCCGCCTTGCCGGGGCGGAATACGATGGTGATGGCGGCCACCAGAGCCGCATTGCAGATGACGGAACCGATGGCGTTGCCGTAGGCGATCTCGCCGTGGCCGCCCAGGGCCGAGGAGGCCGAGATCATCACTTCGGGCAGGGTGGTGCCGATGGACACCACCGTGGCCCCGATGAGCAGATCGGGCAGATGGAACCGCCGGGCGATGCCCACGGCCCCGTCTACAAACCAATCCCCGCCCTTGACCAGGCACACCAGCCCCACGCAGAACAACAGGATAGGAACCAGCATAGGTTTTTCCTCCTAGCACATGATATGGTTGGGTCAGAAATCTGCCGGGATACCGGCGTTCTCGGGCTTTTTGGCGCTGGGGTAGATCTGGCTCATCCGCTCGTCGGGGAAGTGTTCATCCAAAAAGACGTCCAGAGCGTTGGCAGGGGGGATGTCGTTGGAACGGGCGTCGCTGCGGATCAGGGCCAGGCCCGACACCACCATATTCACCAGCATGAACAGCCCCACCAGGGCGGTCAGCCAGCGGCCCGCGTGTCTGCGCACCCAGTTGATGCCGCGCAGCACATAGGGAAAGCACAGCTTGACCCATGCCACCGCTGCAAAACCCCAGAAAAAGCAGTACAGCAGGTTGATGCGTCCCCCCAGGTTGAAGGGGATGTGGCTGTAATCCCAAAAGATCACGCCAAAGACCAGTTCGCCCAGGGCGCTGCAAATGTACTCGTAGGCGCCGCCCATGACGGTACCCAGTACAAACAGTTCGCTGGAGGTGCGGGGGCTGCCGTCCTTTTTGCGGGGCAGCAGCAGGGATACCACCACCAGGGCGGTGCCCCACACCACGCTGAAGGGCCCCCACACCAGACTGGAACGGCTCATCCAGACGTGTATGGTCAGGTAGCAGAAGATGGTCTCCACCAGATCGCCCACCAGTGAGCCGATGGTGAACAGCCAGATCACTTCTGCCAGCCCCAGACCCTGTTCGGCGCGGGCCGAGCGCTGGGCAGCCTGAGGATAGGCGCCCTCGATGCGGCGCTCCATCCAGTTGCTGATGCGGTCGTAGAGGGTGCGGGACTGGCTTTCCAGCTGGAGATTCAGCCGGGCCAGCCGGGTGGGCTGATGGGCCATGATGGCGGCGCTGCCCAGCTGGTCCAGTACGGCCAGGATGCCCAGCACCCAGGCCAGAATGGTGATCAGCAGGTCGGGCAGCAGATGGAAGACCCACACCAGAATGTCGTTGCCCCACAGCAGGACAAGACAGCCCAGCACGCCCCACAGCAGCGAGTAGGGCAGACAGACATAGCCGTCGATGTTGAACTTGTGGTTGGAATAATCCCACCAGGTGCGGTGGTGCAGCCGCTCCAGGAGTTTGGCCGCCAGCCATTCCACCAGGGTGGAGATCAGGGCGCAGCCCAAAAACAGGTATCCCAGAGAGGAGCGCAGATCCGCAAGGCCGATGGTCATGACCACGGCGGCAAAACCGTAGACATAACAGAAGGGGCCTGCGGCAAAGCCCCGCTTGACAAAGCCCCGGCCCCGTGCCGCCGCTACCACCGTTTCGGCCACCCAGCCCAGGAACGAGTAGACCATATACAGCAAAACCAGGTCATACCATGAGTATTCCATGACGTCCTCCTTTGGTTTTTACAGCATACCCCGCATACAGATGCGAACACGCCAAAAAGTATGATTTATCCTAGCAGATTTTGCCTGCAAATACAAGGCCGTTTGGATACGATCTGTGTAAATAAAGTGTAAACAGTGCAAAAGGGGCGGCCGCCGGGCTCACCCCTCTTTTTTGAAGTCCCGCAGGCCCGGCAGGGCCAGCAGGAACGACACGGCCAGGATAGCCCTGTCGGTGGCAGAGACCGACGGCATCCACCGGTCCATCACCCCAAGCCCGGCGGCGGTCACCAGGGTGTCCAGGATGAGATAGAGGATGCAGCCTTCCAGCCGGTTCAGCTTACCCATCTGGTACAGGGCCTTGGGCAGGGAGCTGAACAGATTCCCCAGCACAAAGGACAGCAGGGAAGCGAGTATAAAATAGAGCACCAGGCTGCCGACGGAATCGTAGGTGAAGCCGAACAGTTTCATGACGCCCCCGGCCACCAGCGCAACGGCCGACAGCAGCGCCAGGATGAGCCCGACTCCCAGAAGGACGGACAGTAGATCGTCGAATTTTTTCATGGAGTCCCTTCTTTACAGGCGCTTCTGCGCCGGTTTCCTCCTGCAACTCCCGCCGGGCCGTATCATCGATCGACTCTCCGGCCTCTCTGTGCCCGCCGGGAAATTCTTAGGTATCGCGTTCCTTATGCTTACAGAGTACCCATTTGCCCTCAGATTCAGCCAGGGATAACAGCGAATTTCAGCAGCTGGTCGTCCGTATCCTCATAAAATCTGACTTTCATAGGAATTTTCTCTCTTTCACTTCTTGGAGGATGCGCTTTACTTTTTCCACCAACTGCGGCGCTGGCCTGTCGATACCACGTCGCTGAACAGGCAGCGCACTTTGGGCGAAAGCTGGGTGTCCCGGTGGTAGCAGCCGAACAGCCAGTGGTCGTAGTCCAGCTCCTGGACCAGCTTGTCAAAAAAGGCGTGCAGCTGGTTGTTTTCCCCGGCGGGCAGGATGGTGAAATCCAAAAACCTGCTTGGGGCGTCGTGGGTCAGCACATACTCTACTTTGAAGTTGTGGGCCGCCGCATTGGCCTGGCAGAAGGCGTATTCCTCCTCCGAGGGCATTTCCCGGGCCCACCAGTTGACCCCCGGCTCCCGTTCCTCCTTGTCGGTGCTCTCGCCGCCCCCAAAGCAGAGGTAGCTCTGGCCCTCCAGCTCCAGGATGCTGCCCCGGCAGACGTGGTAGACGTTGCCTGCGATGGGCTGCACCTTGCCGCCGAACCGCTCCTGGATGGGGTAGGCGTCCAGCAGATCGTAGTTTTCGTGGGTGCCGTCCAAAAACAGGATGGTATAGGGGCGCTTGGCCAGCCAGTCCAGCTTCTTTTTCTCCTCTTTGCTGCCGTCCCACAAAAAGCCGAAGTCCCCCAGCACCAGCAGGATATCGTTTTTGCCCAGGCGGCGCAGCTCCTTGCCCTTGAACCGCTCCAGCTCCCCGTGGGTGTCCCCTGTGATATAGATCATGCGCGTCTCCCTCCGGTTTGTGAAAGTGATGTGCGAAACCCTTGTCACCCACCCGCAAACCTGCTATTATAAGTAAAGGCCGGCCTTTTCTTCCGGCCTTGTTTGACTTGATCCGCAGCCGCTGCGGTCTGATAGATCGAATCCGTTCTTTTATTGTATCGCGTTCTGAGGGAATTGTCCACATGAAACGACTCTTTATGCTCTTTTTGGCCCTGACGCTGCTGGTATGCTGTCTGGCTGCCCCGGCGGGGGCCATGTTCGACCCAAGTCCTGTCTATGAGGTCAAGGCTTCCAGTGCCTACATCGTCAACACCGACACCAACATCATCCTGTACGAAAAGGACAGCACCGCCCAGGTGCCCGCCGGCGGCCTGACCAAGCTGATGTGCGCGGCCCTGGTGCTGACCAACTACGGCGATGAGCTGGATACCCGCACCTTCCAGATGCCCTTTGCCATCTCGGACTATGTCTACGGCACCGACAACGCGGATATGCGTTCGGGGGAGACCTTCACCCTGCGGGAAGCCCTTTACGCCATGCTGCTGCGCAACGCCAACGATGCGGCCATGGGCATGGCCTACCAGCTGTCGGGCAACGACCTGGCCGGCTGGGTCAGCCAGATGAACAGCCTGTCCCAGCAGATCGGCACCACCAACAGCACCTGGACCGACGCCTGCGGCCTGGACAGCGGCAACGTCACCACCGCGGTGGATATGTATTTGATCCTGCGGTATCTGATGGGCTTTGACGCCTTTGTGGAGATCGCAGGGACGGCCACCTTCCAGATGCCCGCCAAGGAAAAGCACACCAAGCCCTTTGTGCTCACCAGCCAGAATGTGGCCCTGAACCAGTCCAGCGGAGGAAAGTTTTACCGCTCGGCCATGAAGGGAGGGATGTGCGACGTGCTGGGTTACCAAAAGGACACCGGCACCCAGAGCTATGTCTCCTGGGCCTCCCAGGACGGCGAGACCTATATCTTCTGCGTGATGGGCAGCCCGGATACGGCAGACACCTACGGCTATTCCACCCGTCGTCCCGCCCTGTATGAGACAACGCAGCTGATCGACTGGGTGTACAGCGGCTTCTCGGTGCAGGCGGCCCTGGACCCCGACCAGGCCCTGGCCGAGATCCCGGTGAAGTATTCCTCTGAGACCGACACCCTGCTGCTCTATCCCGACGACCAGATGATGACCATTCTGCCCTCCTCCTCGGACAGCTCGGTGACCCAGAAGTTCTTCCATCTGCCCGAATCGGCCGCCGCCCCCATCAAGCAGGGGGACGTGATCGGCAAGGTGGAGATCCGCCTGGCAGGGGAGACCATCGGCGTGGTCAACCTGGTGGCCGGCCAGGATGTCAACCGCAACCCTGTCCTGTTCGCGGTGGCCCAGTTCCAGGCCTTTCTGGGCAGCCTCTACCTCAAGGTGGTGCTGGCCCTGTCGGCCATAGCCCTGGCCCTCTACGGGGTGTGGTGGATCCAGAATGCCATCCGCACCCAGCGCAGCTGGGGCAGCAGCCACATCAAACGCCGCTGACCGTTCCAAGAAAGCCCCGTCAGACAGCCTGTACTGTCCGGCGGGGCTTTCCTTGTTTGCTTCGTTTATTTCAGATCCAGCTTGGGCGGTACGTCCAGTTCGTCCGGCGCATATTTGCCGTTTTTCTTGCGCTGGCGCACGCACTCGGTCAGCAGATATTCGATCTGTCCGTTCACCGACCGGAAGTCGTCCTCGGCCCAGGCGGCTATGGCGTCGTACAGCTTCGCGGACAGGCGCAGCGGAACCTGCTTTTTAGGCTCGGCCATCAGTACAGGCTGCCCGAATTGACCACAGGCTGGGCGTCATGGTTGCCGCACAGCACCACCAGCAGATTCGATACCATTGCCGCCTTCCGCTCGTCGTCCAGCTCCACTACGTTGTTCTCACTCAGACGCTCCAGGGCCATTTCCACCATGCCCACGGCGCCGTCCACGA
This sequence comes from Faecalibacterium sp. An58, assembly GCF_002161515.1. Taxonomy (NCBI): domain Bacteria; kingdom Bacillati; phylum Bacillota; class Clostridia; order Eubacteriales; family Oscillospiraceae; genus Faecalibacterium; species Faecalibacterium sp. An58. Next base: position 57,098 of record NZ_NFHX01000007.1, read on the forward strand.
TCATCTTGCGGGCGTCGATGATGGCCGACGCCTGCTGCCGCTGCAGCATCACCGCAGCGATCTCAGGGGCATAGGCCAGGTAGGTGATCCGGGCGTCCACGATCTCCAGTCCGGCGTCCTCCACCTTTTCCTGGATCTCGGCGCGGATCCGCTGGGCCACCACCTCGCTGGAACCCCGCAGGCTGCCGTCGTCGGGCTTGCCGTCGCCGGTGGTATCGATGCCGGGGGCTACGTCATAGGGATAGATGCGGACCACGTTCCGCAACGCGCTGTCGCACTGCAGGGACAGGTATTCCTTATAGTTGTCCACATTGAAAACGGCCTTGGCGGTGTCTTTGACCCGCCAGATCACCGCAATGCCGATCTCCACCGGGTTGCCCAGACAGTCGTTGATCTTTTGGCGGGCGTTGTTGAGGGTCATCCGCTTGAGGGAGATCCGTTTGCCGCTGCCGTCGCCCCCGGCGTTGATCTGCACCTGCGCGCCGTTTTCTCCTTTTAACGATACCCCTGTCCCGATCTGGACGTCGTTGCTCTGGCCCAGACGGGTGCCGGCGGCCGGATTGACCGCGGTGCAGAAGGGGTTGACCCAGTAAAAACCTTCCCCTTTCAGGGTGCCGATGTAATTGCCGAACAGGGTCAGCACCAAAGCTTCCTGGGGCTTGAGGACCTTCAGGCCGCACAGCAGGATCCACCCCAGACAGAGGTATGTGATGGTCACCACCATGACCGCCCCGCCCAGCACCCCGTGCACGTCGGCCATGATATTCGCCACCAGCGCGGCCGCTGCGATGATGTAGCCCAGCAGGACCAGCAGCAGTACAAACATACCGTTCTTTTTGGTTTGCAAGATCGTCTCAGTCATATGCATCAACCTCCCAGTGATTTCCGGACTGTATCTTGTTGATATCAAAATTATATCACATTGCGGGAGAGATGTCAAGCGCGCACCCTCACTTTGCCCGGGTCAGCTCGTCCAGGTTCTGGGTGTAGCAGGGCAGGCAGTGCTGGATGAACCAGTCCGCCTCGGGGCAGTGCATCTGGCGAAGGGCTTCCTGCTGCTGGGCCAGCGCGGCGTCAAATTCATGGTTGCCGCTGCGGGCCTCCTCCATGCATTTGATGAGGGCGGACAGACGGTCGGCGGCCTTGAGCAGGGTGCGTTCGGTGTCGGTGAGCAGGTCCCCGGTGATGTAGGGGCTGATCTCCTCCTCCAGCTCAGGGGGCAGCATGGAGGCCATGGCGGCGGCGCTCTCCCGCTCGATGGCCTTGTAGGCGTCCCGCAAGGTGGCGCTGCGGTATTTTACCGGGGTGGGCATATCCCCGGTGACGATCTCGGGCGCGTCGTGATAGAGGGCCGCCACAGCCACCGTCTTGGGGCGGCAGGGGGTGCCGGTGTACCGCCGGGCGATCAGACAGAGGGTGTGGGCCAGCAGCGCGGTGTCGCAGGTGTGCTCGCTGAGGGACTCGGCCCGGGTGGAGTGCATCAGGCTCCAGCGGGTGATGTATTTCATCCGGGCCAGCAGTGCATTGAACGGATAGACCATCGAAACAACCTCCCAAACCGGCAAAGCCGGCGTTTTCCAGGGCGTATGGACAGAATGAAGCGGCCCTGGGTATGTTCAGATCCACTCTATCAACATACCCGTCTTGGGGCCGGTTGTCAAGGGCGGCCGGCGGGATGGCAAAGTTCGCCCTTTCCATGCGGGGCCGGGCATGGTATACTAGGGTGTATCTGAGAAGGGCGTTTCGCCCGGGCGCCGCGCCTGCGCGGCGAGAATACCAGACCAGCCTATTGGGCGGAGAAAAGAGGATATGATGGATGCAGTGAATCTGTCCCGGCGGCCGCAGCTGCGGCGGAAACGGGATCGCTTTTGGCTGACGGTGGGGCTGTGCGCCCTCACGGCGGCTTTGATCTTTCTGCCGTTCCAGATCATCGACGGCGGTTTTTTCCATTATGCCGGAGATTTCAACGGCCAGCAGATCGGCTTTTACCGGTATATGAACGGCTTTGTGAAGGGGATGGGCTATCCCGACGGACTGACCTCGGTCAACGGCCACAGCCTGCCCTCCAATACCTTCTCGTGGGCCACCGACCTGGGCAGCGGCGTCATGAACGCCTATTCGTTCTATCTGTACGGGTCGCCCTTTTTCTGGCTGTCCACCCTGTTTCCCCAGAGCTGGCTGCCCTATCTGATGTGCCCGCTGCTGGTGTTCAAGTTTGCCGTGGCGGGGGGCGGCGCCTACCTGTATATGCGCCGCTATGTGAAAAACCTGGACTATGCCGTCCTGGCGGCCTGCCTGTACACCTTTTCGGGGTTTGGCATCTACAACATCTTTTTCAACCACTTCATTGACGTGGTGGCCCTGTTCCCCTGGATGCTGTGGGCCCTGGACGAGTGCATCTACAACGGCCGGCGGGGCCTGTTCGCTTTCTTTGTGGCGCTCAACCTGCTCAACAACTATTTCTTTTTTGTGGGGCAGGTGGTGTTCCTCATCATCTACTTTGTCTGCAAACTGACCACCGGGGAGATCAAACTGACCCGGGGCCTGTTTGGCACCCTGGCTTTTGAAAGCCTGCTGGGAGTGGCCATGGGCTGCTTGCTGGTATGGCCGGCCTTTTTGTCCTTGCTGCAAAATCCGCGCACCACGGACATTTCCTCCGGGTGGGGCTTTTTGACCTACTCTGCGGTGCAGCAATACCTGGCCATCCTGGTCAGCTGGATCCTGCCCCCGGATTCCCCCTATATCGTCTCGATCTGGTCGGAGGGCACCATCAAGTGGACCAGCATGACCGCCTATCTGCCCCTGTGCAGTCTGGCGGGCGTAGTGGCCTACTGGCGGGCCCGGCGGGGGGACAGCCGCAAGCGGATCGTAGCGGTGTGCGCTGTCTTTGCCCTGGTGCCGGTCCTGAACAGCGCCTTTTATGCCTTCAATGCCAGCTACTATGCCCGGTGGTACTATATGCCCCTGCTGATTATGGCGGCCATGACCGTCAACGCCTGGGAGGACCCCGACACCGACCTGGAGCGCCCCACCGGAGCGATCGCCTGGGCCATGCTCGCCACCCTGGCGTTTGCCCTGGTGCCAGTGAGCGAAGGGGAGGACGGCTGGAGCCTGGGCGTGATGGAGAACCCAGAGCAATACCTGGCTGTGCTGGCTTTTGGACTTGGCGGGCTGATCCTGTACCAATGGCTGGCCCGGGGCCGGGCAGAGCAAAAGCAGTTCTGCCGCCGGATGCTGGCGGCGGTGCTGGCCTTCAGCTGCGTGTTTGGCATTGTGCACATCGGTATCGGCAAGTTTGGCCAGTGGAACTACGACAGTGACCTGGTGGAGCAGTACCAGGACTCCATCGCCCTGCAGGAAGCCTTCCCGGAAGGGGACTGGCGGGTGGACACCTACAACGCCCACGACAATCTGGGACTGTGGATGGACAAGAGCTGCCTGCAATTCTTTGACAGCACGGTAGCCCCCAGCATCCTCAGCTTTTATTCTTCCCTGGGCTTTGTGCGGGATGTGCGCAGCAATCCCGACGCCTCCTATTACGCCCTGCGGGGGCTGCTCAGCGTGCGGTTCACCATCATGCCCGAGGATGAGCGGCAGAACTTTGAGTCCGCGGTGGGCTCCGGATGGACCTACTACGACAGTGTAGGCGGGTTTGCCCTTTATGAGAACGACAACTATCTGCCTATGGGCTTTACCTATGAGTATTACGTCCCCGAGGACACAGTGGAGAGTATGTTCACCGGGGACGCCTGCGCTCTGCTGGTGCGGGCTCTGGGCCTGTCCGAGGAGGATATCGCGGCCTACGGCCAGTACCTGACCCCGTTGCCCGAGGAGATGCAGCAGGAGTTTACCTATGAGCAGTACGTCCAGGATCTGGCTCTCCGGCGCCAGAGCGCCTGCAGCAGCTTCCGGATGACCAACAACGGATTTGGCGCGGAGATCCAGCTGGAACGGCCCAACCTGGTCTTTTTCTCGGTGCCCTATGACGACGGCTTCACCGCCTATGTCAACGGGCAGGAGACCGAGATCCTGCGGGTGGACAACGGTCTGATGGCGGTGCTGTGCCCCGAAGGACAGAGCACCATCGACTTCGTCTATGTCCCGGCGGGCCTGTCCCTGAGCCGGACGGTCACCCTGGCCGCCCTGGTCGTATGGGCGGCGTATACCGGCTTCTTTGTCTGGCGCCGTCGCAGCCGGTAAGGCTGTGCCGCGGGACACAACAAAATAGAACGGCCGCTCCGAGCTCTGCGCCCGGGGCGGCCGTTTTAGCGTTAGGATGGGTCGGCTGCCCGGGCGGCGCCCAGGCGGGCCAGGCCGTATGCCAGGGCCAGTCCGGCCGGTGCGCTGACAAAAGCGGCCAGATAGAAGCCGTCGTATCCCAGCCAGGGGACCAGCAGCACGCAGGCGGTCAGGTCGATGAGGGTGGAGCCGATGTTGGATGCCAGATACAGCCCCATCCGCTGGCGGCCCCGCAGGCTGGCCTCCTGCAAATGGCGCATGGCGGTAAAGGCAAAGACCAGCGCCTGGCGGCTGAGCAGCAGGGCGCCATAGCGGATGGCGCCGCCGTCGGCAGTGAACAGCCGCAGCAGGGGCCCGGCAAACAGCACGCACCCTGCCGTCACCAGCAGGGCATAGGCCAGCAGGATGCTTCTGGCCTGGCGCGCCCCCTCCCGGACGCGGTCGGGCTGCCGGGCGGCGGTGTTCTGGGCCACGAAAAACACCAGAGCCTGCACCAGACCGGCCACCGGCATCAGCAGCAGGCTGTGCAGCTTGCTGGCGCAGGAAAAGCCTGCAATGGCCGTTACCCCGATGCCGCCCAGCAGCCCCTGCTTGACCATGCTGCTGACCGGGGCGCTGGCCTGCTGCACGGCGTTGGGGGCCGACAGACGAAAGACGTCCCAGACATACTGCCGCTTGAGTTCGGACAGGCGGAAAGGCCCGGTCAAGAGGCCGCGGCGCAGGTAACCCAGCATGAACAGGCAGCCCGCCGCCTGGGAAACGGAGGTGGCTGCGGCAGCTCCTGCCACCCCGAAAGGTCCCACCAAAGCCAGGTCCAGCACGACGTTGAGAAGTGAGGTGGCCAGGACCGCCAGCAGGGGGGTGCGGGAATCGCCGCAGGCCATGGCCAGCTGCTTGGACAGGTCGTACACCATTAGGAAGGGCAGGCCGATCAGGTAAAAACGGGCATAGGCCATGGCCTGAGGCTGGATCTCGGCAGGGGTCTGGATCAGGCGCAGCAGTCCGCCCATCCCGGCAAGGCCCGCCGCCGTCAAAGCCAGACTGAGGGCAGCGTCGATGAACAGCAGGTTGTAGATCAGGGCCGACCGTTCCTGCGGGGTGGCGGTGGGACGCCGGGAGGCCAGCAGCAGCCCGCCTCCAAGCTCCATCCCTCCCGACACGAACAGAAAGGCCAGCAGCACCGTGGAGGCGTTGGACACGGCCGCCAGGGCTCCGGCGTCCAGGCACAGGCCAATGATCATGGTATCCACCACCGTATAGAGCTGGGTGGCCACCATGCTGAGGATGACAGGCCCCGCAAAGCGCAGCAGCGCCGGACGCACCGGCCCCGCCAGCAGGGCGTTTTGGGTTTGGGATGGGGGTTGACGCATCTTGGTTCACCTTCCAGTTGCAAAGCGCAGTGTTTTTTGGTATCCTGTCTCTATCATAAAGTATCCAGCAGCTGGATAGTCAAGGGGGATTTTGCGTTGGAAATGCAGTATCTGACCACGGCAGCCTTTGCCAAACTGGCGGGGGTGAACAAAAAGACCCTGCACTACTATGACGAGATCGGCCTGTTTCGTCCGGCCAGGGTGAACGAAAAAGGCTATCGGTTTTACTCGCCCGTACAGCTGGACCGGCTGGCCCTCATCGTGACCCTGAAAGATCTGGGGGTGCCCCTGAAGGAGATCGGGGCATATCTCTGCTGCGGGGACCTGGCCCAGGTGGACGAGATCCTGGCCCGCCAGAGTCGGGAGCTGGACCGCCGCATTGCCCTGCTGGCCCGGCGCAGGGAGATGCTGGAGGCCCTGCGGCGCCAGAACCGGGCCTTCCTGGACGGGTGCGGCAAGGGTCCGCAGCGTCTGCTGCGGGAGCCGGAGCGGATCGCCGTCCTGATGGGGCGGGAGGAGATGGAGCGCAGCCATGTGGTCATCGTCAACTACCTCACCGACGGCCCGGGCACCGGACTGTGCGTGGAAGGGGAGGACCGCTTCCTCTACCAGAAACAGGCGGACGGGCCGATCCTGGTGCCCGGCGGGGCCTATTTGTGTCTGTACGAAATGGCCCGGGGCCACCATCCCTGGGACTGGCTGGCCAGCCGCCGCGAGCAGCTGCAAAGCTATGCCGGGACCCGCGGCTGGCGGCTGGATGGGCGTGCATTCGTTGAATTCGGAGAGCTTGCGGTGGGGGATACCAGTGAGGACGGCGCCGAACCGCGCTGCATCCGAATGCGCATTCTTGAAGAAAATTGAATGCACGATGCAGAAAGGTGAAAATTTGTATCTTGACTTTACAGCGTTAAAGTGTATAATGCAATCAAACCGATGAGGCGAAAGAGACTCTGTACCGCATACCTCCAGAGAGCCCGGCGCGATGGAAACGGGCGGTGTGCCGCAGCAGTTATGGGTCGCCGAGGGCCGGGCGAACGGGGGTTCCTCAGTAGCTTAGGACGGGTGTCTCCCGTTACAGGGCAGGGAAGTGTTGGCTTCCCGTGAGAGGCTCTGCAGAGAAGCAGGGCAAACAAGGTGGCACCGCAGAATCGAATTTCCGATCCTGTCCTTGTGGTAAAACACAGGGACGGGTCGTTTGATTGTATGGCCCGTTCCGCAAAGCAAGGCGGGGCGGGCCTTTTCTTCTGCCCCGCCCGCAAGAAAGGGGTTATACCATGAAACGTACCATGAACAGCTCGCGCATGATCTCCCGCCGCAATTTCCTGCAGGCAGCCGCCCTTTCCGCAGCGGCCCTTTCGGCCATGGCCCTGACCGGCTGCGGCTCCTCCGGTTCCGGCACCGCTTCCTCGGCGGCCGCCGGCAGCGGCGCAGCCTCGGGAGGCGCCACCTACAAAGTGGGCATCGTCAACTATGTGGACGACGCATCCCTGAACCAGATCGTGGCCTCGGTGGAGGCTCGCCTGGACGAGGTGGGGGCCGAGCGCGGCGTCACCTTCAACTACGCAGACTATTATTCCAACGCCCAGGCCGACCAGTCCAACCTGAACCAGATCGGCGCCGACCTGGTGGCCGACGATGTGGATGTGATCGTGGCGGTGGCCACCCCCTCCGCATCCACCATGCTGGCCGCTGTGGAGGATACCGATATCCCGGTCATTTACTCGGCGGTCACCGATCCGGTGGGTGCAGGCTTTGACACCCTGACCAATATGACCGGCACATCCGACGCTTTGAACACCGAGGCCATCATGAACATGATCCTGGCGGTCAACCCCGGCATCACCGAGATCGGCCTGCTGTACGATCTGGGCCAGGATTCCTCCACCCAGGCCATCGCGGATGCCAAGGCGTTCTGCGACGAGAACGGCATCTCCTATGTGGAGAAGAACGGCACCACCACCGCCGAGGTGCAGATGGCGGTGGAAGCCCTGGCCGCCAGCGGAGTCAAGGTGGTGTTCACCCCCACCGACAATACCATCATGACCGCCGAGCTGGCCATCTACGAGACGATGATCGAGTCGGGCATCCAGCACTTCACCGGGGCGGACAGCTTTGCGCTGAACGGCGCCTTCATCGGCTACGGCGTGGACTATGTCCAGCTGGGCGCGGCCACCGCCGACATGGTGGTGGAGCTGCTGTGCGACGGCAAGACCATCGCCGATATGCCCTACCGCACCTTCGACAATGGCATCGCCACCATCAACACCGAGACCTGCGCGGCCCTGGGTCTGGATCTGGAGACGGTGAAGGCCGCCATCCAGCCCTACTGCACCAGCGTCGAGGAGATCACCACCGCCGAGGAATTCGAATAACGGGCCGGGGCGCCGCCCTGCCGCCCAGTGACAAATAGGAGTTATGGTTTATGCTGGCTAGTATCTTTTCCATCAATGTGTTGCAGACCGCGCTGGAGCTCGGGTGTATCTACGGGCTGGTGGCGCTGGCCCTGTTCCTCAGCTACTCGGTGCTGAACATCGCAGACCTGTCCACCGACGGATGCTTCACCCTGGGGTGTGCGGTGTGCTGCCAGGTGGCGGTGGCCGGGCACCCGGTGCTGGCCCTCTTTGCGGCCATGGCAGCGGGGGTCGCTTCCGGTTTTATCACCGCCTTTTTGCAGACCAGGCTGGGGGTGGAGAGCATCATGGCCGGCATCATCGTCAACACCGGCTTGTACACCATCAACCTGGCGGCCATGGGCTTTTCGTCCAATATGAGCCTGGTCAAGGTGGACACCGTCTTTTCCCTCTCCAAGGACGCCCTGGCCTTTGCGGGCGGCTGGTATCAGCTGGTGGTGGCGGCCGTCATCATCCTGGCGGCCTGCGGGCTGATGGTGTGGTTCCTCGGCACCCGGCTGGGCCTGTCCATCCGGGCCACCGGCGACAACGCCGCCATGGTGCGGGCTTCCAGCATCAACCCGGCGTTCACCATCATGGTGGGGCTGTGCATCTCGGGCAGCCTGACCGCCCTGTCGGGCGGGCTGCTGGCCCAGTATCAGAAAAGCTGTGACATCAATGTGGGCACCGGCATGGTGACCATCGCCCTGGCCTCCCTGATCATCGGCGAGACGCTGCTGGGCAAGCGGACCATGGTGCTGCGGGTGCTGGGCGTGGTGTTCGGCAGCTGCCTGTACCGCTTCATCGTGGCGGTGGCCCTGCGGTTCGATGTGCCTGCCGCCGCCATGAAACTGGTGTCGGCCATCATTGTGGCCGTGGCCATCTCGATGCCCGCGATCCGTCAGAAGATCGCCTTTGAAAAGCGCAAACAGGAGGCCCGGATGCGTCACGCCCAGGTCCACGGCAAAAAGGAGGCAGTCTGATGCTGATGCTGGAAATGAAGGGGGTCCGCAAGACCTTCAACCCGGGCACCGTCAACGAGAAGGTGGCCCTGGCCGGGGTGGACCTGGCTCTGCAAGAGGGGGACTTCGCCACCATCGTCGGCTCCAACGGGGCGGGCAAATCCACCCTGTTCAACGCCATCACCGGCGGCTTTATTGCCGACGAAGGCTGCATCGTGCTGGGAGGCGAGGATATCACCTTCACCCCGGAATACCGCCGCAGCCGGGTGATCGGCCACCTGTTCCAGGACCCCCTCAAGGGCACCGCCCCCAACATGACCATCGAGGAAAATCTGGCCCTGGCCTATCTGCGGGCGGGCACAGCCCAGCGGGCCTACTTCTCCCGTATTTCCCGCAAGGACAAGGACTTTTTCCGTGAACGCCTGGCCCTGCTGGATATGGGCCTGGAGGACCGGATGAAGCAGCCGGTGGGGCTGTTGTCGGGCGGCCAGCGCCAGGCGCTGACCCTGCTGATGGCCACCCTGGTCACCCCCAAGCTGCTGCTGCTGGACGAGCACACCGCCGCTTTGGACCCTGCCACCGCCGACAAAGTGCTGGACCTGACCCGGCACATCGTGGCGGAGCAGCACATCACCTGCCTGATGGTCACCCACAATATGCACCAGGCCCTGGAACTGGGCAACCGCACCCTGATGATGAACGGGGGGCGCATCGTCTTTGACGTCCAGGGAGAGGAGCGGAGCAAGATGACGGTAGACGACCTGCTGGAGCGCTTCCGCCAGTCGGCCGGCGAGGAGCTGGACAACGACCGCATCCTGCTCAGCAAGGTGGAAAAACCGTAAAGGGACCTTATATCCAAACCAAAAACCGCCGTCGGCCTTTCATAGCCGGCGGCGGTTTTAGCGTGTCGAAAAACGACGTTACTTCACATACTCGATGGTATACTCGAAGCCATACTCCTCCTGGAGCTTCTTGACGGCGGGTTCGCAGTCCTCGATGAAGGTGGGGGAGTAGACCGAAGCGCCGTTGTGGGCTTTCTTGTAGTCCTCCACGATCTGAGTCAGCTTGTTCCAGCCCTCGCTGGCCTTGGCCTGATCCACGCTCTCGGGGAAATTGATGATAAATTCGCGATGCTGCGGAATACGAGCTTTCATAAAAACATTCTCCTTTTTTCTGACAATCTGAATCCTATCAGCAGCCCATGGGGGCTGCGGGTCAGCGGTTATGGTTCCAGATGGAAGACCCGGCGGGCGTTGGCGGCGGTCTGGGCAAAGACGGTTTCCGGGTCCAGCCCCTTGCGCTGGGCGATGTACTCGCCCACATAGGCGATCAGGGAACTGTCGCACCGGGTGCCCCGCACCGGCTCAGGGGCCATGTAAGGGCAGTCGGTCTCCAGCAGGATGGACTCCAGGGGGAGTGCATCGATGACCTTGGCGGCCCGCTTGGCCCCCTTGAAGGTGGCCGCGCCCCCAAACCCGATCAGGATACCCTGCCGGGCCAGCCAGACCGCATCCTCGGCACTGCCCGAATAGCAGTGCAGGATACCCTTGGGCTTGTACTTTTTCAAAAGGGCGTAGACGTCGGCGTGGGCCTCCCGGTCATGGACCACGATGGGCTTATCCAGCTCGAGGGCCAGACGGATCTCCGCCTCAAACAGGGCCTGCTGGGCCTCTTTGGGGACGGGCCAGTGATAGTCCAGGCCGCATTCTCCCACGGCCACCACCTTGGGATCGTCGTAGAAGGGGGCCAGGGCTTTCATCTCGGCGGCCCAGTCGCCGCCATACACCGAAATGGTGGGGGCGGGGGGCGCCGAGCCGCACTTGTCGGCGGGCAGCAGGCTTTCAGGGTGGATGCCAATGGCTGCCCAGACCCAGGGATAAGCATGGGCCAGAGCGAGGCAGCGAGGGGCGTCCCCCGAATGGGTGGCCTGTTCACAGACCCCCACCACTCCTTTGGCGGGAAGGTTATCCAGCACGGCCTCCCGGTCGGCGTTGAAGGCCCCCGAGGAATAGTGGGCGTGGGTGTCAAAAATAGGCCCCTGGGAAGGGTAGATGCTCATGCGCGGACCTCCTTGCCTCTGCGGTTGACCAGCCAGATGCCCACACACACCAGCGCCAGCGCGGCCAGGTACTGCCACTCAAAAAGGGGCTCTCCGTTCAGCAGGGCGGACAACAGGACGTTGACCACCGGGTTGACCAGCCCGAACACGCTGATCCGGCTGACGGGGTTGTTCTTCATCAGCAGGGCCCACAGCACATACCCGGCCCCCGATACGAAGGCCAGATACAGCAGCACCGGGATGCCCATGGGGCTCTGGGGCGCCAGGGAACCGCCCATGGCCAGCCCCAGGACCAGCAGCGCCAGGCCGCCCAGACCCAGGTTGATGCAGCAGACCATGAAGCTGTCCGCCTTGCGGGTGACCGATTTGTTCCACGGCCCGGAAATGGTAAAGATGACGGTGGCGGCCATCATGCAGAAGATGCCCCAGCCGCTGCCGCTGCCATGGTTGCCGATGGTGGCCACCAGCACCCCGCCGAACCCGACGGCGCAGCCCAGGGCCTTGGCGGGGGTCATCCGGTCGGAGCGGTAGAGGAAATGGGCCAGAATGACACCCAGGAAACTCTGGGTGCTGTTCAGGATGCCGCCGAACGCGCCGGTGAGCAGAGCAACGGCCGCGTAATAAAAAGCGTACTGGGTGGTGGTCTGCCACAGGCCCAGAGCGCAGCACTCGGCCAGCACTTTGCCCCGGGGCACAGCGGGCAGCCGCCCTTCCAGCAGGAGGCTGGCCAGCAGCACCAGCAGGCCCCCCAGCATGAACCGAACCCCTGCAAAGCAGAGGATGGAGGCGGTGTCGGCGGCGTCGATGGCGAACAGCCTGTACCCCAGCTTGATGAAGGGGAAGGCCGAGCCCCACAGGCAGTTGCAGATGACTGCAAAGGCCACTGCAAAGGCGGGCGTCCCGAACAGGGCGTCCAGCCGGGCCGTGCGCGGGGCGGGGTTGCTTGGATGCGGCACGGGTCTAGCCTCCCTTTCTCAGTGGATGCGGCTGCCGGCGGGGACGCTGTCGGGGTAGAATGCGATGGCGCAGCCGCCGTCGGCGGTGTCCGCTGCCACGATCATGCCCTCGCTGGTGTACTTGCCCTTCATCATGGGACGGGGGGCCAGGTTGGCCACGATGCCCACCTTTTTGCCGATCAGGTCCTCGGGCTTGTACCACTTGGCGATGCCGGAGAGGATGCACCGCTCCCGCTCACCGTCGAACACAGTGAGGTGCAGCAGCTTTTTGCTCTCCTTCAGGTTCTCGCAGGCACGCACCTCAGCGACCCGCATCTCCACTTTGCAGAAATCGTCAAAGTCGATCTCGGCCTCATGCTCGATCGCGGCGGCAGGCTGCTGGGGCTGTGCCTCGGCAGCCTCCTTGGCTTTCTGGGCGGCCAGAGCTTCGGCCCTGCGCTTTTCGTCCTCCGCCTTCAGGTGGGCGATCTCCTTGGCCACATCGATGCGGGGGAACAGGGGATCGCCCTTGTGGACGGTGTAGCTGTCCTGCTTGCCGTAGGCGGCCAGTTCCAGCTGGAGGCTGCCGGCATCCAGGCCCAGCTGCTCCATCATCTTGGGCGCAGTGGTGGGCAGGTAAGCGTTCAGCAGGATGGCGCAGACCCGCAGCGCCTCGCACAGATGGTAGAGCACGCAGGCCAGGCGGTCCTTGTTGGCCTCATCCTTGGCCAGAGCCCAGGGTGCGGTCTCGTCGATATACTTGTTGGCCCGCTGCACCACCGCAAAGATCTCGGTCAGGGCCTGGGGGATGGTCAGGTTATCCATATCCTCGGCCACCTTGGCGGGCAGGGCGGACAGCATCTGCTCCAGCTCGGCGTCGATGGCCTCGGTGCCGTCGGCTTTGGACACCGTGCCGCCGAAGTACTTTTCGCACATGGCCACTGTGCGGCTGAGCAGGTTGCCCAGGTCGTTGGCCAGGTCGCTGTTGATGCGGTTGATCAGGGCTTCGTTGGTGAACATACCGTCGTTGCCAAAGGGGATCTCACGCAGCAGGAAGTAGCGGATGGCGTCCACGCCGTAGCGGTCGCAGAGGATGACGGGATCCACCACGTTGCCCACCGATTTGGACATCTTGCCGCCGTTCATCAGCAGCCAGCCGTGGCCGAACACACGCTTGGGCAGGGGCAGATCCAGGGCCATCAGCATGGCGGGCCACAGGATGGTGTGGAACCGCAGGATCTCCTTGCCCACCATATGCAGGTCGGCGGGCCAGTATTTGTCGTAGTCGTGGTAGGTGTCGTTGCCGTAGCCCAGGGCGGTGATATAGTTGCTCAGGGCGTCCACCCAGACATACATGGTGTGCTTGGGGTCAAAGGGGACAGGGATGCCCCACTTGACCGAGGTGCGGGACACGCAGGTATCCTGCAGGCCCTGCTTGATGAAGGCAATCATCTCATTTTTACGGCTCTCGGGCTGGATGAACTGGGGGTTCTCCTCGTACAGCTTGAGCAGCCGGTCGGCGTATTTGCTGGTACGGAAGAAATAGGCCTCCTCATGGGCGTCATAGACCTCGCGGCCGCAGTCGGGGCATTTGCCGTCCACCAGCTGGCTGTCGGTCCAGAAGCTCTCGCAGGGCTTGCAGTAATGGCCCACATACTCGCCCTTGTAGATGTCGCCCTTCTCATACAGGGTGGTGAAGATCTTCTGGCAGGACTGGATGTGGTAGTCGTCGGTGGTGCGAATGAAGCGGTCGTAGCTGACATCCAGCAGCTTCCACAGGTCCTTGACGGTGGCCACGATGCGGTCCACATACTCTTTGGGCTGGACGCCGGCGGCGGCAGCCTTGTCCTCGATCTTCTGGCCGTGCTCGTCGGTGCCGGTCAGGAACATCACGTCGCAGCCCTGCATCCGCTTGAAGCGGGCCAGCGCATCACAGGCCACGGTGGTGTAGCTGTGGCCGATGTGCAGCTTGTCGCTGGGGTAGTAGATGGGGGTGGTGATGTAAAATTTCTTGCGCTCAGACATATTGAAACAAATCCTCCCTTTTCCCGAATGAAGAACTGTAAAGAAAGCAAAAGCTCCCGTCTTTGCCCGGGCATAGGCCCTGCAAGGACGGGAGCAGAATACTTCCGTGGTACCACCTTGGTTTGCCGCCCCTTTGCAGGGCACGGCCTCAAAGCTGCGGCAGGGGAGACCCGCTGCATACAGCCGGACGCGGTAACGGGCGCACCCGGCGCAGGCTTGGGGTGCGATGCCCTTCGCCTGCGCGGCTCCAAGACCATTTTCGGCGCCGCGATGCCTGCCTGCTTTCCACCACCGCAGGCTCTCTGCAAGGATCGTATGGCGCTTACTCTTCTCTTCACAGCCGGTTTGGATATCGTGACTATTATAGAGGAAGCCACCCGGTTTGTCAACCGCCCGGCGAAAGTTTTTGCCGCAAAGCGTCCGGGCCGGCCCGGGAGCCAAACCGGAAAAGGACAGGAGGACCCGGCGGCAAACAAAAAAACCTGGCGGATGAGAGCGGTTGCAAGCCTCTCATCCGCCAGGATGCTTACTTCTTCGGAGTCATTGCCTCATTACCTCGCATTACCTATTTTTCGGTCTTGACCTTGCCTTTCATAAGATTTGGCCTTTCCTTTAGGAAATGGTAGGGTAGTGGTTTGCTGATTTAACTAGTACATTGGTGTCAAGCCTCATCCGAATCGTTGGATTGCGTCTTACGAAGAACCTTCATAGGAAACACATTCTTTCGATTGAATCACTCCAGGGCACAAGCTACCTAAATCATTGGAGTACTCCCTCCGTGTTACTCAAATATCTGCATCCATACAGGGATTTTCATCGGAGATCATCCTTTCTGGCCTGCTCTTTATTTGAATGACCGTTGCGCGGACAAGTTGTGCTCGGAACATCTGCCTCTTGCTTTGGGGATCTTCTGATCTTGGGGAAGTGGTGCTTTGCAGCTCTTTCAGCTTCCGGTACATTGTACTTCGGTCCCGCCGATATTTGAGGAGGTACATCACCATCGCTCAAACCAATGGATCTTTCTTCTGTGTGCAATTTCCAGATATATGCAAAATCCGTACAGCAGTTCTCGTAAGAATTACCTTTTACAGCTTCTGGCTTATCCAAATCGACATCTTACAGAAGAACGATCTGCCATCTGCCCTTGGCATCTGGCCCTTTTGACCGATCGAATGCAGGTCCAGCTTACTGCTGCTGTCATCAGTTCCGATCCGATCCTGCCTCTGCTTGTGAGGCCGCGACTACTTAAATCATTGGAGTAGCTCCTTCCATGCTATTCAAATACTTGCATCCGTAACAAAGCTTTCATAAGGATCACTTCCTGCGGATCTATTTGAATCGCCTGAGGGGTATCTCGACAGACTGCTCGTTCATCGCTTATTTATCGCTAAAGACAACGCTTTTAAAATCTCTCAGATCATCTATACGGGGGAAACATCCCGTCCTGTTAAGCGGCTTTTCGCTTTCAGCGACTCCCGACAGTCTGTCCGAACTGTGCGGGTGTCATATCAACCATCGGTCTTCGCTCCTTTCTCCCTTTAAGTCAGCGGGATTGGATCTCCTTTGATCCTCTGCTGTACTTTCTTGGTTTCTGGCCTTATTATATACGAGAAATCGCCCGCTGTCCATTCGCAGAATCGCCAACGATTATCTTGTGATTTTGTATAGTTTTGAGCAGAGATGTGATGATTTATTGTGCTGAATGTGAACGAACTGTGGCAAAGGCCCCGCCGGTAAAAAATTCCCCGGCCCAAGGCCGGGGAGAGGGTCACATCTTGTTGGGGACGGTGATCTTGAACATGGTCAGTACATTGCGGATGACGTTGCGCACGCCGATGCACAGGGCGATGCGGGCCTGCTGCAGGGAAGGCTCCGCCTCCTGGATGCGGCAGCTGCCGTAGAACCGGTGGAAGGCGCTGGCCAGGTCGATGACAAAGCGGTTGATCCGGCTGGGATCGTACTTCTCGGCGGCCAGGACGATCTCCTGGGGGAAGGCGGCCAGCATGCGGATCAGGTCCTGCTCGGTGGGATCGGTCAGCAGGGTGGCGTCGGTGTTCTCCACCCCCAGGAAGTGGACCCCGGTGCCCTCCAGCTTGCGCAGGATCGAGCAGATGCGGGCGTGCGCATACTGCACATAATAGACGGGATTGTCGTTGTCGGTCTTGACGGCCTGGTCCAGGTCGAAGTCGATGCTGCTGCCCGACTCGTGCATATTGAACAGGAAACGTGCGCTGTCGATGGGCACTTCCTCCAGCAGGTCGGTGAGGGTGATGGCGTTGCCGGTGCGCTTGGACATCCGCACGGGCTGGCCGTTCTGCATCAGGTTGACCATCTGCATCAGCACGATGTCCAGGCGGCTGCCGTCCAGGCCGATGGCATCCATGGCGCCCTTCATGCGGGCCACATGGCCGTGGTGGTCGGCGCCCCAGACGTCGATGGCCTTGTCAAAGCCCCGGGTGGCCAGCTTATTGTAATGGTAGGCGATATCGGCGGCAAAGTAGGTGGGGATGCCGTTGGCGCGCACCAGGACCTCATCCTTGTCCTCCTCGGCGCCGTCCTCGCTCTTTTTCTTGTTGGCGGCGCCGTACTTGGCGGCGTACTGGGCGCTGCGGTACATGATGGCGCCGTCCTCTGCCTTGTAGCAGGCCCCCTTGGCCATCAGCTCATCCACGACGTGGCGCACCGCACCCGACTCATGCAGGGTGCTTTCGGGGAACCAGACGTCGTACTCGATGCGGTATTTGCCCAGGTCGGTCTTGAGGTTGGCGATGTTCTTGGGCAGGGCATAGGCCACCAGAGCGTCCTTCAAAGCGGCAAAGGCTTCGCTCTCGTACAGGGCGTCCTCCTGCAGGCCCTGGCAGGGCTTTGCGTATTGGTCGCCCTCTTTGGCGGCAAACTCCAGCGCCAGCAGGGTGATGTCCCCGCCCTGGTAGCACTCCTTGGGCAGGGGGTAGGTGCTCTCGTCGTAGTAGTGCTGCAAATAGCGGATGGCCAGGCTCTTGCCGAACTTCTGGATCTGGTTGCCCGCGTCGTTGATGTAGAACTCACGGGTGACGTCATAGCCGGCCCACTCCAGGACAGCGGACAGGCAGTCGCCCAGAGCGCCGCCCCGGGCGTTGCCCATGTGCATGGGGCCGGTGGGGTTGGCCGAAACAAATTCCACGTTGTACCGCTTGCCCTGGCCGTGATCGGTTTTGCCGTAGCGGCTGGAAGCGCAGGCGGCCATCACCACGCCGGCCCAGTAGGCCGGGGAGAGGAACAGGTTGATGAAACCGGGGCCGGCAGTCTCGGCCCGGGCAAAGCAGCTGCCCTCCAGGGCGGGCAGGTGGGCCAGGATGGCGTCGGCGATCATCTTGGGGGCCTTGCGCCAAGTGCGCGCACCAGCCATGGCGATGTTGGAGGCGATGTCGCCGTTTTTGGTGTCGGCGGGCACCTCCACGATGAAGGCGGGCAGCGGAGCCGCGGGCAGGTCCCCGGCGTCCATGGCGGCCTGGGCGGCCTGGCCCAGCAGGGCGCGGGCCTCGTTCAGGGCGGCCTGCCGGGGGTTGTAATTCTCAAATGCGGGATAGTTGGTGTTGCTCATTCTGATTCCTTTCTATTCTCTCTGCCATCGGGCCGCTGTCAGTTGACATGGGTCACGGTGACTTCCAGGGAGTTTTTGCTGATGACGGTGGACACGTCCCCGTCCAGCAGGTAGCTGAAGCGGGCGGTGCCTCCTTTGGGGCTGAGGCCGCACTGGATGCCGTCGGCGGTCACCCCGAGGGTCACCGAACCATAGCCGGTCTCATAGTGGCACAGGTTGCGCCGGCCCTTCTCAATGACCAGCTGGCTGGCCTGCGGGCCGAACCGCAGCATAGCCACCCGGCTGGAGTCGGCGGCGATCTTCAGGGTGGTCACGTTGCCCTCATAGCCGGTGGTCTCGGTCTCCCGGTAGGTGATGTAGTAGCTGCCGCCCCGCAGCGCAAAGCTGCCGCGGGTCATCAGCTCCACCTGTTCGGTCTCGCCGTCCTGCTCGATGCGGCTTTTGATGCGGATGATATAGTTTTCCTTTAAGGTTTTGTTCACAGTCTTTGATATCCTCAGTATTGGTCGATGCAGATCTGCTCGGCGGTGCCGCCCCGGTATTCCCCCAGGAACAGGTCTGCCGTCTGGATAAAGCTGTCGGGCACATCGCTGACGAAAAAGTGGGTCTGTCCCTGTTGGCGGTTGGCCCGCAGGCCCTTGCTGCTCAGCAGCTGGCCCAGGTCGTCGGCGGCGGCCCGTCCCGGGTCGATGAGGGTGACGCCGGGGCCCATATAGTCGCCGATCATGCCGGCCAGCAGGGGATAGTGGGTGCAGCCCAGGATCAGGGTATCGATGCCGGCGGCCCGCACTTCCTCCAGGTACTGGCCGATCACCAGCCGGGTCACCTGCTGCATCTGGGGCGGCGCGCCGTCCACATAGCCGTTCTCCACCAAAGACACGAACAGGGGGCAGGCTTTGGCGGTGATCTCGGCCCCCGGCACCAGCCGGCGCAGTGTCAGCTCATAGCTGTGGGAGCGGATGGTGGCGGAGGTGCCGATGACCCCGATCTTGCGGCTGCGGGTGGCGCGGGCCGCCCGCCGGGCCGCCGCGTTCACCACCCCCATGTAGGGCACCGGCAGCCGGGCGGCCTCCTCGGTGGGATAGGTGCTGGACACCGTGCCGCAGGCGGCCATGATGCACTTGACGTTCCGGGACAGCAGAAAAGCGATGTCCTGGCGGGCGTATTGCAGGATGGTCTCATGGCTGCGGCTGCCGTAGGGCACCCGGCCGGTGTCCCCAAAGTAGACGATGTCCTCCCCGGGCAGCTGCCTGCGCAGCTCCCGCACCCCGGTCAGGCCGCCCAGGCCGCTGTCAAAGACGCCGATGGGGCGGTTATCCATGGCGGGCCACCGGCCTTTCCATCGCCAGGGCGATCAGTCGGTCGA
Organism: Faecalibacterium sp. An58; assembly: GCF_002161515.1. Taxonomy (NCBI): domain Bacteria; kingdom Bacillati; phylum Bacillota; class Clostridia; order Eubacteriales; family Oscillospiraceae; genus Faecalibacterium; species Faecalibacterium sp. An58. The sequence goes on from NZ_NFHX01000007.1 coordinate 76,027, forward strand.
TCAGCTGGGGCACAGGGGTGCCCTCGTGCTCCATCAGCTTGGGGTACATGCTGATGGGGGTGAAGCCGGGCAGGGTGTTGATCTCGTTGATGAGCACCCGGCCGGTGCCGCGCTCCACAAAGAAATCGCAGCGGGCCAGGCCCTGGCAGCCCAGGGCGGTATAGGCCCTGGCGGCCCAGTCGCGCACCTCGTCCAGTTTGGCCTCGGACAGACGGGCGGGGATGACGGTCTCGCTGATGCCGTTCTTGTATTTGTCGTCGTAGGTGTAGAATTCGGCCCCGGCCAGGATCTCGCCGGGACGGGTGGCGGCAGCGGGCTCGGAACCGATCACCGCGCACTCCACCTCCTGGCCATCTACAAAGGACTCGAACACCACTTTGCTGTCGTTCTGCAGGGCCAGCTGCACCGCCTGGTCCAGCTCCACCGGGGTGGAAGCCTTGCTTACCCCCACGCTGGAGCCGGCGTTGGCCGGCTTGACAAAGATGGGCCAGCCCAATTTCTCTGCCAGCAAGGCGTAGATGCCCGCGGGGTCGGCCTGCAGCTCGGCCCGGGTGTAGGAAGCCCAGGAACAGTGGGGGATGCCGTAGAACTGGAACAGCGCATTGGCCACCGCCTTGTCCATGCAGACGGCGCTGGCCAGCACGCCGCATCCCACATAGGGGATGCCTGCCAGCTCCAGCAGGCCCTGGACGGTGCCGTCCTCGCCCCAGAGCCCGTGCAGGGCGGGGATCACTACATCTATATATAGCTTTTCCACATGGCCGGCCGGGGTGAACAGGATGGCGCCGTGGTCCGACCGGTCAGGGCTGATGGCGCAGGGCATATTGCCGGGCAGGTCCTCCCAGCTGCCGTCCGCCATCTGGGCGGTGGTGGCCTCGGTGTACAGCCATCGGCCCTCCTTGGTGATGCCGATCTTGACCAGATCGTATTTCTCCGGGTCCATGTTGTCCGCAAAGGTGCCGGCGGATACCCGGCTGACCTCGTGTTCGCTGGACAGGCCGCCGAACAGCAGCGCCACGCAAAGCGGACGCTGGGCGGAAGTTCCATCGTGATTCATATGTGATTGCCACTCCCTCTATTGGATCTAAGCCCCCGGGCGGGGGCGTTCAATCATAATTACGACAATCATACCATAAAAATGCGCCGGTTTCCATACACAAAGGCAAAATGCCGGCCATGAAACATAAAAAATCGAAAAGAAAGCAAAATTGATGCTTGACGCGCAGGACAAAGCGTGATAGAATGATAGCACCTCTTTTGCGGGATTATTCAGTGCGCCCCTTTTTCGGGGGCCGGCCCGGCGAACGAGGGAGGTTCGATAACCGTTATATATGGAGGTGTCAACAAATGACAGTGAAAATCACTCTGGCCTGCACCGAGTGCAAGCAGCGCAACTACAACACCACGAAGAACAAGAAAAACAACCCTGACCGCCTGGAGATGAAGAAGTACTGCCGCTTCTGCAAGAAGCACACGGTCCATCGCGAGACCAAGTAAGAAAGGCGGAGCACAATGGCAGACAAAACCGATAAGAAGCCGGGCTTTGTGGCCAGAGCTAAGAACGCCGTGAAGAATTTTGCCGCAGGCGTGGCCAAGTTCTTCCGCGATACCAAAAGCGAGCTGAAGAAGGTCGTGTGGCCCAGCAAGGAAGACACCAGGAAGAATACCATCGTCGTGCTGGTGGTGGTGATCATCGCGGCAGCGGTGCTGTTCATCCTGGACGCCATTTTTGGCGGGATCCTGGGCCTTGTCATCGGAGGCTGACCAAATCTTGTATGGAAACGGAGGCTGACCATAGATGGAAGATCAGTCCAATGAGGCTTTGTGGTATGTGGTCCATACCTACTCCGGCTATGAGAACAAAGTGGCGACCGATCTTGCAAAGATGGTGGAGAACCGCCGCCTGCAGGATCTGATCTGCGAGATCAAGGTGCCCACCGAAATGGTGCCCGAGATCAAGGACGGCAAGGAAAAGATGGTGGAGCGCAAGCTCTTCCCCGGCTATGTTCTGGTCAAGATGGTCATGAACGACGATACCTGGTATGTGGTGCGCAATACCCGCGGCTGCACCGGATTCGTCGGGCCCGCATCCAAGCCGGTGCCCCTGACCGCCGAAGAAGTGGAAAAGATGGGCGTGGAAGCCAAAGCGCCCCTGACGGTGGATTTCGCCGTGGGAGACAGCGTGCAGATCACGTCCGGTCCTCTGGAAGGCTTTATGGGCGTTGTAGAGGAGATCAACACCGAGACCTTCAAAGTGAAGCTCAAGGTCAACATGTTCGGCCGGGAGACCCCCGCAGAGGTGGATATCGCCCAGGTCGAGCGGCTGTAACAAGCCGCGAAAGCAGACAAATCATCATCAAGGTAAGACCGCGTGCGGTTCTTATAGAGCGCGCCGGACAAAGGCGTGCTCGTGGGAGGTTCGCAGACAGCGGGCCGCAACTCACCACAGATTTTTGGAGGTGCATTTATCATGGCACAGAAAGTAACTGGCTACATCAAGCTGCAAATCGAGGCCGGCAAGGCAACCCCGGCTCCTCCTGTCGGCCCGGCCCTGGGCCAGAAGGGCGTCAACATCATGGCGTTCACCAAGGAGTTCAACGAGCGTACCAAGAACCAGATGGGCTATATCATCCCCGTCGTCATCACCGTGTATGCTGACCGTTCCTTTAGCTTTATCACCAAGACTCCCCCGGCTGCTGTTCTGATCAAGAAGGCTGCAGGTCTGACCACCGCTTCCGGCAAGCCCAACAAGGAAAAGGTCGGTTCCCTGACCGCCGCCCAGGTCGAAGAGATCGCAAAGACCAAGATGCCCGACCTGAACGCCGCTTCTCTCGAGGCTGCGTGCAGCATGATCCGCGGCACCTGCCGCAGCATGGGCGTCACAGTCGAAGGCTGAGACATAAACAGTGGGAGGGCGCAGCGCCCGCAAGACCACATAGGAGGATAAACAATGAAACACGGCAAGCATTATATCGACGCTGCCAAGCAGGTCGATTCCACCAAACTGTACGATGTGAACGAGGCGCTGGAGCTGGCCTGCAAGATCGCTTCCGCCAAGTTCGATGAGACCGTCGAGCTGCACGTCCGTCTGGGCGTTGACGGCCGTCACGCTGACCAGCAGGTCCGCGGCGCCGTCGTGCTGCCCAACGGCACCGGCAAGACCGTCCGTGTGTGCGCCATCGCCAAGGGCCCCGCTGCCTCCGCTGCTGAGGCCGCTGGCGCCGACATCGTGGGCGACGAGGAGCTGATCACCAAGATCCAGGGCGGCTTCATGGACTTTGACGTTGTGGTCACCACCCCCGACATGATGGGCAAGGTCGGCCGTCTGGGCAAGATCCTTGGCCCCCGCGGCCTGATGCCCAACCCCAAGGCCGGCACCGTGACCCCCGACCTGGGCAAGGCTGTCAAGGAAGCCAAGGCCGGTAAGATCGAGTACCGCCTGGACAAGCAGAACATCATCCATGTCCCCGTGGGCAAGGCATCCTTTGGCGCTGAGAAGCTGTACACCAACCTGGATACCGTCATGGACGCCATCGCCAAGGCAAAGCCCGCCGCCGCCAAGGGCACCTACTTCAAGAGCGCTACCATCGCCACCACCATGGGCCCTGGCATCCGCCTGAACACCCTGAAGTACGGCGTCTGATTTTCTGAAATATTTCAGAAAAACGCTTGACAAAGCCGCATCCGTGCGGTAAAATATTCATGCTGTTTTTAAGACAGCAGGCGCTGGAGTCCAGTGTAAAGTGTATCCGCCTGCCGAGAAACGCGTAACGTAGTTTTATGCCTCTCTCTCGGCCTGTGTGCGCGGGAGAGAGGCTTTTTCTATGGCTCCGGCTTCCGATGTAGTTTTGAAACGAGGTGAAACCGAAATGCCCAGTGCAAAGATTCTTTCTGAAAAGCAGGCTTATGTCGCTGATCTGAAGGCAAAGTTTGAGAATGCGGTTTCCGGCTGCGTGGTCGCTTACGGCGGCATCAACGTCGAGAACGACACCAAGCTGCGCAAGGAGCTGCGCGAGGCCGGCGTTGAGTATATGGTCGTCAAGAACACCATGCTGCGCCTGGCCGTCAAGGATACCTCTTTTGAGGGCCTGACCGCTATGTTCACCGGCGACACTGCCGTTGCTTTCGGCAACGAAGAGGACCCCATGGCTGCTGCCCGCATCCTGTGCAAGTACCAGGACGGCGACCGCTCCAAGAAGTTCGTCGTCAAGGGCGGCTTCCTGGAAGGCAAGGTGATGGACGCTGCTGAGACCAACGTCATCGCCAAGCTGCCCGGCCGCGAAGGCATGCTGTCCATGTTCGCAGGCGCGCTCACCAGCACCCTGTCCGGTCTGGCCGTTGCCATGCAGGCTTATGCCGACAAGCAGGAGGAGCCCGCTGCCTAATGGCAGGGCCGCCGCCTGACACAAACAGTTTTTCGACACAACTGCAACAAAATTTGATTGAAATTGGAGGGTTACTACCATGGCTTCTGAGAAGATTACTGCCATTATCGAGTCCGTCAAGGGCCTGTCCGTCCTGGAGCTGAAGGAGCTGATCGACGCTTACTGCGAGGAGTTCGGCGTTTCTGCTGTTGCTGCTGCTCCTGTTGCCGCTGCCGGCGCTGCTGCTCCCGCTGAGGAGGAGAAGACCGAGTTCGACGTCATCCTGACCGACGTGGGCGCTACCAAGATGCAGGTCATCAAGATCGTCAAGGAGATCACCGGTCTGGGCCTGAAGGAGGCCAAGGCTATCGTTGATGGCGCTCCCAAGGCCATCAAGGAGAAGGCTTCCAAGGCTGACGCCGAGGACATCAAGAAGAAGCTGGAAGAGGTCGGCGCTAAGGTCGAGATCAAGTAAGTTTCTGCCTCAACAACAAAACAAGAGCCAGGGGTTTCCCACAAGGGAGGCCCCTGGCTTTTTTGCTGCGCATGATCCTGCCTGCATCGGCCCGCCGCAGGCAGCCGTCATGCAGCGTCTCCTTCTCTCAGGAACACATCCGCCTGGGGCGGGACGGGGGAGCCCCGTTTTGGGAGGGCAGCAATTCCTCCAGCTTTTTGGCCAGCTCCTGGACAATGGCGTGGCAGGGGCGTTTATAGCCTGGAATTTCCAGACTTTGCAGCCCGGCGCATTGAAGGGTCTCATACTGACGCAGCATAAACAGGGTCAGTTCTGAGATGAGCCGGTATCCCTCTAGATTGTCCGCGTCGGTTTGGCCTTCCCGGGCGGTCATCAGGCCGATGACCCCCACTGCCACGGTGAAAGCCCCGCAGCAGGACTGTTCCGTCTGCATCCCAATGCCCATCACCGAGAACATCTTGCGGGTCTCCTCGGACAAATGGAGGCCGTAGTATTCGTTGCAGGCTCGGAACATAGCTTCGGCGCAGGTCAAATCGGTGTCGATGTGGTAAAAATTGACCAGTTCATAGAGTCTCATGATTCCTATACCGCACTCCAATCGCATAGCATTTCATTCTGTGTCACTCGGCGCAGCTCATCCCGCACCTCCATCAGTGCAAAGCCCAGCAGGTTCTGTCCCCGCCACTTTGCCGGGTCCCGGGCCTCGGGAGAGCTGGCCGCGAGGCGGATGCCCCAAATGTTGTCATAGGGACTGGCCTCCGCCAGCACGCTGTCCCCGGTGGAGAGAAGGAACTCCCGCAGGCCGCGGTTCTGGCTGAATTTGCACCAGTTGCCGTTCAATACAATGGCGTATTTGAACCGGTCCCACACTTTCTGGTCAAAGCCCCGCACCTTGCGGCCCAGGGCCTTGATCTGCTTGGGGTCGCTGCATTGCAGGATCTTTTCCCGGATCTCGCCATCACCAAAGAGTTCGGCTTTGCCCGCCATCATATACTGCTCCATGCAGAGATAGACGTCAGCCATAGCATGGAAGTCCTCCATCCACCACTGACTGAGGCAGCTCTGCGTCATCCTCCCATCAGGGGCGGGATGATGGCCCCAGAATAGGCAGAATTCCCGCTGCCGTCCGGCGGCAAACTCCTGCTGGAGCCACTGGCGGGTGTACCTGGGCCGGCCCTCCGGCTGCCACGCCTGGACGATGAAACCGCCGTGCTCCAGTGCCTCGCCCGTGTCGTTGTCGTCCCACCAGCCTTTCCAGGTCACCGGCTCGGGAAAGAGGCTGCGGTATTCCGTCCGCTCCTCCGGCGAGAGGGTGTCCAGCCAATGGCCGAACCGGTCTATGTAATCCTCCCCATAGCCCATCCGCCAGCCAATGGAGTATCGCTCGACCTCAGGGAAGGCCAGCCAGGGGGGAGGCATGATTTTCTTATGTTTCAGTGCCATAGAGCTCATCCTCATTTCTTTTCGTGGTTTTGGTGACGATTTCACATTTGCAGCTCCGTAAAATTCCAGACAACGTGCATTTTAGTCTGGAATGGCGATCTCGCTGACCGGTGCTGCTTTTCAAAAGTTGTACATTTCCTCAAACTGCGCCATCGCGGCAGCTTTCGAAAAGATGCTGCCCTGTATGATCCTATGATAGTAAAAACCGGGGCAAGTTGTCAACAGCAAGGGGCGCTTGGGACCGGCTTGGAAAGCGGGATCTTGGATGCAAGGTCGGGCGGCCGGGGCGCTTTTGGAAAGATAACGCAAGCGGATTGTAACAGACAGAAAAATATGTTATGATAACCTAAAATGGAACCGATCCATGGGGTGTATCCGGTATTTTGACGTACCCCAAGCTCCGTGCAAGCTGCCGGAGGGCTGCACAGCAGGCTCTTCGGTCAAGATGAACTGAGGTGACCGACATGAACAAGACGATCCTGCGCCCTACGGCGGAACAGCGTTATAAAGAGGAACTGGACGCACTGCGCCTGTGGGACCAAGACAACCGCAAGCCGGAAAACTGGCTGCTGTCTCCCAAGGCCGTGCGCCTTTTTATTTTAGGCAGCCGCACCCCGCTTGACTGCGGCGGGCAGAAAATCGCCATCCAGAAAAAATACCTGGGCAACGACGCTCTGGTGGAACGGTGCATCATCACCCTGGCGGGCAACCGCGGCCTGATGCTGGTGGGGGAGCCGGGCACCGCCAAGACCATGCTGTCCGAGCTGCTCAGTGCGGCCATCAGCGGGTGCAGCACCAACACGGTGCAGGGCACGGCGGGCACCACCGAGGAGATGATCAAATATGGCTGGAACTATGCGCTGCTGCTGGCCAAAGGCCCCAGCCGGGAGGCCCTGGTGCCGGCACCCCTCTATGTGGGGATGGAAAAGGGCATCCTGACCCGGTTTGAGGAGATCACCCGCACCCCTGCCGAAGTGCAGGACTGTCTGATCAGCGTCCTGAGCGACAAGGTGCTGAATATCCCCGAGCTGGGGGAGGAGGGACTGCTGTTTGCCCAGGCGGGGTTCAACGTCATCGGCACCGCCAACACCCGTGACAAGGGGGTCAACGAGATGTCCAGCGCCCTCAAGCGCCGCTTCAACTTTGAAACTGTGCAGCCGGTGCGGGATGTGGCCCTGGAAAAGCGGATCATCCTCAACGAAGTGGGTGCCCTGGCCGCCGCCGCGGGCATCGAAGCGCCCTTGGACGAGGACGCCGCCGGCCTGCTGGCCACCACCTATCACGAGCTGCGGGAAGGGATCTCGGCAGAGGGACTGCGGATCGAAAAGCCTGCCGCCGTGATGAGCACCGCCGAGGCCATCTCGGTGTACTATCAGACCATGATGAGCGCCTGGTACTACGGGGACGGCAGCGGCCGGCTGGACGAAGGCGCCCTGGTGGAAAACCTGGTGGGCGCCGTGGCCAAGGAATCGGACGAGGACCTGAAAAAGATAGCGGGGTATTTTTCCACCGTTGTGAGAGAGAAGGCCAGACGGGAGGGCGGCGCATGGACCAGATTTTACGAGGCAAAGAGCCGTCTGAAGTGATCCCGTTTGGCTGGGAAGACCCGGTGCTGTATTATCCCGTGCGCCATCACAGCCCGGCCTGCGCCTGGCATTTGCAGCGGGTCATCCGGCGCTATCGTCCGGACTGCATCCTGATCGAAGGACCGGAGGACGCCGGTCCTCTGCTGCCCCTGCTGGCAGACCCGCTGACCCAGGCTCCGGTGGCTCTCTACTGCTCCTACCGGGACGACACCCGGCTGCTCGAGACGCCGGAGGAAGGGAACGACGACCCTGCGGCCCCGGTGGGGACCTATGCCTGCTACTACCCGTTTTTGGACCAGTCCCCCGAGCTGGCGGCCATCCGGGCCGCGGCGGCGCTGGGAGTGCCGGCGCAGTTCATCGACCTGCCCTACGCAGAAAACCTGCTGGCCACCCGGGCGGGGCGGGCTTTGCGGCAGGAGGGACGGCCGGAGAACTATCTCAACGACCACTACCTGTGGCAGAATGCCTTTTGGCAGCGGGTATGCGAAAAGACCGGGATGCGCAGCTTTGAGGAGTTCTGGGAGAAATATTACGAGACCGCCGGCTTTGCCATGAGCGACGAGGCCTTTGTGCGGCAGATGAACGCCTGGTGCGTGCTGGCCCGTCAGGCCACCCCGCAGGAGGAGATGGAGGCCGACGGCTGTCTGGCCCGGGAGGCCCGGATGGCCGTCCGGATCGCCGCTGCTGCGGCCCGGTATCAGAGGGTTCTGGTGGTGGCGGGCGGCTTCCATCTGTGGGGGCTTATGCATCCCCGGCCGGAGCAGACGCGCCCTGCCGTCCCGGCGGACAGCCAGGCCGTATACCCGGTCCGCTTTTCCTTTGAGGCGGCGGACGCCCTCTCGGGCTATGCCAGCGGGATGCCCGCCCCGGCCTTTTACACCGCAGTATGGCAGGCGGCGCAGGCCGCTCCGGCAGATGCCTTTGACCCTGCGGCCCTGTGGGACCAGACCGTGCTGGGATTTCTGGTCAAGTGCGGACGCCGCCTGCGTCGGGAAGGGGAGGTGCTGTCCGCTTTCGATGAGATGTGCGCCATGCAGCAGGCCCGGGGCCTGGCGGCCCTGCGGGACAAAAAGGCCCCCGGCCTGTATGAGATGCAGGACGCGGTGCTGAGCAGCTTTGTCAAAGGGGAGGCGAACCTCTCGGGCTGCCAGCCTTTGCGGGTGCTGCGGCAGCTGACCACCGGCAATGGGGTGGGCCAACTGGCTCCCAACAGCCTGGTGCCGCCCCTGGTACAGGACTTCCAGGCCCAGTGCCGGCGTTACCGTATCCGTTCGGACAAGACCAGCCTCCAGGAACTGACCCTGGAGATCTTCGCAAAACCCGCCCACCGGGGGGCCAGCCGCTTTCTCTACCAGACCGAATTTCTGGGCTGCGGCTTTGCCCGCCGAACCAAAGGCCCCGACCTGCGCCGGAACAAGGACAAGAACCTGATCCGGGAAAGCTGGGAGTACCGCTGGACGGCCTCGGTGGAGGCCGCGCTGGTGGAGCGCTCGGTCGCCGGGTCCACGGTGCGGGAGGCCTGCGCCCGGGAACTGCGCCAGCGGATGGCCAGGGCAGGCCGGGCCGGGGAAGGAGCGGACCTGCTGCTGCAGGGCTTTCTGATGGGCATCGGAGAAGACGCCGGCAGCTTTGCCCGCCGGCTGGAGGAACTGCTGCTGGGGGACGGGGATTTTTCCTCCCTCTGTCAGGCGTGCCGGGCCCTGGCCAGCCTGGAGGAATGGCAGGTCCAGTATGGCGAGGCGGGCCGCTGCGACGCCGCCGGGCTGCTGGGCCGGTGCTTTGACCGCATTTTGCAGCTGCTGCCCGCCATGGGCGCAGCGGATGACCGGGGCGCGCCGGAGGTGCAGCGCTGCTGTTTGCTGCTGTACCAAATCACCCAGCGGGATGCCTTTGCCGGGATGCGGCCCCGGCTGCTGGCCGCCCTGGAGGAACTGGCCGGGCAAAATCCGGTCCAGCCCGCGCTGCATGGGACTGCGCTGGGCCTGCTCTATGGTGCGGACCCCGGCTGGAAGGCCCGGATCGACACCGCGCTGCGGGGCTATCTCCAGGGCACCCGGGGAATGATGCTGGCTTCGGCGGCCTTTTTGCAGGGCCTGTTCTATACGGCAAAGGACCTTTTGCTGGTGGACCCGGGCTTTCTGAAACAGGTGGACGGGCTGCTGTGCGCCCTGTCCGACCAGGATTTTGACGCTTTGCTGCCCGAGCTGCGGCTGGCGTTCAGCTACTTTGTGCCCATGGAGACCGACCGCATTGCCCGGCAGGCGGCGGCCCTGCACAGAGGAGCGGCCGGTACGCTGCGGCAGGCCGGGATCAGCCCGGCGGAATACAGCCGCAATGAGCAGGTGGATGCCTGGGCGGCAGCCCGGCTGGCAGAGGAGGCGATACCATGAACGGACCGCAGCGGAGCGACGGCGCCGCCCTCAACCGGTGGAGGCTGGTGCTGGGCAAAAACGCCCAGGACCAGATGCCTCTGGAGGGCGGACCCAAGCTGGCGCGGATGGACGACGCGCTGGACTTTCTTTACAGCAGGGAGGCGGGCCCCGATGTGCGGGACGATATCCCCCGGGAACGCCAGGGCGGCAGCGGCGCCAGCCAGCTGACGGTGGCCCGCTGGCTCAGTGAGGTGCGCCAGCTGTTCCCGCAGGAGACGGCCGAGGTCCTCCAGCGCCACGCTTTGGACCGCTACCATCTCACCGAACTGCTCACCGACCGGGAAGTGCTGGAAAAGATGGAACCGGACCAGGCACTGCTGGAGACCATCCTCAGTCTGAAAGGGATGATGAAGGGGGACGTGCTGGAAGCCGCCCGCCGCATCGTGCGCCGGGTGGTGGAGGAACTGACCAAAAAGATGCGCAGCCAGGTACAGCGCTCGGCGCTGGGCAAGCTGGACCGCAACAGCCGCAGCAACGTGCACTCGCTGCGCAATCTGGATATACGGCGCACCATCCGCAAAAATCTGGCCCACTACGACCGGGATCAGCAGCGTCTGGTGCTGGAACAGATCTATTTCAACGGACGGGCCAGGCGCTACAATCCCTGGAGGGTGATCCTGGCGGTGGATGAGAGCGGCTCGATGCTGCCCAGCATCATCCACAGCGCCGTGATGGCGGGCATTTTTGCCGGGATGCCCATGCTGGACACCCGTCTGATCATCTTTGACACCGCTGTAGTGGACCTGAGCGGCCGGGTGGACGACCCGGTGCAGACCTTGATGAGCGTCCAGCTGGGCGGCGGCACCAACATCGCCGGGGCGCTGCGCTACTGCGAGAGCCTGATCACCGCGCCGCATCACACCATGGTGGTGCTGGTCAGCGACCTGTGCGAGGGCGGTCCCCGGCAGAACCTTTACGGCGTCTGCCGGGACATCATCGAGAGCGGCGCCCGGCTGATCGCCCTCACGGCCCTGAACGAGAATGCCGCCCCGGAATACGACCGGGACACCGCCCAGGCCCTGGCAGACCTGGGGGCCCATGTGGGGGCCATGACCCCCGAAAAACTGGCCGACTTCATGGCCGGGGTCATGCGGGGATAGAAGGGGGACTGCACTGTGAAACTGCCTGAAAGCCTTGCCGCGGCCCTGACCGCCGCCGACGAGGCCTACCTCATCGCCCTGTGCAACAAGGGGACCTACAACCGCGCCAAAAAGGACCTGGCCGCCCTGGCATCCCCACCCCAAGCGGAATGTACCCCCGATGGGGTGCAGGTGCAGCTGGGACAGGTCACCTGCCTGATCCGGGCCCCTCTGGGGGACAGCCGGTGCTCCTGCCCCAGCAGCGCGGTCTGCCGCCATCGAATCAGCGTGATCCTGTGGCTGCAAAGCCAGCTGGAAGGACCTGGGTACGGGCAGGCCCCGGACCGGGAAGCGCCGCCGCCCCAAGAGGCGGAGCCGGATTTCCCCTCCCTGCGGGCCTATCCGCCCGAAAAGCTGGTCCGGCAGCTGGGGGCCCGGCGCCATGCCGCCGACCTGGTGCGCTGGCAGAGCGGCCAGGGGGCGAAGATCACCACCGGCGGCTCGGTGGTCACGGTGGAGCTGCCCTGGGCGGCGGCCTCCGTCCGTCTGCTGGAGCCGCTGGAGCACAGCACCTGCAGCTGCCACAGCAAGAGCTTCTGCGTCCACAAGGCTGAGGCGCTGTTCTTCTGGCAGCTGGAGCAGGGGCTGGTCCCTGCCGCCCTGCAGGAAGCCGCCCCGGCGGCGGGCAGCGGCTGGGATCCCGAGCAGGCCAGAGGCGTCTGCCAGGGGGTCCGGCAGGCCCTGGCCGCCCAGATGGCCACCGGTCTGAGCCGGCTGCCCCCATCGGTGTGCGACACCACCGAGCGTCTGGCCGCCCTCTGCCACACCGGGCGCCTGCCCCGGCTGGAGCGGGCCCTGCGCCGCCTGCAGGAGGAATACGCAGCCTACTTCCGCCGGTCGGCCACCTACCGGGATATATCCCTCTTGGCCCGCTTTGGCCAGGCCTGGCGGCTGGCTCAGGCCATCGAGGCTGCCCCGGAGGACCGCATCCTGCAGCTGGCAGGCACCTTCCGGGACGAGTACCGCCCCGCCGGGCCGATGCAGCTGTATCTGCTGGGCCTGCGCCAGGTGACAGGGCGGAACAACAGCGGCTATGAGGGGACCGTCTATTATTTCTGGGATACGGAAGGGCGCTGCTTTTATACATACAGCGACCTGCGCCCCGCGTTTTATGAAAAGCCCCGCCGCCGCAGCCCGCTGCAGCTCTGGGGGATGCCCTGCACTTTGGACCAGGCCTGGAACTGCGTCCTGCGGCTGCACGGCGCCCGGGTCAACGGGGAAGGGGGATTGTCGGGCACCAGCAGCTGCCATGCCGATCTGGGCCAGCGGGTCCTGCCGGGGGAGATCCTGCCCCCCGAGGCCCTCTGCACCGATTTTGAGCAGCTGCTGCAAAAGCACAGCGCCGCCGGCCTGCCCGAACGGGAGCGGCTGGCGGTGGTGCGGCCGGCGCAGTGCATCCCGCAGCCCTATGACCGGGTGCAGCAGCTGTTCCAGATGCGGCTTCTGGACGCCGCCGGCCGGGATCTGTGGGTCACGGTGCGGTACGACCAGACCGAACAGCCGGTCATCGACGCGCTGGAACGGCTGGAAGCCGGTCTGCGCAAAGACCCCGCCCGGATGCCGGTCTTTTTTGGCACGGTCTACCGGGACAAGGACCTGCTGCGGCTGTATCCCATCGAATACTTCGGGCCGGACGGCTGGCAGGCCGCGCCCCCAGAGGAGGAATGCCCATGAACGAGCTGCTGGATGAGATGGAACTGGCCCTGTCCGACCTGCTGCAGGCGGGACTGGCCAGCGCAGGCCCGGAGGCGGCCGGCCGGCTGCGGACCCTGGCCCGCCAGGGAGAACAGGCCGGCCTGCACACCGGGGCGCAGCTGCTGGAGGAGGTGGCTGCGGACCTGGAGGCCCGGGCCCACCGGATGCAGAAGGATGACCAGGCCCTGACGGACCGGATCTGCAGGGCGGGGCGGTATCTGGCCCTCTGCCGCCAGCGCTGGCAGGAGGAAGCCATCCGCCTGCGGTGGCAGGGACGATCATAGAAAAAGCGGGACCCTCAGGGCCCCGGCATCCGATCAAAAGGAAAGGACGATTCTGTATGAACACGAACCGACACAATGCTCCCCATATCCAGGATCAGACCAGCTGGCTGGACAAGCTGAGCAAGCTGCTGTCCCTGACTTCGGCCAACGTCCAGCTGGCCAAAGACTATCTGCTGAACGATGAGGCCGGCGATGAGCTGCTGCAGCAGGCGCAGCTCCAGATCCTGCCCCAGCTGAGCTGGCCGGAAAGGGAACCTATCTCCACCCTGTTTGCCGCGCTGACGGCAGGGGACCGGGAGCGCGCCTGCCGCACCGTCCGGTATCTCTGGGCCGTGGGTCAAAGCAGCGCCGAGAACGCCCTGCGCTGCCTGTACAAGGTGGCTTTCACCAGGGGCAAGGGGAACTCCGACGAGATAGCCGTCCGCCGCGTCGTGTGGGATGAGCTGCTGGGCCTGCCTGCGGCCGCAGCTCTGGAAGGCCAGGCCGTTGTGTATCACTACATAGGGAACAAGCAGATCGCATCCTGGCTGCAGGAGCTGGCGCAGACCCAGCCGGACGTACTGGTCCAGGCCCAGACCCTGTGTCCCGCAGGGGAGACCATGATGCCCGCCTTCCTGGCAGGCATCCTGCTGCAGAACGCCCGGGCCGGCCAGGACCCAAGGCCCGGCCTGCTGGCCCGGGTATTCGGCGTCAAAAGCGAACCGGTAAGGTGGACCGAAAACCAGGTGGACATCCTGCTGCGCGGGGTGATGGATTACCTGAAGCACGGCAGGGCGGGCATCACTGCCAGCGACTGCCGGCAGCTGGAACAGTACATCCAAAGCGGCCGACCCGCAGACCCGGTGCCCCGGCTCAGCGTGGGAACCGGATGGGATGTGCAGCCCCAGAACGTGCTGAAGGTGCACATAGGAGCAGACAGCGACCGGCTGTCCCGGCTGGCTCTGGCGGCTTTTGAGGGACAGGCGGCAGACCCCCGGCTGCGGTGCGCTTTTAAAGTGCTCAGCGGGCTGCGCCCCGGCAATGTGCTGGATGAGCTGAAAGATGCGCTGGGCTTTGAGGAGATCGTCCGGCAGGCGGCCGTGCTGAAGCAATGCGTGCCCGGAGGCGGTGTGGTGCTGCTGCTGTACATGGGCGGCAGAGGCTATGCCAGCCAAAAGGAGGCGATCAGGCTGGCGCAGCTGTGCAGCGACGAGATGGAACAGGCGCTGAAGCTGGCCAACGATGACCAGTACGCGGGCCTTTGCTCCCTGCTGCCGGAGGACAGCGACCTGTACCTGGAATGGAAGCGGAAAAAGCAGGACAGGGCCGCTGCCATGCAGGACCGGATCATAAGGCAGTTCCGGAACGCGCTGGGTACAGGCGGTGCGCCCGGCGCAGACGGCGACGCCATGGAAGCGTACCTGACGGACCAGGGAACGATGGCGGGCAGCGCCGCCCGGCTGGCGCCCTTCGCTGACCGCCAGATGAGAATGTACGATGCGCGCAGTATTTTGCAGGCATACCACAAATCGATGGGCTGGGACCGGTTTTTCTGCCGCAGCATGGTCGCGCTGGCCCTGGTGAACCAGGGATGGGTCGTGAACGGCCTGCCGGACCAGTATGAAAAATTTGCCAATGCGCTGAACACCTTTGGGATGCCTCCGCATGAGATCCTGGATGTGCTGGGCGCCATGTACGCCGGATCCTATCCGGGAGAGCAGGAGAACATCCGGAAAGCCGGGGACACAGTCTGCGCCCGGAGCGGCGTCGGGGAGCTGGCCATCGCCGCCCGGGAGGGCTGCAGCTTTGCCCGCAGTGCAGCCGTCAAAGGGCTGGGGGCGGTGCCGGCCGGTGCGGACGACGCCCCAAAAGCCAGGGAAGTCCTGCTGGACTGCGCCAATGAGACGGCCAAGATGGTGCAGAAAGAACTGCTGGAGGCGTACTGCGGCCACCCGGAGTGGAAGGAAGACTATGCCGCCCTGCTGGCCGGCAAAAAGCAGGGGGCGCGGATCATGGCGGCCCGCGCCCTGGCCGAGGTGGGCGGCCCGGAGGCGGTGCCGATCCTGAACGCCGCTCTGGAAAAAGAAAAGAGCGCCAAGGCCGCCGACGTCATCCGTGAGGCCCTGGCAGCGCTGGGCGCGGCCCGGGAGGGCAAACAAGAGGAAAAGCCCCAGGACGCCGCAGAGCTGGCGGCCCAGATCCTGAAGGGGGGCAAAAAGCGCAAGGTGCAGTGGCTGCTGGACAAGCCCCTGCCCACGGTCCACTGCACCGGCCCGGACCGCGCCCCTGCCGGCGAGGACCGCATGGCCGCTATCCTGGTGTGTTATGCGGATCTGGGACGGATCGGCCGCAGCCCGGCTGCCGAACAGCTGGCCCAGGGGCTGGACGCCGCAGAACTGGCGGCCTACGCCTGCGAGGTGTGGGACCACTGGATCGAAGCGGGAGCCCAGAGCAAGACCAAGTGGGTGCTGGCCTTTGCCGCCCGGTGCGGAGGGGAGGCCATGACGCCGCGCCTGACCCAGGCGGTCAAGACCTGGCCCGAGCACGCCCGCGGCGCCATCGCCTGCGACGGGGTACAGGCCCTGGCCATCAGCCCCGACCCGGCGGCGCTGATGACGGTGGATGCCATCAGCCGCAAATTCAAGTTCCGGCAGGTCAAGACGGCGGCGGGCCAGGCCCTGGCCAACGCCGCCCGGGAGCTGGGCATCTCCTCCGAGGAGCTGGCCGACCGCATCGTGCCCACGCTGGGCTTTGGCCCCGACGGGACGCAGGTGTTCGACTACGGGCCCCGGCAGTTCACCGTCCGGCTGACGGCGGCGCTGGAACTGGAGATCACCAACGACGCGGGCAAGCAGCTGAAAAACCTGCCCGCCCCCGGCAAGGCCGACGACCCCGAAAAGGCCGGTGCGGCCAGCGCCGCCTTCAAAAACCTGAAAAAGCAGATCAAAACGACGGTCTCGGCCCAGAAAGGCCGGCTGGAGTCGGCCCTCTCGGTGCAGCGCTGCTGGACCCCGGAAGCCTGGCAGGCCCTCTTTGTGAACAATCCCATCATGCATCGGTTCGCCATCAGCCTGATTTGGGGCGTATACACCGACGGCAGGCTGGGGGACACCTTCCGCTATCTGGAGGACGGCAGCTTTACCACCGCAGATGAGGAGGAATACACCCTGCCTGCGGAGGATGCCGGCGTACGGATCGGTCTGGTGCACCCCATCGAGCTGGACCAGGAGGCCCTGTCTGCCTGGCGCCAGCAGCTGGAGGACTATGAGATCACCCCGGCCATCGACCAGCTGGACCGCCCCGTCTACCGCCTGCAGCCCGACCAGGCGGGCCACACCGCCCTGGAGCGGTTCGGCGGCAAAAAGATCAGCGACCTGTCCCTGACCGGCAAACTGCTGGGGATGGGATGGTATCGCGGCAGCGTGCAGGATGCGGGCGGATTCTACTCCTTCTACCGGGAAGACCAGGCCGTGGGCCTGTCGGTGCAGCTGAACTTTTCGGGGGCCTTTGTGGGAAGCGGCGAGAGCGAGACGGTCACCGTCTACGACGCGGTGTTCTACCGCGCAGGCACGGTCGAGCACGGCAGCTACGTCTACGATGAACCCAAGAAAGAGGATATCCTGCCGCTGGACCAGGTGCCCGCCCGCTATTACAGCGAGGTGGTGTACCAGTTGGAAAAGGCCACCGCCTCCTCCACCGAGACGGACCCCTTCTGGAAGGCCACCCGCTGACCGGCGCCTTTATCGGGGCTGGTAGGTCAGTTCAACGATGCCGTTGCTGTGGGTGACGCCGGTCAGCCGCAGCTTCTGCTCCCGGGCCAGGGCGGGGAACAGCCGAACCCCCTGTCCCAGGAGGGTGGGGATGACCGAGATCTGCAGCCGATCGATGCGGTCCGACAGCTGCCGGATCAGCTGGGCCCCGCCGCAGATCCAGATGTCCCGGCCTGGCCTGGCCTTGAGCTGATCCACCAGGGCGCAGGGGTCGCAGGAAACAAAGCGGACCCCCGGCACGGGAGACGCCTGTCGGTGGGTAAAGACATAGCAGTCCAGCCCTTCGTAGGGCCACTGCCCCGGGGAGAGCTCTGTGACCACCTGATGATAGGTGTTCCAGCCCATCAGCACCGTGTCGATGGTGGGGACGAACGCGCCGTAGCTGTCGGCGGCCTCGGCGGCGCTGTCCTGGCCGGTCAGCCAGTCCACCCCGCCGTCCGGGGCGGCAATGAAACCGTCCAGGCTCATGGCGATGAACAAAACGACACTTCGCATACGAAAACCTCCTTCGGAAAGATCCTGTAAAGAGATTGTACCACGCGGCAGCCCCCCTATCCACCCCAAAACAAAAACCGGCAGCCTCCACACAGGAAGCTGCCGGTCCAATCGAATCTATGATAATAACAGGTCCCGGTCAGATGTAAAGTTCGCACTCTTTGCGCACCAGGCAGGCCTTTTTGATGGCCAGGGCCGGCACGCGGCCGCCAAAGGAAGGAACTGCGATCAAAACCAGGTCCTGGGAGTCAAGCTGCAGCTCGGTGCAGCCGGCAGCCGGGTCGGACAGATCGAACTGGGTGACGGGCAGTCCCCAGGCGCCGGTGATGAGGTCGGCCACCCGCTGGGTGCCCCCGGTGGGGCTGAAAACGATTTGTACGATGCGCATGATGCGGTCCTCCTGTCTTGGGACGATCGGAATGGATCAGAATAGATGGGTTATATACCCGCAAGGGGTGTTTGTCAACCTTGACCGCCGGCCAGCATGGCCCCCATCCGGGCCATATCCATGGCGGGCAGCACCAGATCGGCAGGGGGCAGGGGTTCCTCGGGGGAGAGGTTGGAGTGGACATACAGGGTGGCCAGACCCGCCTGTTTGGCCCCGGCGATGTCGCACAGGCCGTCGTTGCCCACCATGATGCTGTGGGCGGGGTCCAGATGGTGCTGATGCAGCAACAGGTCAAAAAAGCGGCAGTCGGGCTTTTTGCAGTCCCAGTCGGAGGAGAGGTACACCGCCTCGAACGAATGGTCCAGGCCCAAAGCCTGCATCTCGTAGGCGGTGAAGATCCGCTGGGCGTTGGAGAGCAGGTAGAGATGGCCGCCTTTGGCCCGCAGCATCTCCAGCATCTCCAGGGCGCCGTCGTACAGGCGGAGGTATCGTGTGGTCATGGCCCGGAAAAACTGGCCCGCATGGACCGCCAGAGCCGGATCGGCCTGGGCGCCCCTGGCCTGAAAAAGCGCCTGGAACACTTCTTCCAGCCGGATCTCGGGATGGGCCTCGTGGCTGTCCTGGCGCAGGGCGGCCCGGCCCGCCGTACGGGCGGCTACCTCCTGCTGGTAGGCCGCGCGCAGCGCGTCGGGTGCATAGCGCGCGCCGTAATAGCTGTAAAACCGGGCCAGAGCGGCCCAGGCGGCGGGGTCCTCCTCGTTGGTGTGGATATCCACAAGGGTGCCGTACAGATCAAAGATGTAATTGCGGTAGGGAAGAGCTGCCATGATAAGACCTCCTGAAAAGGGCAGGACGGCCCGGCACGGCTTGCAGTCCGGGGCCGCCTGCGGGTGGGATAACAGCCTCGCGCGGCGGGGCCGCCCTCCCAAAAAAGCAGGGGGCCTTGCGCAGCGGCGGCAAACGTGGTATCTTTCAGATAAAGACGGCGCGGGAACCTTCCCGCAGCAGACAAAACAAAGAGAGAAAGGCGGACACAATGGAACACATGGCATGGAAAGGCCGGGTCAAGCCCGGCTGCAAAGAGGAATACCAGCGGCGGCACGATGCGATCTGGCCCGAAATGGTCCAGGTGCTGAAAGAGGCCGGCATCTGCAACTACAGCATTTTTTATGTCAACGGCGAGCTGTTCGGCTATTATGAGTGCGCCAAAGGGGTGGCCTACGCCGAAAAGGTGCAGGCGGAGAGCCCGGTGGTGGCCCGCTGGAACGAGTACATGAAGGATATCCTTGAGCTTGAGATGGACCCCGAGACGGGGGCGCAGCCCAAGCTGGAGCAGGTGTTCCGCTTAGACTGACCGGCCTGCCCGGTATTCGGCAGGGGAACAGCCGTATCGGGCCCGGAAGCGGCGGTAGAAATAGCTGCTGTTCTCGTAGCCGATGTTCTCCAGGATGGTCTCCACCGGCAGAGGGGTATGGCTCAGCAGGTAGGCCGCCTGCTGCAGCTTGCGCTGCTGGAGCAGCTGGCGGAAATTCTGGCCGGTATGGCGGGTCAGCAGACGGCTGACGGTGTAGGCGGGCCGGTGCACCAGAGCGGCCGCGTCGGCCAGGGTGCCGTCCCGGTAGTGGGCTTCGATGTATTGCAGCACCGCAAAGACGGTGTTCTCGTCCATGCGGTCGGGGCCGGCCTGGTTGATGTCCTGTGCAAACAGGGACAGGTTGAGCAGCAGCAGGCCCATGGTGGTCTCGTTCAGGTCGTTGACGCCCCGCTTGTTCTCCAGCAGCGTCCAGATCATGTTCTCCAGCAGGTTGTGCACCGGCAGGATGTCATGGGCGCGGATGTGCAGATAGCCTGCAAAGGCGGACTCCCCCGACAGAGTGGAGACCAGAAAGTCCCGCAGGACGTTCTCCTGCTGGAGCATGGCAAAGCTGCGGTCGAAGAACTGGGGCAGGATGATGAAGTTGACTGCGACATCGTCCTGGGCGGCGGGCAGGATCTCATGGTACACCGCCTGGTTGAGAAAGAGCAGGTCCCCGGTCTGGAGCACCACCTTCTGGGTGCCGTTGATGATGTGGGTGGTGGAGCCGCTGCACATATAGATCAGTTCCACATAGTTGTGCCGGTGGCGCGGAAAATGAACGAACCGGGTGTGGGGGCGTATCTCGATCAGTTTGCCCTTTTCCAGCAGGCGGGCGCTGTCCACCACAAACTCGTGGCGGGTGGTGTACAGGCTGCGCTGGACGGTGCCGTCCCCTGCAAGGATGGCGCGTTCCTCATCGGTGATCTGGCGCAGCCGGGCCAAAAGAGCCTGGTTCATGGCGGTCTCCTCCTTCTGGCTACAAGCATACCACAGCCCGGCCGCCATTGCAAGAAAGGTCCCTGTTTTTATCCCGGCGGCGTCCTTACAAAGAATGCTCCGAACCGCTATACTTGCAGCAGATGAGACAAAGCTGCAAGGAGGCGGTTCATTTTTTATGGGCAATTATCATCTGGCCATCGACATTGGGGCGTCCAGCGGACGGTGCATCCTTGGCTGGCTGGAAGGGGACAGAATGGTCCTGGAGGAGGTGCACCGGTTTGCAAACCGGCAGGTGCGCCGAAACGGCCACGACTGCTGGGATCTGGAGCTGCTGTGGCAGGGGATCCTGGCGGGCCTGAAAGCCTGTAAGGAGCGCGGGAAGATCCCTGCCACCATCGGCATCGACACCTGGGCAGTGGACTTTGTGCTGCTGGACCCGGAAGGACGGCTGCTGGGGGACGCGGTGGCGTACCGGGACAGCCGTACCGAGGGGATGGACGCCGTGGTGGAGCGCTTGATCCCGGCGGCGGAGCTGTACGCACACACCGGCATCCAGAAGCAGAGCTTCAACACCATCTATCAGCTGGCGGCCCTTCAGGCCGAACACCCGGACCAGCTGGCCCGGGCCGGAAGCCTGCTGATGATCCCCGACTATTTCAACTACCTGCTCACCGGGGTGAAAAAGCAGGAGTACACCAACGCCACCAGCACCGGCCTGGTCAACGCCAGGGACTGCTGCTGGGACGGGGAGCTGCTGGACCGTCTGGGGCTGCCCCGGGCGCTGTTTGGACCGCTGTCCATGCCGGGAACGGTGGTGGGTCCGCTGGCGCCCGCCATCGCCGCCCAGGCGGGCTTTGCATCGCAGGTGGTGCTGCCGGCCACCCATGACACCGGCTCGGCCTTTCTGGCGGTGCCCGCGCGGGATGACCGGGCGGTCTACCTCTCAAACGGCACCTGGTCCCTGCTGGGGGTGGAAAACCCCGCTCCCATCACCACCGAGGCCAGCCGGGCCTGCAACTTCACCAACGAGGGCGGGGCCTGGCGCCGCTACCGCTACCTGAAAAACATCATGGGTCTGTGGATGATCCAGTCGGTGCGGCGGGAACTGAACGGCGAGGGCTATGTGGCGGGCAAGGCCGCCGCGCCCTGGCAGCTGGATGTGGAAGCAGGGCAGCGGCAGTGGTCCTTCCCCGACCTGATCGCAGCGGCCGAGGAGGCGGCGGATTTCCCCTCGGTGGTGGACGTGAACGACAGCGCTTTTCTGGCGCCGGACAGCATGATCGCGGCGGTGCAGGACGCCTGTACCGCCAGCGGCCAGCCCCGGCCCGGCACGGTGGGCCAGCTGATGCAGTGCCTGTACCGCAGCCTGTCGGCCTGCTACAAAGAGGCCGTCCGCAGCCTGGAGGAGCTGACCGGCACCCGGTACACCAGCATCAACATTGTGGGAGGCGGCTGCCAGGATGGCTACCTGAACCGGATGACCGCCCGGGCCACGGGCCTGCCGGTCTATGCCGGGCCGGTGGAGGGAACTGCCATTGGCAATCTGGCGGTGCAGCTGATCGGCGCAGGGGAGCTGGCAGACCTGGCCGACGCCCGCCGCTGCATCCGCAGGAGCTTTGATATCCATGAGATACTGCCCGGACAGGCAGTGTGATAGAACACCCGTACAAAGGAGGAAAACTTGATGCATTATTCCGAAGCACGAGAGAAGTACATGGCCCTGGGCGTGGACACCGAGGCCGCCATCGAGACCCTGAAACAGGTCCCTGTCAGCCTGCACTGCTGGCAGGGGGACGACGTCCGCGGCTTTGACGGCGACCCCTCCAAGCCCCTCACCGGCGGCATCCAGACCACCGGCAATTACCCCGGACGGGCCCGCACCCCCCAGGAGCTGATGGACGACCTGGATCAGGTGCTGGCGCTGATCCCCGGCAAGCCCAAGATGAACCTGCACGCCAGCTACGCCATTTTTGACAAGGACAACGGCGGCTGGGCGGACCGGGACAAGCTGGAGCCCAAACACTTTGAAAAGTGGGTGCAGTTCTGCAAAGAGCGGGGTCTGGGCTGCGACTTCAACCCCACCTTCTTCTCCCATGACAAGTGCGACCCCCTGACCCTCACCAGCCCCAACGAGGAGACCCGCCGCTTCTGGATCGAGCACGGCCGCGCCTGCATCCGGATCAGCCAGTATCTGGCCGAGCAGCTGAACGACGTCTGCGTCATGAACATCTGGACCGGCGACGGCTTCAAGGACGTGCCGGGCGACCGGATGGGCCCCCGGGAGCGCTACCGCGACTCCATCGACGCCATCCTGGCCCAGCCTTATGATTTCAGCAAGGTCAAGCCCTGCGTGGAGAGCAAGGTCTTTGGCATCGGAGTGGAGGCCTACACTGCGGGCAGCGGGGAATTCAGCCTGCTGTATGCGGCCATGCACAAGGATAAATGCATTCCGCTGATGGACAACGGCCACTATCACCCCACCGAGGTGGTCAGCGACAAGATCCCTGCCCTGCTGACCTTCTTTGACGAGATCGCCCTCCATGTCACCCGGCCCATCCGCTGGGATTCCGACCATGTGGTGCTGTACGACGACGAGACCCGGGAGATCGCCCGGGAAATCGTGCGCTGCGGCGGCCTAGACGGACGGGTGCACATCGCCCTGGATTACTTTGACGCCTCCATCAACCGCATCTCGGCCTGGGTGACCGGCTACCGCAACCTGCAAAAAGCCCTGCTGTTTGCCCTGCTGCAGCCCGGCTCCCTGCTCAAGCGGCTGCAGGACGAGGGGGACTTCACCCGGCTGATGGTGGAACAGGAGCAGCTCAAGACCATGCCTCTGGGCGAAGTGTGGGACGAGTACTGCCGCCGCTGCGGCAAGCCTGTGGACGGGGAATGGTTCCCCCAGGTGCTGGAATACGAAAAGAATGTGCTGAGCAAGAGAGGTTGAGACCATGAAAGACATCCTGACTGCCCCCTTTGTGGAGGAAATGAAACAGACCACCGCCAATATGTACCGCCTGGGCTGGGACGAGCGCAACGGCGGCAACATCAGCTACCTGCTGCGGGAAGAGGAGGTGGCGGAATACCTGGACACCACCAGGGTGATCCGCACCATCCCCACCGGCTTTGACGCAAAGCCCCTGATCGGCAAATACTTCATCGTCACCGGCACCGGCAAGTATTTCAAAAATGTACAGAATGACCCCGAGACCAACCTCGGGATCATCCGCATCGCCGCCGACGGCACCACCGCCGAGCTGCTGTGGGGGTACAGGGACGGAGGCAAATTCACCAGCGAGCTGCCCGCCCATCTCATGAGCCACATGGCCCGGCTGGAAGTGGACCCCGAAAACCGTGTGGTGATGCACAGCCATCCCACCTACACCCTGGCCATGAACTACGTCCACGAGCTGGACGAAAAGAAATTCACCCACACCCTGTGGGAAATGTGCACCGAGTGCATCGTGGTGTTCCCCGACGGCGTGGGCGTGCTGCCCTGGATGCTCTGCGGCACCAACTCCATCGGGGAGGTCACAGCCGCCAAGATGAAGGAATTCCGGCTGGTGATCTGGGGGATGCACGGCATCTATGGCGCCGGCAAGACCCTGGATGAGACCTTCGGCCTCATCGAGACGGTGGAGAAGGCCGCTCAGATCTATATGCTGACCGCCCATCTGCCCCGGGTGAACACCATCAAGGACAGCGAGATGCAGCAGCTGGCGGAATACTTCGGCGTCAACTACCGCAGGGACTTCCTGAACCTGTGAAAGAAAAAACCGGAGAGTGTTCCAGTCTGAAACAACCTCCGCTTTTTTCGGGGAAAACGTTGTGTTACTATAAAAATATACCAGGCGGGGCCGGACGGCCCGGCCCGCCGAAACGAGCAAAGGAGAGTTATTACCATGGCTGACCGCATCGTTCTGAACAGCATTTCCTACCATGGCCACGGCGCCATTGAGAGCATCGTCCCCGAGCTGACCGCACGGGGCTGCACCAAGGCCTTCGTCTGCTCCGACCCTGACCTGCTCAAGTTTGGCGTTACCGGCAAGGTGACCGCCCTGCTGGACGCTGCAAACTTCCCTTACAGCGTGTACAGTGAGATCAAACCCAACCCCACCATCCAGAACGTCCAGGACGGCGTGGCTGCTTTCCAGGCGGCCGGCACCGACTGCATCGTGGCCATTGGCGGCGGCTCTGCCATGGATACCGCCAAGGCCATCGGCATCATCATCAATAACCCCGAGTTTGCCGATGTGCGCAGCCTGGAGGGCGTGGCCCCCACCAAAAAGCACGCGGTGTTCACCATCGCCGTGCCCACCACCGCCGGCACCGCCGCCGAGGTCACCATCAACTATGTCATCACCGATGTGGAGAAGAAGCGCAAGTTCGTCTGCGTGGATACCAACGACATCCCCGAAGTCGCTGTGGTGGACCCTGATATGATGGCTTCCATGCCCAAGGGCCTGACCGCGGCCACCGGTATGGACGCGCTGACTCACGCCATCGAGGGTTACATCACCAAGGGCCACTGCGTCATCTCGGATATGTTCCATCTGGAGGCCATCCGTTTGATCAGCCGCAGCCTGCGGGGCGCCGTGCAGAATACCCCCGAAGGCCGGGAGGGGATGGCTCTGGGCCAGTACATTGCGGGCATGGGCTTTTCCAATGTGGGCCTGGGCATTGTCCACAGCATGGCCCACGGCCTGAGCGCCCTGTATGACACCCCCCACGGCGTGGCCTGCGCCATCCTGCTGCCGGTGGGCCTGGAGTACAACAAGGAGGTGGCCGGCGAGCGCTACCGCGCCATCGGCGAGGCCATGGGCGTGATGGACATCGATAAGATGAACGACGCGCAGGCTGCCGACGCTACCATCGCCGCCGTCAAGCAGTTGTCGGCGGATGTGGGCATCCCTGCAAACCTCCACGGCATCCTCAAGGAGGAGGACATTGAGTTCCTGGCCCAGAGCGCCTATGCCGACGCCTGCCGTCCCGGCAACCCCCGCGATACCAGCGTGGAGGAGATCGTGGAGCTGTACCGCAGCCAGCTGTGATGGCCGCAAAATAAAGGCCGCCCGTCCGGGCGCAGAAACATAGAAGGGGCGCGCCGCGGGATCTGCGGCGCGTTCTTTTGTCATATGGTTGCCTGCGGGGCCGTTTTGGGGTATGATAGGAGTATCCGGAACATCACGGCACAGCGCGCCGTTCATCGGGAAAGGAGCACACCATGCAGGAAAAAGAAATTGCGGGGATCGTCCGCAGGCAGAAAGCTTACTTTGCGGAGGGGCGCACCTTGCCGGTGCCCTGCCGTCTGGCCGCTCTGGGACGGCTGGAACGGTCGGTCCGGGCCCATCAGGAGGACATTGCGGCGGCGCTACAGGCCGACTTGGGCAAAAGCCCCCAGGAAAGCTATATGTGCGAGACCGGCCTGGCCCTGGCCGAGCTGCGGGACCACCGCGCCCATCTGCGCCGCTGGGCGCAGCCCAGGGTACGTCTGGCCGGGGCGGCCAACTTTCCGGGGCTGGCGGCCCGGGTGCCCGAACCCTATGGGGTGGCACTGATCATGGCCCCCTGGAACTATCCCTTCCTGCTGACGCTGGAGCCCCTGATCGGGGCGGTGGCGGCGGGCAACTGTGCGGTGGTCAAGCCTTCGGCCTACGCCCCCGCTTCCTCGGCGCTGCTGGCCAGGATGATCCGGGAATCTTTCCCGCCGGGCCATGTGACGGTGGTGGAAGGGGGCCGGGCCGAGAACACCGCCCTGCTGGACCAGGCGTTTGACACCATCTTTTTCACCGGCAGTGTGGCGGTGGGCCGGATGGTGATGGAAAAGGCCGCCGCCCATCTGACCCCCGTCACCCTGGAACTGGGAGGCAAAAGTCCCTGCATCGTCACGGCCGACGCAGACCTGGCCCTGGCCGCCCGGCGGATCGTCTTTGGAAAGCTGCTCAACTGCGGGCAGACCTGTGTGGCGCCCGACTATCTGCTGGTGGACGTCCGGGTGAAAGAGGAGCTGACGGCCCGGATCAAGGCGGAGATCCGGCGGCAGTACGGGCCGCGCCCGCTGCAGAACCCCGCCTATGGCCGCATTGTCAACCAAAAGCATTTCCGGCGGCTGTGCGGGCTGCTGGATGGAGCGTCCCAGGTCTGGGGCGGGGAACGGGACGCAGACGCATGGCGCATCGCGCCGGCGCTGCTGGAGGACGCGTCGCCCCGGGAGCCGGCCATGCAGGAGGAGATCTTCGGCCCGCTGCTGCCGGTGCTGTCCTACCGCCGTCTGGAGGAGGCCCTGGACTTTGTGCGCAGCCGGCCCAAGCCCCTGGCCCTCTACCTGTTCACCCGCAGCCGCGCGGTCCGCAGCCGGGTGGTGCGCACCGTGCCCTATGGGGGCGGCTGCGTCAACGACACCATCATGCACCTGTCCGACCCCTTCCTGCCCTTTGGCGGAGTGGGACAGAGCGGAATGGGCAGCTACCACGGCAAGCGCAGCTTCGACACCTTCACCCATGAGAAAAGCGTGCTGGTGCGGGGCAGCCTGGATCTGCCCATCCGCTACCAGCCCTACACCCCGCTGGGGGACAAGCTGGTGCGGGCTTTCCTGCGGTGAGCCGAAACGCATACCAATATTTACAGACCTGCTGTGAAAGAGGTGGAAGGCATATGAAAAAGATAAGCCGCTTTTTTGCGGCCCTCGCGATCCTGCTCTCCGACATCCTGTGTGCGGTGGTCGCATATAACTATTGTGCTTTGCAGTGGGGCGGACGGTACGCCGGGTACAGCGCGCCGCCCAGCACGGCGTTCATCTACGCTGTCCCTTTTGGGATCGGCATTTTGTGCTGCATCTTTCTGGCGCGCTTTTTCCGGAAGGCGGGAAAATAGGAGACCGGTCTGCCTTTCTAAAAAGAGCGCGGTGAAGCGGCGTATTGACAAACTGCACGAAACCTGCTATCTTTATTCTGTCTAAATGCATTGAGGGAGAGTGTACGCCCCATCCGCCCTTTCAGAGAGCCGGGCCAGGTGCAAGCCGGCAGGGTCGGGGGGCGGGCTGTCACTCCTGAGCAGGGACGGTGAGCGGGCCGGCTATGGGCCTTCGGCAGCTGTCCTCGGGCCTGCCCCACGTTACCGGGGCATCAAGAGGCGGCCCATCATGGAGATGGGCGCAATTTGGGTGGTACCGCGGCTCGAAGTTCAGCCGTCCCATGGTTCGCCGTGGGGCGGCTTTTGTTGTCCCCACAAGCTCGGATTTTTGATGATACTCTGGAGGTTGCTTGATGAAAGAACTCGCAAAACAGTACGACCCCAGCCAGGTGGAGGACCGGATCTACCAGTTCTGGCAGGATGGGGGCTACTTCCACACCAAGGCTGACCCCGACAAAAAGCCTTATACCATCGTGATGCCGCCCCCCAACGTCACCGGCCAGCTGCACATGGGCCACGCGGTGGACAACACCATGCAGGATATCTTGATCCGCACCAAGCGGATGCAGGGGTATGCGGCCCTGTGGGTGCCCGGCACCGATCACGCATCCATCGCCACCGAGGCCAAGGTGGTGGAAGCCATGGCCAAAGAGGGCCTGACCAAAGAGATGGTGGGGCGGGACGGCTTTTTGGAGCGGGCCTGGGACTGGAAGGTCCGCTATGGCAACCGGATCGTCAGCCAGCTGAAGAAGCTGGGCAGCAGCTGCGACTGGCAGCGGGAACGCTTCACCATGGACGAAGGATGCTCGGACGCGGTGCGTGAGGTGTTCGTCCGGCTGTACAAGGAAGGGCTGATCTACCGCGGCAACCGGATGGTCAACTGGTGTCCCCACTGCAATACCTCCATCTCGGACGCCGAGGTGGAGTACACCGAACAGGACGGCCATTTCTGGCACCTTCTGTACCCGGTCAAGGAGACCGGGGAGATGCTGGAGCTGGCCACCACCCGCCCCGAGACCATGCTGGGCGATACCGCTGTGGCCATCAACCCCGATGACCCCCGCTATGCCCATCTGCACGGCTGCCACGTCATCCTGCCGCTGCTCAATAAGGAGATCCCCATCGTCTGCGACGAGCACGCCGACATGACCAAGGGCACCGGCGTGGTCAAGATCACCCCGGCCCACGACCCCAACGACTTTGAAGTGGGGCTGCGCCATGACCTGCCCATCGTGCGGGTGTTCACCTACGACGGGCACATGACCGGCGCCGCCGACAAAGCCGCTGCGGACGCCCTGTTCGAGGCGGGCAAGAACACCGTCAACGAGCCCCGGGTGCTGGACTGCGGCAAATACGCCGGCATGACCACCCTGGAAGCCCGCAAGGCCATCCTGGCCGATCTCGAGGCCGGCGGCTACCTCAAAGAGGTGGAGCCCCTCAAGCATGAGGTGGGCACCTGCTACCGCTGCCACACCACCATTGAGCCGATGGTGTCCCGTCAGTGGTTCGTCAAGATGGAGCCCCTGGCCAAGCCAGCCATCGAGGCGGTGGAAAAGGGCAGGATCCGCTTTGTGCCCGAGCGCTTCACCAAGAACTATATGAACTGGATGAAGAACACCCGGGACTGGTGCATCAGCCGCCAGCTGTGGTGGGGCCATCAGATCCCCGCCTGGTACTGCGACGAATGCGGCGAGACCGTGGTGGCCAAGGAGGCCCCGGCGGCGTGCCCCAAGTGCGGCAGCACCCATCTGACCCGGGACCCCGATACCCTGGACACCTGGTTCTCCTCGGCCCTGTGGCCCTTCAGCACCCTGGGCTGGCCGGAGGAGACCGAGGACCTGAAATACTTCTATCCCACCGACACCCTGGTCACCGGCTATGACATCATCGGCTTCTGGGTCAGCCGGATGATCTTCTCGGGCCTGGCTTACACCGGCGAAGCCCCCTTCCACACCGTCTGCATCCACGGCATCGTCCGGGACAGCCAGGGCCGCAAGATGTCCAAGAGCCTGGGCAACGGCATCGACCCGCTGGAAGTCATCGCCCAGTACGGCGCCGATGCGCTGCGCTTCATGCTGGTGGACGGCTCGACCCCCGGCAACGATATGCGTTACAGCGAAAAGAAGGTGGAGGCCGCCCGCAACTTTGCCAACAAGCTGTGGAACGCCACCCGCTTTGTGCTGATGAACCTGCCCGAGGACTTTGTCCCCGGCCTGCCCGACCGCGCGATGCTGGATATGAGCGACAAGTGGGTGCTGACCAAACTGAGCCAGGTGGCCGGCGCCATGACCGACAACATCGACCACTATGAGCTGGGCCTGGCTGCCGCCAAGATCAACAGCTTTATCTGGGACGTCTACTGCGACTGGTTCATCGAGATCGCCAAGCCCCGTCTGAACTCGGGGGATACGGCCCAGGCCGACACCGCCCGGCGGGTGCTGGTGTATGTGCTGGACCAGGCTCTCAGACTGCTGCACCCCTTCATGCCCTTCATCACCGAGGAGCTGTACCAGGCCCTGCCCGGCAGCGGCGAGACCATCATGACCGCCGCCTGGCCCACCGCAGACCCCGCCCACAGCTGGCCGGAGGAGGAAGCCGCCTTTGAAAAGGTGATGGACTACATCAAGGCGGTCCGCACCATGCGCACCGAGATGAACGTCCACCCCGCCAAGCGCACCAGCATGGTGATCGAGACGGCGGATCCCGCCCCCTTCCAGCAGGCCAATGTGTATCTGGCCAAATTCGCCTTTGCCACCGACGTCACCTTCACTTCCAAATACGAGGGCAGCACCGACGGCATGGTGCAGGTGTCCACCCACGCGGCCCGCGGCTTCATCCCCATGATGGAGCTGATCGACCGGGACAAGGAGCTGGCCCGGCTGAACAAGGAGCTGGCCAAGGCGGAGAAGGAGCTGGCCATGTTTGAAAAGCAGCTGGCCAATCCCAAATTTGTGGAGAAGGCTCCCGCCGCTCTGGTGGAGGAGACACGCGCCAAAGCTGCCCGCAGCCAGGATAAGCTGGCCAACATCCAGCAGAGCATCCGAGCGCTGGGCTGAGGAACAAGGCTATGACCATCAAACGCAAGCAGCTGTGGCAGCTGATCATAGGGGGACTGCTGCTTTTGGCCCTGGCGGGGACGATCTGGTTCATCTTTTCCAACTCGATGCAGCCCGCCCGCGTCTCATCGAACTCCAGCCAGCGGGTGCTGCGCACCCTGCAGGAACTGCTGCGGCGCCTGGGGCATCCCGGCGCTGCCGCCAGCCTGACCGAACACGCCGTCCGCAAGGCGGCGCACTTCTGTGAATACAGCCTGGAAGGATTCCTGC
Source organism: Faecalibacterium sp. An58 (assembly GCF_002161515.1). Classification (NCBI taxonomy): domain Bacteria; kingdom Bacillati; phylum Bacillota; class Clostridia; order Eubacteriales; family Oscillospiraceae; genus Faecalibacterium; species Faecalibacterium sp. An58. The sequence continues at coordinate 106,611 of NZ_NFHX01000007.1, forward strand.
TGCTGCTGACCACCCGGGCGGTCACCGGACACGCCTGGCGGTTCATCAGCTGGCCCGCGCTGGCCGGCCTGCTGACGGCTCTGACGGATGAGACCATCCAGCTGTTTTCGGGCGGGCGCAGCAGCCAGGTGACCGATATATGGATCGACTTTGGCGGGGTAGTGACCGGCATGGCTCTGGCCCTGGCCCTGCTGTGGCTGATCGGGCTGCTGCTGGGGCGGCGCAGGCCTGCGTCCCGCCACGGCTGAACAGGCCAGAAAGGAACACACCATGTCCACCATCCACACCATCCCCGAGGCAGACGCTTTCTTTGCCTCCCTGCCCGAAGGATTCGATACGCCCCAGGACTTTGGGGCGGCCCTGCCCCAGGCGGGGCGGGTGCAGTACCTGCCGGTGGCGGGCACGGCCGGCAAGACGGCGGTGGCCTGCCTGACGGCGGGCATCCTGACAGCGGCGGGCTTTGCTACCGGTCTGTACCAGGCGGGCGCCCGGCCGCTCTCACAGCGGATCACCCTGGACGGCCGCCCGGCCGCGGACGTCTGCCCCGATGCCTACACCGAGGCGGCGGACCGCATCCTGGACACTACCCTGCTGTCCCGCGGAGCGGCGGAGCTGGCGGCTGCCTGCGCCTGCTTTGAGGCGGCGGACTGTACCTTTGCTGTGGTGGAGGCGGCCGACGGCGCCCTGGCCGGCGCGCTGCCCCAGGTGCCTGCCTGTGCGGTGACGCACATCGGCCCCGACGGCACTGGGCGCAGCATCGAGCGGCTTGCCCACGACGCGGCCGCCGTCATGCGCAAGGGGGCGGTCTGTGTCACGGCCCCCGGCCAGCCCAAGCCCGCCCTGACCGAGATCATCGTGGCGGCGGGCAAAACGGACTGCGAGCTGGTGGTCCCGGAGGAAGAAGATATCACCATCCCCGAGGGCGGGGAGGGGACTGCCGCCCAAATGGATTATGGCGGCTATCAGATCTCCCCGGACTTCCCGGGTCTGCACGCCGCAGGCAACGCAGCCATTGCGGTGGAACTGGCTCTGGCGCTCTGGCGCAGGGGCTGCGATATCCAGGATGAAGCCATCCTGGCGGGCCTGGCCGGGGTGCGCAACCGCAGCAGCATCCGGATCATGGCCCAGCGGCCCTTGATGATCCTGGATGCCTGCCGCACGCCCCAGCAGGCGGCGGCCCTGGTGCGGGTGCTGCAGCTGGCCAAGGTGCGGCACCTCAACGCGGTCATCGGACTGCGGGGAGAGGAAGGCGCAGCGGACTTTTTTGCCACTCTGGAAAACGGCCTGCTGCCCGACGAACAGACCAGGGACAAGGCAAAGATGCCCGGCATGTCCGAGGGCGGCCCCATCGACAAGCTCTATGTGACGGTGCCCGGCGGGGCCGACCCCGGCCTGGCCCAAAAACTGGCCGATCTGGCGCGCTTTCATTTTGAGGTGGAAGTGTGCCCCGACCTGTCCGAGGCGATGGAACAGGCCCAGGCCGCAGGAGGCCGCGGCATGCTGGTCTGCGGCAGTGAGGAACTTGCCCTGGAGGCGGAACAGCTGCTGGAAGCCCGGGCGGAGCGCCGGATCTGAGCGTATCGACATACTTCACTAAAAACAGAACCGAAGATCCCGTACACTGGTAACAGAGTGTATGGGATCTTTTCTTTTTTTGAAAAGGAGTGTGAAATGCGATGGCGAATGTGAGCTTGAGCGCGGCAGGGGATACCCTTTATGCCTATCTGTCAGGCGAGATCGACCACGACGCAGCCCAGTACCTGCGGCTGCGCATCGATGACGCCCTGGTCTGCCGCAGCCCCCGGGTCCTGGTGATGGATTTTGCGGGGGTAGGGTTTATGGATTCCTCGGGGGTGGGGCTGATTTTGGGTCGGCAGCGGCGGGTCAGGGCTCTGGGCGGCAGGCTGCAGGTCCAGCACGCGCCGCCCCAGCTGCGGCGGGTGCTTTCCCTGGCGCAGATCGCCTGCACCAGCTCCAAGGAGAATGCAAAGGAAGAAGGAGGCGTCCAGTCATGAAAGCGGAGAATACCACCCGCATCCAGTTCGATTCCCTCAGTGTCAACGAAGCATATGCGCGCGGGGCGGTGGCGGCCTTTTTGGCCCGCTATGACCCTACCGTTCCCCAGCTGGCCGACATCAAGACGGCTGTATCGGAAGCGGTGACCAACTGCATCGTGCACGCCTATCCCGACCGGGTGGGACAGATCGTCCTGACGGTGTCGGTCTACCCCGACCGCAGGGTGCGGATCACGGTCGCGGACAAGGGTGTGGGCATCCCTGATATCGCCCAGGCCATGGAGCCTCTCTTTACCACCGGCGACCCCGAGGAACGGTCCGGCCTGGGCTTTGCAGTGATGCAGAGCTTTATGGATGGCGTGCGGGTGGCTTCCCATCCGGCGCGGGGCACCCGGGTGACCATGACCAAGCGTCTGACCGCCAAAGGGGAGGATACATAATCTATAAAAGAGAGGCGGCCATTATGGTATCGGACAAGACCCGGCGCAGCGCGTTCATTGAAAAGAATCTAGGACTGGTGCACTCCTGTGCAGGCAGATTCCGGGGGCGCGGGATCGAATACGACGACCTGTACAGCGCCGGCTGTATGGGACTCATCAAGGCCTGCGACGGCTTTGATGAGAGCCGGGGCGTATGCTTTTCCACATACGCGGTGCCGGTGATTCTGGGGGAGATCAAGAAGCTGTTCCGGGATGGGGGGACGGTGAAGGTCAGCCGTTCCATCAAGGAGCTGGGGTTGCGGATCAATGCCGCCCGGGAGCACCATATGAAATTGTTTGGTACTGAGATGACGGTGGGGCAGCTGGCCCAGGAACTGAACGAAAGTCCGGAAGCCGTGGCGCTTGCCATCCGGGCCTCCATGCCCGCCATGAGCCTGACCCCTGAAAACGATGACGGGGAGGAGCGGCAAATGGATATCCCAGTGGATTCTCCTGAGGAGGAATTGGCGGACCGGATCAGTTTGGAGGAGGTGCTGGCAGCTCTGCCGGAAGAAGATCAGCAGCTGATCCGGCTTCGGTTTTATGGCGGGCGAACTCAAAGCGATACCGCCAAACTCCTGCACACCACCCAGGTGCAGATCTCACGGAGAGAACGGAAAATTTTGAAGCTGATGCGTGAAAAACTGCTGGATGGATGATTTTTTGAGAAAAAATGTAAATTCCCCTTGTAATTTGATGCAACTTGTGATAAAATAATTTCCACGGCGGACAATGCCGCCGCACAGCTGCCAGGCTGCGTCAAGAAGAAATGAAAAAAGAGCTTGACAAGCAAAGACGGATGTGGTAAAATAAATGGGTCGCCGGTCGAGAGACAGCGCGGCGCAGGACCTTGAAAATTGAACAATATCGAATACTTGTAACGGAACCTTT
>NZ_NFHX01000070.1:0-849 GCF_002161515.1 Faecalibacterium sp. An58
TCTATCTTTTATACACCATAAGGAGGAAAAATTCATTATGAAACTCAAGAAGATTGCTTCTCTGGCGCTGGCCGGCATCATGGCCGTCAGCATGCTCACCGCTTGCGGTGAGGGCACCAACAACGGCAATAGTGGCTCTTCCAGCAGCCAGCCCACCACCGCTAGCGTCGTGAGCACTGTGAAGAACGCCATCGCAGATAAAAACAGTGATCTGGTCATTACTGTTGAAGAGAATACCGCTCTGAACAATGCGATGAAGAAGTTCAACGAGGATAATACAAAGCTTTATCACGAGGTGGACACTGCAACTGTACGCGACGGCGTGCTGGATTATGTATTTGGTGATCTCGCGGATGGTCATCGTCTGCTCGACCCTGATAAGATTGCGAATTTGGTTCGTGACTTGAAGGACGACGACAAAACTTTTTATCGTTATGCAGTCGTTTCCAATGGCGCTGGTTCTTCGGCTGATTCCGTGCGTACCTTGGCGGCGAACGCAATTGCTGAGAGCGTGAAAGACCTGCAGAATGTTGTTGATACAGGTGCTAAAACTGTGAATATTAGCTACACCATGTATGTTTACGAGGGCAGCATGGTTACCAAAGACAACAAGACTGAGCCGTATGTGGTGGCTGTTCTGAAGGCAACCTCTAAGACCAACGTCTAAAGCAAATCGTTACTTATAACACCCCCGGGGCACCATACCGGGAGATGATATAAGGGGCGGGCGGGTGCCAGAGACCACCTGCACGCTCGGGTAAAACACCCATCCGATGTGGCGGCAAAGAGGAATAGAACCATATTCCTTCTGTTGTTGATCGCACCAAAACAAAAGAACTTTTGCGTCAC
>NZ_NFHX01000071.1:0-833 GCF_002161515.1 Faecalibacterium sp. An58
CACCATAAGGAGGAAAAATTCATTATGAAACTCAAGAAGATTGCTTCTCTGGCGCTGGCCGGCATCATGGCCGTCAGCATGCTGGCTGGCTGCAAGGACGGCGGCAACAGCAACAGCGGCTCTTCCAGCGAGAATACCAATACCGCTTCTGGCTACTCTGCTATGCTGGGTCAGAAAGCTGCTGAAACCCTGAGCGATAATGACCGCGATAAGATTTTTACTTTTGCTGACAACGACAAGGATCAGAAGGCTTTGTCTGATGCAATTCTCGAAATTGGTGACTCCAAGCTGGAGAATTGGGTGAAGAATGGCTATGTTGTTGAACTGAGTCATAAGAACTACACCGACGCTTATAATTCTTTTAAGGCCGATGCAGATTTGGATCGTACTAACTTGATGGACGGAACAACTAAGATGTTCTTTGATGGTTCTAATGCTGCTAATACCAAGAAAGTTGGTACTATTTGGGTTGCCAATGGAACTGTTTCTATGGACAAAGTGCTCGATAAGATTTTCAACGCGTACGAAGAGGCATTTGAGAAAGCTCAGAAGACTGGGACCACTGGTAGTTCTGGTGAAACGACTTATGACTTTAAGTATACTGTTTCTGTGAGTGTTGTGAACAAACCTGTTACTTCCAATACTCAGTTCAACGGCTCCATCAACTTTATTGCTGTGACTGTAACTCGTACCGGTACTGCTGCGTAACAAGCTACTTTACTTATAACACCCCCGGGGCACCATACCGGGAGATGATATAAGGGGCGCACAGGTGCCAGAGACCACCTGCGCGCTCGGGTAAAACACCCATCCGATGTGGCGGCAAAGAGGAA
>NZ_NFHX01000072.1:0-817 GCF_002161515.1 Faecalibacterium sp. An58
GTTTTGGGTCTCTATCTTTTATACACCATAAGGAGGAAAAATTCATTATGAAACTCAAGAAGATTGCTTCTCTGGCGCTGGCCGGCATCATGGCCGTCAGCATGCTGGCTGGCTGCAAGAGCAACCCGGCAGACCCTGAGACTCCCAATGAGCCTACTACTCCTGTTACTGGGGCTGCTGCATATGCTAATGCTGCACTTGATAACTTGGATAATCTGGTTTTCGATAATAGCAGTTGGCTGGATTCTGAGATGGCGGATATCACTGCTGATGTGAAAAACTTGACCTCGGTTGAAATTACTGAGGCGTATAATCGTATTAATGTTGAAGACGATGATGAGATGCTGGAGAAGCTGAGGAGCAGCCTGAATGATGATGGCGTTACTTATGTGGCGTTAAATGCTTTTGGCACTGCTCGTACTAGCGTTGGCAGTGTTTCGTGGGGTAACGTTTATACAGTTTCCGGCAAAATGGATATGGAATCTGCAGTGGAGAGCGTTGCAAAAATGCTGGATACTGCGTTGAATGGTAATCTGACGGATACTGTCAAACTGAATGGCGCTACTTATGATTGTGATTATACTGGTGAAATCAGCGCTTTGAAAGTAAGTAACAAAAATGTTTCTGGTGCTAGCGCTTGGGTTATTACTGTTGTGATTGAGCAGAATGTTACTAAGTCTGCAAACACCCAGGTCTAAACTTTACTTATAACACCCCCGGGGCACCATACCGGGAGATGATATAAGGGGCGCACAGGTGCCAGAGACCACCTGCGCGCTCGGGTAAAACACCCATCCGATGTGGCGGCAAAGAGGAA
>NZ_NFHX01000073.1:0-808 GCF_002161515.1 Faecalibacterium sp. An58
TTTTGGGTCTCTATCTTTTATACACCATAAGGAGGAAAAATTCATTATGAAACTCAAGAAGATTGCTTCTCTGGCGCTGGCCGGCATCATGGCCGTCAGCATGCTGGCTGGCTGCAAGGGTGCAACTGAGCCTACCGAGCCTGAGAATCCTGTTGTTCCTTCCGCTTCGGGGGTTGCTAGCTACCTGAATGATATGCTCACCAGTGACCAGCGCAAGAAGATTTCGTTTGAGGATGACAGCACGCTGCGTGCTAATACCCTTGCTATTGCGACTGACTCCAATGTAGTGACACCGACGAAGATTACTGGAGCGACTACAGCAGCAAGTGCCGATCCTAGTGTGACGAAGAAAGTTGTCGATGAGTATGCAAGCGGCTCTTTTGAAACCACTAATTGGTCTACCTGGGTAGACGCTACTCCTGCTGGTAATGATGGCATTGACTACTATCTGGCGACCTATGTGCTCGATGGTGATATGACTGAAGTGAACGTTGCCGATGCTATTTATACCGTATGGAACAATTCTTTTAACAATGATCTTGATAATGTCAACAGCAAGGATACTGTTTGGTCTGGCGATGTTGCAGCAGTTAAAGTGTATAACAGCAAAAATGCTGATGACACTGCTTGGGTTGTTAGCGTGATGATCACCAAGACTATCACCAACGGCACCAACACCCAGGTCTAAACTTTACTTATAACACCCCCGGGGCACCATACCGGGAGATGATATAAGGGGCGAGCAGGTGCCAGAGACCACCTGCACGCTCGGGTAAAACACCCATCCGATGTGGCGGCAAAGAGGAAT
>NZ_NFHX01000074.1:0-805 GCF_002161515.1 Faecalibacterium sp. An58
CATAGTTGATACTATCCTGAATGGCCCGCCGTACCGACCGGCCCTTGCCGGTGTGCAGCGGCATGATACTTGTGGTTGCCATGAGCACCTCCTAAACAAAAAAAGAGCGGCCCGCTCGCCCAGGCCGCCGTTGTCATTCCAGTTCCTCTGATGTATCTTCATCAACCGCATTCTCCAGAAAGTCCAGCTCATCCTCCCAATCCTCCTCGTATACAAATCGCTCTCTGGGCGGGAAGCGCATTTCATATATATGCTGCGCCAGCGCCCGCACCTCCGGCCGCCGGTCTTTGGTCCGGTTGCGCAGCCAGGCCAGCTGCTCTTTGGACAACCGCCACGGCAGATTCAGCAGCCGGTTGACGGTCATCATCTCTGCCTTCTTTTCGGGAGGCAGGGAAGCACAGGCTTTGCAGATATGCGCCGCATGGCCCCGACCGCTGAACTTTTCATTTGCCTTGTATTCACCACATACCTTGCAGTAATGACCGCGTTTTTTCTTCATGGTTTAACCATAGATCCTTTCCTGAATGAAATACCGCACTCCTTGCACCCTGCCCAGCAGCCAAAGGGCAGCCGCCGGCAGCCCGAATGGACTAGCCAGAAACGCCAGTACCAGGTAGATGATAAAACCTTCCACCGATGCAGAGAGCAGCAGGATCGCCAGCGCCAAAAGAGAAAGTACCGCGCTGGCCAGGCCCAGCACCACGCTGGACACGCACACCAGCCAGGTGAAAAACCAGACGAACAGGGCCAAAACAAGGCTCACCGGAGCAAAAAGAAGTTTCAGCATGAACCTGAGTAAAAAGAT
>NZ_NFHX01000075.1:0-803 GCF_002161515.1 Faecalibacterium sp. An58
GGGTCTCTATCTTTTATACACCATAAGGAGGAAAAATTCATTATGAAACTCAAGAAGATTGCTTCTCTGGCGCTGGCCGGCATCATGGCCGTCAGCATGCTGGCTGGCTGCAAGGACGGTTCTTCTTCCAGCACCCCTACCGAGCCTGATGTCAACCCTGTTGATTCGTCTCTTGCTAACTATGTTAATAGCGAACTGGATGCGAAGTATACCAATATTTTGAAGCTGAGCGCAGATTCTACACTTGACTCTGCTCTGAGCAAAGCAGCGGCGATGATCGATGAGAACGAACTCAAAGCTACTTCTACAAATTGGATTACACAGGGGAGTGCTATTCAGAACTCGTTTATTGAAATGGTGAAGGCAGATACTTGCGATTTCAATGATTTTAAGGATACTACAAAGGATACTGTTGTAGCAGATCTTATCATTGTGCCTGGCAACTTTACTGAAGATGGCATGAAGGATCAGGTTGTCACCATGATGAAGGGTATCATCAATACCAACAACATGCCCACTGATGGGACTTCTGGCGGCAAGACTTATAACTACACCTACAATGGCAATATTGCAGTTGTAAAGGTGGAAAGCAACAGTGGTGAGTATTCTGCTTACGTGGTTGGTTTGGTTGTTGATCAGACTGTCAAGGAAGTTGTCACTGGTGTGTAATTAAACCAGTATGAGCTTTACTTATAACACCCCCGGGGCACCATACCGGGAGATGATATAAGGGGCGAGCAGGTGCCAGAGACCACCTGCACGCTCGGGTAAAACACCCATCCGATGTGGCGGCAAAGAGGAAT
>NZ_NFHX01000076.1:0-711 GCF_002161515.1 Faecalibacterium sp. An58
GGCACCGACCATGTCCGCGCAAGCCACAAGATCATCTGCGTCAGCACCGCCCTCAAGGAGTTCCAGCAGTACGGCCCGGATATTTACACCGAGGGACTGCGGGCCATCGTTGATGCTTGGGGCGGCGACCCTGATTCTCTGCGCGCTGGTATCATCCAGGGCGTGATGCGCTTCGTCGCCCTCTATAAAGACGAGTACAAGTACGATCGGCTGGTCAAACGGTTGGCCACCATCTACCCCATGAAGCTGGTTCGGGACGCCGACGCCATGAGCGGCGCGGTGTCCTACCGGTACATGATGCAGGTGCTGAAGCTCTACAATGGTACCAGCAAAAAGAATATGCTGCCCATGAAATTCTGAACAATGAAGTTTCACGAATCATGCTTTTTTCGGGGAGGGACAGAATGACGAAACATTGTATGACCTTCATGGTGGACGGGTACGAAGTCAGAGCAACGTTTGCTGAGAGCCGGAACACCGCCGTCACCAGCCATCTGAAACAGATTTTGCTGGCATCCTTTATCAGCAATGTGCCTGCGGGCGGCATCCTTGCGGCAGCGCCCGGAGGATGGTATTCTAAGGATGGCAGACGCCGCGCACCTTGAGATTTGAATAGACAGCGTTGAGAATTGTGCTTTCTCTACCTGCTGGATTCTGGAAAGGATGAACGGATATGAAAAACCGAGTTTGCACATTGTATCGCGTTTCCAC
>NZ_NFHX01000077.1:0-700 GCF_002161515.1 Faecalibacterium sp. An58
ACGATCGGTAGCCGGACTGAGAGGTTGAACGGCCACATTGGGACTGAGACACGGCCCAGACTCCTACGGGAGGCAGCAGTGGGGAATATTGCACAATGGGGGAAACCCTGATGCAGCGACGCCGCGTGGAGGAAGAAGGTCTTCGGATTGTAAACTCCTGTTGTTGAGGAAGAAAAGGACGGTACTCAACAAGGAAGTGACGGCTAACTACGTGCCAGCAGCCGCGGTAAAACGTAGGTCACGAGCGTTGTCCGGAATTACTGGGTGTAAAGGGAGCGCAGGCGGGTAGACAAGTTGGGAGTGAAATGCATGGGCTCAACCCATGAACTGCTCTCAAAACTGTAGATCTTGAGTAGTGCAGAGGTAGGCGGAATTCCCGGTGTAGCGGTGGAATGCGTAGATATCGGGAGGAACACCAGTGGCGAAGGCGGCCTACTGGGCACCAACTGACGCTGAGGCTCGAAAGTGTGGGTAGCAAACAGGATTAGATACCCTGGTAGTCCACACCGTAAACGATGATTACTAGGTGTTGGAGGATAGACCCCTTCAGTGCCGCAGTTAACACAATAAGTAATCCACCTGGGGAGTACGACCGCAAGGTTGAAACTCAAAGGAATTGACGGGGGCCCGCACAAGCAGTGGAGTATGTGGTTTAATTCGACGCAACGCGAAGAACCTTACCAAGTCTTGACATCCTCTG
>NZ_NFHX01000078.1:0-672 GCF_002161515.1 Faecalibacterium sp. An58
CAACGCCCTTTGGGAGCAGATCGAAGATCGGAAAGCACAACTTACCACACAGCCTGCCGTTCCAACGGAACCGATGGCAGCTTACCCGGCAGAGGAAACACACCTGCCCTACGATGTGGTGGTCGAACGGCTCCATGTTGACCAGCCGCAGCCTGAAATTCCTGCCCCACCGGCCCGGAACTTCCACATCACCGACGAGCGCCTGGGCGAGGGCGGGCCCAAGCAGAAATATTCCCGCAACATCGAGGCCATCCGTACATTGCAGGCCATCGAGGCGAAGGGCCGCAGCGCTACTCCGGAAGAACAGGAAATCCTGTCCCAGTACGTTGGCTGGGGTGGGCTGGCAGATGCCTTCGACCCGGACAAGGACAGCTGGGCCAGAGAGTATTCACAGCTAAAAGAGCTGCTTTCCCCTGAGGAGTACGCCGCCGCCCGGGCCAGCACCCTGAATGCCCACTACACCAGCCCGACCGTGATCCGGGCTATCTATGACGCTGTGGAACAGATGGGCTTCCGTACTGGCAACATTCTGGAGCCATCGATGGGCGTTGGCAACTTCTTCGGGATGCTGCCTGAGTCAATGCAGGGCAGCCGCCTGTACGGCGTCGAGCTGGACAGCATCACGGGACGCATCGCCCGACAGCTTTACCCAGAAGCGACCATTACTGTCGC
>NZ_NFHX01000079.1:0-672 GCF_002161515.1 Faecalibacterium sp. An58
CAACGCCCTTTGGGAGCAGATCGAAGATCGGAAAGCACAACTTACCACACAGCCTGCCGTTCCAACGGAACCGATGGCAGCTTACCCGGCAGAGGAAACACACCTGCCCTACGATGTGGAGGTCGAACGGCTCCATGTTGAGCCGCAGCAACCTGAAATTTCTGTACCACCGGCCCGAAACTTCCGCATTACCGACGAGCATCTGGGTGAGGGCGGCCCCAAGCAGAAGTTTGCCTGCAACATCGAGGCCATCCGCACCCTGCAGGCCATCGAGGCAGAGGGACGCAGCTCCACGCCGGAGGAACAAGAAATCCTGTCCCAGTACGTCGGCTGGGGCGGCCTGGCGGACGCTTTCGACCCGGACAAGGACAGCTGGGCCAAGGAGTATAAGGAGCTGAAAGGGTTACTCTCTGAGGACGAGTACGCTGCCGCCCGGGCCAGTACCTTGAACGCCCACTACACCAGCCCCACCGTCATCCGGGCCATTTATGACACAGTGGAGCAGATGGGGTTCACCACCGGCAATATCCTGGAACCCTCCTGCGGCGTGGGTAACTTCTTCGGGATGCTGCCTGAGTCAATGCAGGGCAGCCGCCTGTACGGCGTCGAGCTGGACAGCATCACGGGACGCATCGCCCGACAGCTTTACCCAGAAGCGACCATTACTGTCGC
>NZ_NFHX01000008.1:0-94641 GCF_002161515.1 Faecalibacterium sp. An58
CAAAGTAGAATTTAAAAGTTTCTTGATCAGCATTGGTCAGGTTGCTGTAAATGTTGATCGTTTTACTATTGGAGCCGGCACCATTAAATGCATTAGGGTCTATGTTTGAAAAATTATACAAAATGAAAGATCGGATTTACTGTTTTTTACAAATTTAGTATACAGGAAAAAGCGCCGCCAATCAAGCGTTTTACCGCAAACGGGACGATTTGTCCGCAAACTGGAAAGGTATACCTTCCCAAACCCCCAAAACGAAGCGGCCCCCGGCTCTGTACAGGCAGAGACAGGGGCCGCTTTTTGCGGGTGTGGGCGCCGAAAAAGCCCTGCCCGGCCAGCGGAGGGCGCCGGCCGGGCAGGTATACGGAAGGGAATCCGCAGAGGAAGAAATCAATAACGCAGGCCGAAGTTCAGCTCGTAGTAATTCCCGGCGGCGTCGCGGTAGGCGTAAGCCTTGCCGTTCTCGTCCTTGAGGGAATCGGCCATGTACTGGTCTTTGTCGTAGCCGGGCACATCGTTGGGGCTGGCGCAGATGCCGTCGGCATTGACCGCCAGGACCTCGTCCCCGCGGGGCAGGGTGATGGGCAGCCGGCCGATGGGCTCAAAGCGGCCGAAGATGACATCCAGGGTGGCGGAGGGGTAGGTGTCGAAACCGGCGGTGAGGGCGTCGGCGTAGGGCTCCACGTTGCCCACCATCCAGGCCAGAGGGAAGTTGATGTTGGTGATCACCTTGCCGCCGTGGGCATGGACCGCCGCGGCGATGGCAGGGATCCGCTTGGCGCCGGACAGGGTGGTCTCGACGTGGGTCTGGGCCAGAGGCTTGCCGTCGGGGCCGACGTCGCAGACGGTCTTATCCTCGCAGATGTCCAGCTCCAGATAGCCGGGGGTGGCGTTGAAGTAAGCGCCCGAGGAGGGGCTGACCATCAGGATGGCGTAGTCGGCCTGGGCGGGATCGTCGGTGAGGTGGTAGTGGGCCAGCATCTCGCGCAGGGCCTTGGTGGCAGCCTCGCCCTTTTCGGCCTCCTTGGCAAAGGCTTCGGCGTAGATCTTGGCGCCCGACAGCTTGTCGCTGGTCAGGGGCAGGGTGTGATCCTGGTTTTTCAGCAGGACGACGCTCTCACGGTGCACCAGGGAAGCCTCGTTCCAGTCTTCCTCGTTGGCCACCACTTCGGCGGCGTGCTTGGGATCGGCGTAGGGGTTCTCGAACATACCCTGCTGGAACAGCTCGGTCAGGGTGCGGGTGACGGCGCGGTCCAGGCTCTCGTCGGTGAGGACCAGGTCCTCTTTGCGGAATCCTTCGGGCACCGGGTGGGTGTCGTAGTAGCCGTTGGTGGCGCGGTCGTAGGCTTCACGGCCTTCGGCGTTGTCGAACAGGCCGCTGATCAGGTCCACGCCCGACTGCGTGACGGCAAAGCCGATCCGCTCGGGCACATCCAGGGCCTCCACGCCCCAGCTCATGTTGTGGGTGATGCCGGTATCCGAGTTGATGTAGCCCGCAAAGCCCATCTGATGGCGCAGGATACCGTCGATGAACACCTTATTGTAGGCGAAGCCGTAGGGGTCCATCCGCAGGGCGTTGCCCTCGCAGTCGGTCTGGGGGCCGCTCTTGGCGGCTGCCGGCTTGGAGTAATAGGGCATGATGGAAGCCGCATGGTACTGGATGGCGGGACGGAAGGCGGGGATGTGGTATTTCTGCAAAGAGCCTTCGGTGGCGTAGACGTTCCACTGGCCGGCGGCATAGTGGGGGTCAAAGCCGTTCTCGCGGGCGCCGCCGCCGGGGAAGTGCTTGACGGTCATGGACACGCCGTCTTTGGTGACGCCGTCGGCGCTGCCCTGGATGCCGGGGATCAGATGCTCGAAGATCTTTTCGATCAGCTCGGGGTCTTCGCCGAAGGTGCCGAAGGTGCGCTGCCAGCGGGGATCGCTGACGCAGTCGGCCATGTACATATAGCCCTTGCGCAAGCCGCAGGCGGACCACTCGCGCCGGACACAGTCTGCGAACTTGTCGATGATGGCCATGTCGCCGTCCTCGCCCCGGACGGCGGCGGCAATGCCCATGGTGCCGGGCCAGGTGGCAAAGACGCCCGAAGCGTCGTTCATGCCAAAGACCACCTCGCCGTTTTCGTTGCGGGAGTTGGAGACCACCTGCACGGGAACGAAGTGCTCGCACTCCTCGGCCACGGCGTGCAGCTGGTTGAGCCAGTCGGCCATGTAAGAGGGGGTGGGGTTGGCCCGGAGGATCAGATGGCGGTTGAACCAATCCTTGATCAGGGTGGTGGTGCCGGGCAGGTGCTGTTCGCCAAAGATGGTCTTGCCGTTGAACTCGGCGTCATCCAGAACACCGGACTCATCGGGGACCACCGTGTGGCTGGCGCCGGGGGCGGGGCAGGCGGGGCCCATCCGCCAGTCCGAGATGAACAGCTGGGCGATCTTCTCGTCCACCGTCAGGGTCTTGACATAGGCGGCGGCGCGGTCGGCGGGGTCCAGACGCCAGTCGTTGACGGCTGTCAGCTGGCCGGTGCCGTCGATATCCTTAAAGGTGAGGCCGTCCTGCTCGATGACCCGGCGGGACACCGTGCCGATGGTAGGGCCGTTGGGATTGTGGTAATATGTAAGGTTGTCGGATGCTTTTTTTGCCATGAAGCGTTCCTCCTTCTGGGGGTATGGGCCGGCCGGACACAGCCGGCGGCGGGCGATATATCACTATTCCTATTATGGCACAAAAGAAGCCCAAAAGGAAAGGATTATTTTTGGAGGAATCCGTATAATTTTTTCATTCTGCCCGATTTTACCGGCTTTTGGGCAAAGAAATCGTATACTTCAGAACAAATTCGGGCCTTTGAAGTGTGAAAAATGCCCGCGCGCAAAGCCGCCTGTCTTTTCTCAAATGAACTTTTGTGCTATAATAGGGCCGTATTTACAGAAACTTGAGAGAACAACTTCCGCGGCGGAAGGGGCAATACGGAAAAGCATCGAGATCAAAGACTGAGGAAACGGAAGGTGATTGGATGAAGGTCGAGATCAGCCGCGTGCTGGAAAAGCTGACCGGCGCGCAGAATGTGGGCTTGACCAGGATGACCCCGCCCTTCGAGGGGATCGAGAACTTTGATTACGGCCTGCGCCGGGCCCTGGATGCAAAGTTCGACTGGCCGGACTTCGGGGACATGATGCTCCATCAGGTGCCCGAAAAACGGCTGGTTTTTGTGCGGGGCGTGTTCGAGCTGCGGTTCGCGTTTTTCCTTTCGCCGGACGAAAAGGATACCCTGTACTGCATTGGGCCCTGGGCCTCGGGGCCGCGCAGCAAAGAATCCATCGCCTGGTGCAGCGCTTACCTGGACGAAAAGGCCCAGAAGGTGGTGGAGGAATACCACAACCGGGTGCGGCAGATCGACGACAACGCTATCAAGACGCTCCTGTTTGCCATCATCTCTCTGCTTTTTCCCGAGGGGGAGCTGCGCACCGAGGAGTGGCGGGAGTTTATGCCCCTGCATTTCCGGCTCAGCATCGAAAGTTTCAGCGACACGTCCTTCACCGAACAGCTGCCTGCCGAGCTGATCGCCGAGCGCTATGCCAGCGAGAACCGGATGCTGCAGGCGGTGACCAAAGGCGACAACGAGGAGGCTATGGCCGCCTATGAGAATTTCCGGCGGTTCCAGCTGACGCCGCGCCTGCACAGCCCCCTGCGGGACTTCAAGAACTTTTCCATCATCCTGAACAGCCTGCTGCGCAAGGCCATCGAGCAGGCCAGCGTCCACCCGTATTACATCGACCGGATCTCGTCCCGGTTCGCCATCGAGATCGAGGCGCTGGCCAGCCTGGAGGAAGGGGAACGGCTGCGGATGCGGATGGTGAAGGAATACTGCCTGTATGTAAAGAAATACTCCCTGCAGCAGTACAGCCCCCTGATCCAGAAGGTGATCAACGAGGTCAACCTGCACATGGACTCCAGCCTTTCCCTCAAGAGCCTGGCGGCCCAGTGCTACATCAGCCCCAGTTACCTGTCCAATGTGTTCAAGCAGGAGACGGGCCAGACCCTGACCGACTACATCAGCAGCCGCCGGATGGAGCGGGCCGCCCGCCTGCTGCTGACCACCAACGCCCGGGTAGCCGTGGTGGCCGAAAAGGTGGGCATCCTGGATGTGAACTACTTTACCAAGATGTTCAAGAGTGCCACCGGCCAGACCCCCACCCACTACCGCAGGGATCAGCGGGCCAAGGCCGCTCTGGAGGTGGCTCCCGACGGCGCGCCCCCGCTGCCCCAGACCCCGGAGCGGGAAAAACGGGAAAAAACCAGAAAATCTTGAAATTCCCTCTTGCAAAGCTGCGCCCGGTGTGCTATAATACACCTCGCAGCTGTGCTGCTATAGCTCAGTTGGTAGAGCGCATCCTTGGTAAGGATGAGGTCTCCAGTTCAAATCTGGATAGCAGCTCCATATGCAATGCAAAAAGCCTCGAAGGTAGGAACCTTCGGGGCTTTTTGGCGCAAAAGCGGCGTTTGCCCTTGACAACCGGCCCGGGAAAGATTAAAATGGATACAAAGAAGTGACATACTTCTGTAAAAAGAATATCTGTTTGGCAAACCTGTAGAAATGCAGGGGCGCAAAGCATGAAGCCTGACGTGTCCGCAGCTGGCTGCGGCGCAAGGTGGTTCGGCTGCAATGACCTGGTTATCCGGGTGCCATTGCAGCCTTTTTTCATCCGCCGGGCCATGTGCGCCGGCCAGGAAGTGGAGCGTGTGGGTTTTTGAAGTTCTGTATCAAGCTGGCGGGCGTTGTGGTGGAGATCCGGTGCAGGTATTCCTACATTTGGCAGATGTGCGAGGGATATCGTGTAGAAGAAGCTCCGGCTTTTGCCGTATGTGCCAGTGCAGACGAGATCGAAACGGAGCGTGCTTCCATGCCGGCGGCTTCGCTGGGATACTGTGAAAGCCTCTGCATCTACCGGGCTATTTGCTGCCGGATGCCGCAGTATGGCGCATTTCTGATGCACGCGGCGGTGGTGGCTGTGGACGGCGAGGCATATATTTTTGCTGCACCCAGTGGTACAGGCAAGACGACCCACATCCGGCTTTGGCTGGATCTGTTTGGTGACCGCGCCCAGGTGGTCAATGGCGATAAGCCGTTGATCCGTGTGGAGAAAGAGGGGGTCTATGCGTGCGGTACCCCCTGGCAGGGAAAAGAAAGGCTGGGCTGCAATATCATGCTGCCAGTGCGGGGCGTTTGCTTTCTGGAGCAAAGTCCCCAAAACAGCATCCGCAGGCTGACCATGTCGGAGGCGGGCAGGCGTATTTTCCAGCAGGTGCTGATCCCCAAAAAGGAGCCTTGCTTCGATTGCTTCTGGACCTTGCTGGAGCGTATGATGACGACCGTGGACTTTTACCTGCTGCAATGCAACCGTGAACCGGCGGCTGCACAGCTTTCTTATGAGACGATGAGGAGGAAACAAGATGCTGAAAACCAAAAAGGGGTTTTTGCTGCGTCATCTGGGGGATGAGGCCATGGTGGTGGCCATCGGCGAGGCCAGCAAGAGCTTCAACGGGATGATTCGGCTGAATGAGACCGGCGCTTTCTACTGGAAAGAGCTGGAGCAGGGCGCCACCCCCGAGGAGCTGGTGGCCAAGACCCTGGAGCGCTATGAGGGCGTGGACGCAGAAACGGCCCGCCGGGACGTGCAGGCGTTCCTGGAGAGCATTGAGGTGGCACTGGAGAGCGATGGAGCGGACCATTGAACAGCAGCTGGCCGCCGGAGACCGTGCCCTGTCCTGGACGGTAGGGGTGAGCATGGAGCCGCTGCTCCACGCCCGCAAGAGCACCGTGGTGCTGGAACCGCCCAAAGGACCGCTCAAGCGGGGAGACGTGGTGCTCTACCGCCGTCCGGCGGGGGAGTATGTGCTGCACCGCATCGTCAAGGTACTGGACGGCGCTTACCGCATCCGGGGCGACAACTGTTATCGGTCCGAGAAGGTGCCTGCCGGCTGGGTGATCGGCGTGATGACCGGCTTCTATCAGGATGAACGGGATACATACACCAGCTGCGACAGCCCGGCTTATCAGAAATATGTCAAAACCGTCCCTTTGCGCTACACGGCCTTGTGGCTGCGGGCCTTTCCGGGACGTGTTTATAGAAAACTGCAACGCATTGTCAACCGAAGGAGGGGTGAAGGCATATAGATAAGAAAAGGAATACCGCAAAGCGGCTGCCGAGCTGATCTTATTTGACAACAGCGATGTGGTGGTGACCTCGGATGGTGAAAATGGCGGTTGCACACATGGACAGAGTAATGGTATGTGCAACAATGCAGTGGGAAACCAGTACGGGCAACACTAAAAATGACATGCTGCTGACACAATACAATGCTTTGGATGATTCTATTTCGATGAGTAAGGAGGAATTGCAATGGATTCGAAAAAGGGTTATACGCAATATGAGCCGGCCGCTGCTGAGTTGGTGTTATTTGATAACAATGATGTAGTGGTGACCTCGGGTAGTGAAAATGGCGGTTGCGTAACGTGGTCTAACCAGAACAATGTGTCTTGTCATTATGGTTTGACAGTATCATAAAAACAAACAAATAAATGAATCGGCAAACAGATTTTTGATCTGTTTGCCGATTTTTGTAAACTGCATTTACGAAAGGAACGACCTATGTTTTATAGACTAAAATCCCCCTATGCGCTGCGTGGCTGGGAGGGAATGGCCTGGGTGCTGGTCAAACAGCCCGAAAATCAGGTCGATCAGCTGTCACAAGAAGCATTTCAGACCCTGCTGCTCTGCGATGGAGAAACAGAGCTGCCTGGCGGCCTGTTGGATGACGCAATGGAAAAGGCGCTGAAACAGTATGAGGAAAACGGCGTTGTGGAATCTTGCGAAGAGCCGCAGCCAATAGAAAAACGACAGTATTACAAATATTACCATAACCGGTATGTACGAAGCATCTTCTGGTCCATCACAGGAAAATGCAACTATCGCTGCCGTCACTGCTTTATGGATGCGCCGGAGGGAGCGCTGGGGGAGCTGTCCACCCAGCAGGCTTTTGACCTCATTGACCAGATGGCGGAATGCGGTGTGCTGCAGGTCGATATCACGGGCGGCGAGCCCTTTGTGCGGAAGGATTTCTGGCAGCTGGTGGACCGGATCCGTTCCTATGGGATGGTAATAGGAAAGATTTATACAAACGGCTGGCTGTTGCATGAAGCGATTCTGGATGCATTTGAGCAGCGCGGGATAAAACCTGCTTTTTCCATCAGTTTTGATGGGGTAGGCTGGCATGACTGGATGCGGGGTGTTCCCGGTGCAGAGGAAGCAGCGCTGCGTGCACTGCGCTTGTGCAGCCAGCGAGGATTTTATACCGATGTTGAAATATGCATTCATCGTGGCAATGTGGATACCTTGCCGCAGACGATCGAAGCACTGAAAAAAAGCGGTGTCCAAAATGTAAAAGTGGGCAATGTTGCAATGACAGACCTTTGGTGCCGCAACTGTGATGGCAATGCCATGACAGACCAAGAATTCGTCGAAGCGATGATTCCTTATATCACCTGGTATTATCAAGCAGGACAACCTATCGAGCGTTTGGTTCTATGCAATGTGGCAGACCTTGGTCGGAATAGGCCCTATAAAATTGTTGCAGAACCTCATGATGGAACTGAAAAATGCTTGAACTGCTATATGTGCGGTGCGGCCCGGATGTCCTGCTATATCACCCCGGAGGGCAGACTGCTGCCCTGCATGCCCATGACGGCCAGTCCCCAGCAGGAAAAATTCCCGCTGGTGCAGGACATTGGTCTGAAGCAGGGCCTGAGCGACAGCTATTATATGCAGTTTGTGAACGGGCGCATCAGGGACCTTCTTGCAGAAAATGCAGAGTGCAACGCCTGCCAGTATCGCTATAAGTGCGGCGGCGGGTGCCGGGCAACGGCATTATTGGACGGAAACCGCCAGCTCATGGGCTGCGACCGTACTATGTGCCTGCTGTGGAAAGGCGGCTATGTAGACCGTATCCGGCAAGTGGCGGACGAAGCCGAAGCCAAATACGGCGCTGCACAGAACACACTATAATAAGGTAGGGGACGGGGCATGGAGCAAAACCACAACAGGCGCAGCCAGGGGGCTGCACGGTGGCTGTGGCGGGTGGCCGGAAAATACAGAGGCTGTGTTGCGGGCCTGATGCTGATGGAAGCGGCCCTGGGGGCCAGCGGGGTGGCCTATGCCATGCTGTTTCGGGAGATGATCGACGGGGCGGCGGCAGGGCGGATGCGCACCTTCGTGTGGGCGGCCGTGCTGCTGGCCGGACTGACTCTGGCGCAGATGATCCTGGACGCACTGGGAAGCCTGCTGGCCGAGTGGACCCGGGCCACCGTGGAAAACCGGCTGAAAAGCCGGCTGTTCGACTGCCTGCTGCACAAGGACTTTGCCACCGTAAAGGCCAAGCATTCGGGGGAGTGGGTGTCCCGGTTGACGTCGGATACGGTGGTGGTGGCAAACGGCCTGGTGAACATCCTGCCGGGGCTGGCAGGGATGCTGGCCCGGCTGGCGGGGGCACTGGGGATGCTGCTGTACCTGCAGCCCGCCTTTGTCTATGTCGTGCTGCCGGCCGGGCTGGCGGTGCTGGCGGTGACCACCCTGCTGCGAAAGGTCCTCAAGCGGCTGCACAAGCAGATCCAGGAGGCCAGCGGGGCGGTACTGTCCTTCCTGCAGGAGCGGCTGGAAAGTATGATGATCGTCCATGTTTTTGCCATGGAGGAGCGCACCGGCCGGCAGGCCGCCCAAAAGATGGAGGCCCACAAGGCCGCCCGGCTGCGGCGCAACCATTTTTCCAATCTGTGCTATTTCGGCTTTGGAGGGATCGTCAACGGCGGGTATCTGCTGGCGGCGGTCTACTGCGGCTATGGGATCATGCAGGGGACCATCTCATACGGCACCTTTGCGGCGGTGCTGCAGCTGGTGGGACAAGTGCAGTCCCCGGTGGCGGGCATCACCGGAGTGGTGCCCCAATACTATGCCATGACCGCCAGCGCCGAGCGGCTGATGGAGGCTGAAGCTTACCCCGATGACGGCGGAGAGGCGCCGGTCCCCGCCCGGGAGATCGCCCGCTTCTATCGGGAATCCTTTGAGAGCCTGGGCGTGCGGGGCGCCAGCTTCTCCTACCGCACCTTTGAGGGGGAAAGCCACGTCTCGGAGCGGCTGGCCGTCATCGACGGGCTGGACCTGGAGGTGCGCAAGGGGGAGTATGTGGCCTTTACCGGCCATTCCGGCTGCGGCAAGAGCACCCTGCTCAAGCTGCTCATGTGCCTGTATCCCCTGGATAAAGGGCAGCGCTACCTCAAGGCCAGGACCGCCGCCGGCCCGGCGGAGTACCCGCTGACAGCGGCATGGCGGGGGCTGTTTGCCTATGTACCCCAGGGCAATCAGCTGATGAGCGGCACCATCCGGGAGATCGTGGCCTTTGGGGAGCCGGCCGCCATGCGCCAGGAACAGCGGCTGTGGCGTGCTTTGGAGGTGGCCTGCGCCGACGGCTTTGTACGGGAGCTGGAACACGGCCTGGACACCGCCCTGGGCGAACACGGCAGCGGCCTGTCCGAAGGGCAGATGCAGCGGATCGCCATTGCCCGTGCGGTGTTTTCGGAGCGCCCCATTTTGATCCTGGATGAGTGCACCAGCTCGTTGGACGAGGACACCGAACAGAAGCTGCTGACCAACCTGCGCCGGATGACCCAAAAGACCGTGCTGATCATCACCCACCGGCCTGCGGCCCTGTCCATCTGCGACCGGCAGGTGGAGATGGCCCCCGAGGGCCGGAACCATGCATAAAGTTCTCGGAAAATGTATATTTCTGAAATGAGATGCAGGAAACGCTTCCAACCGCTTGACAAAAAAGAAATGACATTATAAAATGTTTTCAGGAATAAGCACAATGGTGCACCCATAAATTGGATATCGTTTTGGCAAACCCATAGAAATGTGGGGACGCAAAGTTGGAAGCCTTAAACGACGCAGATCAAGCGGGACTGGAGATGCGGCGAAAGGTGGTTCGGCCGCAATTCTTGTCTGGATTGCGGCCATTTTGTTTTTTGGTGAAAGGCCTTGCCCGCCAGGGCCGGGGTATGTTGCAGGAGGTGGACGACGTCGTGAGACGACTTTCGTATCTGTTCATTGTTGTGATCATCGTCAGCAGTCTGCTGCTGGCGGGTTATTCCCCCGATCTGTTGTCCTTGATCGTCGTCGGGGGAATGTGCATCATTTCCGTTTTGGGCAGCATCTATTGCCTGGCGCCGGTGATCTCATTCACCAACGGCCTGCGCAACGGGCAGGAGAACATCGCCCAGGCGGCCAGCTCGGAGGGCAACTCCGCCTGGATCGCGGCGTTCCAGATCGACCGGTTCTTCCGCCAGAAGCGGCTGGACCTGCTGTTCCAAGAATACCGCGAGAAGGTGCGCCAGCAGCGGGACAGCGGCCTGATCGTCAGCGACCTGGATGACAGTATGAACGAGGACGTGCTGGGGCTGTACAGCTGGCAGAGCGTGGCGGCCCAGATCCCCGGCGTTATGACCGGCCTGGGCATCTTGGGCACCTTCATCGGCCTGCTGATGGGCCTGCAGGGGGTCAGCTTCACCACGGTGGACGCGGCTTTGAACAGCGTGGAGAACATCCTTTCGGGCATCAATACCGCCTTCTATACCTCCATCGCCGGCGTCATCCTGTCCATCCTGTTCAACATCGCCAACAATATCCTGCGCAATGTCATGAACCGGGAGATGTCCCTGTTCCTGGAGGAGTTCCACAAGACCATCATCCCCACCACCGAGGAACAGAGCCGTTACAGCGACCGGCGGGAGTCCCGGCAGATCGTGGAGCTGCTGGAGCGGCTGCCCAAGCGCAGCACCATGGTCGGAGCGGCGGCGAGCCGCCCGTCGGGCAACGAGCAGATCCTGATGCCCCAGATCCTGGACGGCCTGAAGCGCAACGAGTTCGTATTCTTCCTCCAGCCCCGGTATGAGCTGAACACCCGCAAGGTGATCGGGGCGGAGGCTTTGGTGCGCTGGAACCACCCCGCTCTGGGCGTGATCTCGCCGGCGGTGTTCATCCCTGTGCTGGAGGGCAACGGCTACATCACCAAGCTGGACCAGTACATATGGGAAAAGGTGTGCCAGCAGGTGCGCATCTGGATCAACGGCGGGCTGCACCCGGTGCCGGTGTCGGTGAACGTCACCAAGACCGACGTGCTGGCCATGGATGTGGCGGACTTCTTTTTGGATATGCTCAAAAAGTACCGCATCCCGCCCAAATACCTGGAGATCGATATCTCGGAGCACGCCTATCTGGAAGCCTACGGCGTGCTGACCGACGTGGTGGCCCGGCTGCAGCAGGCGGGCTTCCGGGTCATTTTGGACGGCTTCAACGGGGATTACATCAAGCTGAGCAGCGTGGGACAGATGAGCACCGACCAGCTCAAGCTGGACCTGCGCAGCGAAGGGCTGGACGGCAAGCCCGAGGCCCTGCCCCCGGTGTTTGAACAGGCCAAGACCCTGCATCTGAACCTTCTGGCCGAAGGGATCGAGAGCATGGAGCAGCTGACCATGCTGCGCAAGTGCGGCTGCACCGAAGGCCAGGGATACTTCTTCTCCCAGCCTTTGTCGGTGCAGGAGTTTGAGAAGATGCTGAAAGTGGGGCAGAATCGATGAGGCCCAGAAAGAGACGGGGAGATTCCAGATACAATTTCTGGCAGCCCGCTACCGATATGATGAGCGGCCT
Source organism: Faecalibacterium sp. An58 (assembly GCF_002161515.1). Classification (NCBI taxonomy): domain Bacteria; kingdom Bacillati; phylum Bacillota; class Clostridia; order Eubacteriales; family Oscillospiraceae; genus Faecalibacterium; species Faecalibacterium sp. An58. Next base: position 11,749 of record NZ_NFHX01000008.1, read on the forward strand.
GGTATTCGTGCTGATCCTGGTCATCGCACTGCTGGGCCTGTACATCCTCAGCGACTACACCGGTTATCTGGAGGACTACGGCGCCTCCAGCGGCGCTTCCAGCTACCCCAACGGGGACGAATGGGAGGGCGACAGCTGGGACGACTGGGACGGCGGCTGGAACTGGGATGACTGGGACGGCGGCGGTGGCGACGACGAGGAGGAGATCGTCGCCGGCGGCGGAGGAGCCTACCCCGACGAAGGGGTCAAGTCGGCGGTGTATGTGGAACTGGTGGACGCGGAGACCGACCGCCCCATCCAGGAGGAAAACATCCGCTTTGAGCTGTACCGCACCGACATCACCCACCTGCAGGAGGGTTCCCTCCAGATCCTGAACACCTATTACCCCGAAAAGATCTCTTACCGGCTGTACGCCACCCGGGAGGACGGCACCTTCTATCTGCCCGAAAAGATCTGGCAGGGGAACTATTATTTCCACGAACTGAACGCGCCGGAAGGCTATGACCTGGCGGCGGATACCTACTTTGATGTCAATGAGCTGTTCGACTGGCCCGAGCCCTATGTGGTGCAGATCCGCCTGTCCCCGGCCAAAAACATCATCCGGATCCAGATGAACGACGCCGACACCCAGCTGCCGGTGGGCGGCGGCACCTTCTGGGTGATCGCGGCGGAGAACATCATCACCATGGACGGCACGGTGCGCTACACCACCGGCCAGGTGGTGGATACCATCTACTGCGACGAGGAGGGCTACGGGGAGAGCGACGAGCTGTACCTGGGCGCCTATACGGTGCAGCAGGTGGGAGCGCCCGAGTACTACGCCTCGATGACCGAGACCTTCACCGCCGAGGTGGAGCAAAGGACCGGCGCGCTGCCCGAGGTGCACGAGGTGGAGGCCGAAAAGACCCAGATCGTGCTGCACGTGGCGGATGAGCTGTACGCCGACCAGAACATCGGCGGAGCGCGCTTCACCGTCACCAACCAGCGCACCGGCCTCACCCAGCAGCTGACCACCGACAGTGCCGGCAACGCCGTGCTGACCAACCTGGAAAAAGGCGTCACCTACACCATCCAGCAGAGCCAGACGGTGGGGGACTACCGGCCGGACAGTGACACCTATGAAATGGTGGTGACGGCGGACGGCCGGGTCAACGGCGAGAGCAGCGCTCAGCTGGAGATCACCAACCGTGTGCTGCGGGTGGTGATCCACCCGGTGGACGCGGTGCTGCGCACCAACACCCTGGACCAGCAGTTTGCCCTGTACGACAGCCAGGACAATATGCTGGAATCCTGGACCTCCGACGGCCAGGACCTGGTGCTGACCGACCTGCCCGAGGGGGATTACTACATCCTGCACAACGGCGATGCGGAGCAGAGATACACCTTCCGCGTGACCGATACGGCCAGCGTGCAGACCTGGACCATCTCGCTGTTCACCCTGCGCAGCGTCGTGGCTCTGGTGCTGGCGGCCCTGCTGACGGCGGGGGTCATCGTCCTGATGGTGTTCCTGATCCGGCTGGCCGCCCGCAAACACGAGGAGGCCCGCAGGAAAAAGCAGGAGGAGCCCCCCAAGGAAAAGCAGGAGAAGGAAACACCCCCTGCGCCCAAGCATTGACAGGCAGAAAGGACGGAGGTGAACGGATATGAATCAAGACGAGATCCGGATCGGGGATCTGCTGAGTACCCTCCTCAAGCGGTGGAAACTGCTGGTGGGACTGACGGTGCTGGGATTTGTCATCGGCTTTGTGCTGAACAGCATCTCCTTTGTGCGGGGCAATTACACCAGCTATGAGATCTACTGTTCGGTGGCTGTGACCTCAGAGGACGCCACCACCGGCGGCCACGATTTCAACCTGGCCGAGGATATGACCGAGGCCACCGCCTATCTGATGACCAGCTACCGGGTGCTGAGCGCCGCCATCGACGAGGCCGAGGTGATCTCGGTGACGCCCCAGGATGTGGCCAGCAACCTGAGCATCCGGCGCTACAACGACACCCAGATCCTGGAGATGACCCTCTGGTGGACCAACGCCGACGCCGGCGTGGAACTGATGAATTCCATCCTGAACGTCACACGCCGGATGATGCCCCTGACCCTGATGCAGGGCTCCCTGATGGAGATCGACGCGCCCGCGGCCTACTTCACCCCGGGCGGCGGCGGATACGTCAGCATCCGGTGGTGGATCACCGGCCTGATCGGCCTGGTGCTGGGCCTGGGCATCGTAGGCATCGAATTCCTGGTGCGGCCCACCCTGATGGATCCCAAGAGCGTGGAGGATACCCTGGGACTGGAGATGCTGGGCATCATCCCCCGGGATGTGCCCTATTTCCAGAGCACCAAGGAGCTGCTGAGCAGCGAGCCCACGGGCAACTCCTCCATCGAACAGAACTTTGCCGCCGCGGCATACATCCTCTGCAACCGCCTCAGCGGCAAAAACAAGAACCACTGCTTCTATATCACCTCCGCGGAGGATGGTGAGGGCAAGAGCACCGTTGCGGCCAACCTGGCGGTACAGATCTCCAACCTGGAGCGCCATGTGCTGCTGGTGGACCTCAACCTGCGCAATCCCAGCCTGGGCGGGATGTTCCTCCAGACGGTGGACTACAACCGCACCCTGAACGCGCTGTATAAAGGGGAGGCCACCGTACAGGATGCGGTGGTGTCCCTGACGGGGTATCTGGATCTGCTGCCCGCCGTGCTGGAGCGCAACGCGGTCAACCTGGACGGCGCCCTGTTCGAGTTCCTCAAACAGATGATCCCCCATTATGAGTACATCATCGTCGATACGCCCTCCATCGGCCAGTCCTCGGACGTGCTGCGTCTGAACGAGATCGCCGAGGCGGCGCTGATGGTCATCCGCTACGACACGGTGCCCATGCCCGCCATCCAGGAGGCCATCGACAAGCTGGATAAGTCGGGCATCCGGATCCTGGGCTGCATCGTCAACGCTTCCAAGCAGATGCGGGGCTTCCGCTCGTGGCAGTCGCCCCCGCCTCCGCCCCCGGCGGATACGGCCATGGAGGCCGACGAGCAGCGCCCGGCCATTCCCCAGCAGAGCGACGCGGGCTGGTCCACCCCCGGCCAGGCTCCGGAGGAGCCCCGCAGTGTGCTGGATGAGCTGATCGGCGACCAGGACGGCAAGGATAAGGTGCTGTCGGACGACGAGGCCATCGACGCGCTGCTCCAGATGGGCGCCGAGGGCAGCTGGAAACAGCCCCAGGAGGACGCTCCGGCACAGGATGAACCGGAACCGACCGACCGTCCCCAAGAACAGCCCGAAGCCGCCCCGGTGCAGGAGCCCGAGGTGAAGGAGGAACAGCAGGTGTACCAGACCGTGGGCGCTGCCCCCGAGCCGGAACAGGCCCCGCCTGCCGCGCCCCAGCCCGCCCCCGAGCCGGACGAGGAAGCCCGGCGGGCCGAGCGGAAGAACGCCCTGCTGGAAAAGCTGAACGGCACCAAAAAGACCGGCCGGAAAGCCGGCGGCAAGAGCAAGCCGAAGCACGGATGAGGGTATGAAAGGAACGAGGAGGATTTGAAGCATCTCAATGAAACGGGACTGCTGCTGGCTCTGATGCGGGCTGCCCTGCACCAGGACTGGCAGGCGCAGCTGCCCTGGCCCGCAGGGTGCAGCACCCAGAAGCTGGAGGATCTGATCTTGCGGCAGAGCCTGGTGAGCATGATCTACCCGGTGCTCAAAAACCAGAAGGGCGCGGCCTGGGCGCCTTTGCAGCAGAGCATGAAGCGCCCCTATGAAAAGATGATCCAGCTGGGGGTCATGCAGGAATATGAGATCCAGGCCCTGCTGGACAGCTTTGAGCAGGAGGGCATCGACTGTATGCCCATAAAGGGCTGGATCACGCGCACTTTTTATCCCGACCCGCTGATGCGCAGCATGGCGGACCTGGATGTGGTGATCCGGCAGATGGACAGCGGACGGATGCGGACCTGGATGGAAGCCCGGGACTATGTCTACGACGACACCGAAAAGAGATTCCACGATGGATACTGGAAGCTGCCCTTCATGTATGTGGAGCTGCACCAGTGCGCCACCGACCGGCGCAGCCTGCCGGCGGACGAGGCCGCCTGGGTCGAGCAGAAGGAACAGAGGCTGTGGGACCCGGAGAACCTGCTGCCGGGCAAAAAGCACATCTACCGCATGGGGATGGAGGACTTTTATGTCCACAGCCTGCTGCACTTCCGCAAGCACTTCACCGGCTCGGGGGTGGGCATCCGCTTTCTGGCGGATATCTATGTGTTCCGTCAGCAGCGGCTGCCCCTGGATGCCGCCCGCATCCGCAGCCAGCTGGAAGCGGTGCACATGACCGCCTTCGCCCGCCAGATGGAGCGGATCGCCAACGCCTGCTTTGACGGGACGGGTACCCCCGCCCTGGACCGGGACGCCGCACTGGTGGTGGACTACCTCGTCAACGCAGGGGTACACGGGGGCCGGGAGGTGCAGCGGGCCCTGCAGGTACAGCAGAGAGGCCAGAGAACCTATCTGCACAATATGCCCCGGGAGGTGCTGCGCCAGTGCTTCCCCTCCGCCGAGGTGCTGCATAAGCGGTACCCCCGCCTGGAAAAGGCGCCCTGGCTGCTGCCCGCCTACTGGGCTGTCCGGGCCGTCCGGATCGTGGCGCAGGAGCGGTATAAGATCGGCCAGGCCCGCCGCAGCAGCTCCAAAAAAGCCTACGACCAGCTGCGGGAGGTATACCTGGCTGCCGGCGTGCTGGAAAAATAAAAAGAAAGGGACCGCTGCAGAACGAAAGCCGTTGTGCAGCGGTCCTTTTTTGCGGGAAATCGTAAAATGATGCTATACGAATGGTTGTATGCTGTATGACGTAATGCTGTTTGTATAAAAATGGGAGGCCCCGCGCTCCGGAAAGCGGTCAGGAGAGGCCCAGAGCCGCCGTAACCAGCTTGAGCACCCCCGCCAGCACCATGACAAGGATGGGGTCCAGCTTGCACTTCATGAGCAGGAAAACGCACAGCGCGAAGATGGCTGCCATCACCCACTGGGTGGAGGCAAGGGAGATGGCCGAGGAGCCCCAAAAGGCGGTGACCAGGATGGAAATGCCCGCCGAGGCGATCATGGCCACCACCGCAGGCCGCAGGGAACCCAATACACCTTGTAGAACCACCAGGTTGCGATACTTGAGGTAGAGCCTGGCGATGAGGGTGACGATGACGCAGGAGGGCAGGATGCACCCGAGGGTGGCTACGGCCGCCCCCGGCAGCCCCGCGATCTTGATGCCCACAAAAGTAGCCGAGTTGATGGCGATGGGGCCGGGGGTCATCTGGGAAATGGTGATCAGGTCGGTGAATTCGGCCATGCTCAGCCAGCCGTGCTGGTCCACGATCTGGCCCTGGATCAGGGGAATGGCCGCATAGCCGCCCCCAAAGCTGAACAGCCCGATCTGCAAAAAGCTCAGAAACAGCTGAAGGTAGATCATTGCCCTGCGCCCCCTTTCCGGCGGGCCAGCAGGACCCGCAGCACGCCGATGCCGGCGCACACCAGCACCACCGCCACCACATTGACCCCCAGGAAGCAGGTGGCCGCAAAGGCCCCCGCCATGATGGCCATGGAGGAGGCGCTTCTGCTGTGGACCACGTCCGCCCCCATCTCCCACACCACCGAGGCGATGACGGCCCCCACCCCGGCCTGCATCCCCGCCAGCATCTGGCTGACGATGAAGTTGTGCCGGAAAGCCTCATAAAAGACCGAGATCACCGAGATGATGAGGAAAGGCGGGATGATGGTGGCCACGATGGCCACCACGGCCCCCAGCATCCCTGCCAGCTTGTAGCCCACCACGATGGCCCCGTTCACCGCGATGGCGCCCGGGGCGGATTGGGCGATGGCCACCAGATCCAGCATCTCGTCCTCGCCGATCCAGTGGTATTCGTCCACAAATTTTTTCTTGAGCAAGGTGACGATCACATAGCCGCCCCCAAATGTGAAGGCGCTGAGATACAGCGTAGAGAAAAAGAGCCTGGTCAATACCGTTTTTTTATCATTCAATGCGTAACCCTCCCTGCAAAGGCGAATGTGCCAGAGGAATCATAACACGCTCTGCGGGGGAAGTCAAACCCTGTCTGTCCCCAAAAACGGCCCGCCAGGATCAAAAGGGAGCTTTGGGAAGATTTTCCGGTCTTTGGTGGCATGGGCAACGTAAAATATAGGTTTTGGCCATACCGTTGCAAAAATGGAGTGCTATACTTAGGATGGTTTTGGGCGCCCGGCGGCAGCGCGGGGCGCCGGTTTCTGAAAGATTTGGCGATCCAGAAAGGATAGATGCAGATGAATACAAAACCAAAAAAGAAAAGGCGCATTTGGATACCCATTGTGGTAGTGCTGGCGGTGCTGCTGGCCATAGCGGCCCTGGTGCCCGTCGTGGCGCCGGCCGTGGGCAAGTGGTTCACCTCCCAGGAGACTGCCATACGGGACGGCTGGGCCGTGGATGTGGGAGATCTGATCGGCGTGGAGGAAGAACACCAGATCGAGATCCGCACCGCCTCGGCGGATGCCAGCATCACGGTGCTGCAGCTGGTCCCCACCGACATCGACCAGGAAGGTTTTACTTATTATGACACTGCCGTCCAGCAGCGGATCCGGGCTGTGCTGGACAAGGGCCAGACCACCCAGAACCTCAACTGGACCGCAGAGACCCCTCTGGCGGTGCTGAATCCCTTCGGCACCGGTGCCAATGGTCTGTATCTGTATTTTGAGACGGATTTCCCCACCCAGGTGGAGTATACCATCCGGGTGGAGGATGAGCGCATCCCGGATTTCACCGCCGTCGCCGCCGACAGCTCGGGCCGGGAGTATTCCACCCGGCATGAGTTCCAGATGATCGGCCTGGTGCCCGGTGAGGTGAACGAGGTCACCATGACACTGCGGGGCAGCTGGGGCAACGTCCGGCAGACCGTCCGCTTCACCATCGAGATGCCCGAGCCCTATTCCGGCTACGACACCGTCCTGGAGGTGACCGACGGGACGAGTACCGAGCCGCTGGACGAGGGCCTGTTCACCATGATGCGCACCAACGGCCATCTGGGATACGGGTTCCTGTTCGACAACGCCGGCGTCATGCGCTATGAGATGGTGCTGGAAGGCTTTGGCATGGACCGCATCCTGACCTATGGGGATGAGATCGTCACCTGCGTGTCGGCCAACAAGCTGGCCCGGATCAACGGGCTGGGCGAGGTGGAACAGGTGTACCCTCTGGGCGAGTATGAACTGCATCACGACATCAACTATGGCCGGGACGGCACGGTGGTGGCTCTGGTGGAGCAGACCGGCGCGGTGGATGTGGAAGACCTGGTGGTGGAAGTGGACCTGGCCAGCGGCGAGGTGGATCTGCTGCTGGACTTCAAGGACCTGATGGCGGACTACCACAGCCAGACCCGGCCCATCGGCGCCACCGATCCCTTCTTCTGGCAGGCAGGGGAGCAGGACTGGATCCACCTGAACACCATCCAGTACCTGCCCGACAGCGACAGCCTGGTGGTCTCCTCCCGGGAGACCTCCACCGCCATTAAGGTAGGGGACGTCCATGGCCAGGCGGCCATCGACTGGTTCTGCGGCGATCCCGCCTTCTGGGAGGGCACCGGCTATGAAGAATACTGCCTGGAGCCGGTGAACGACTTTACATGGCAGTACGGCCAGCACAGCGTCGAATACGCCCCCGCGGAAGAAGAAGGGGTGTGCTACCTGCGGATGTTCAACAACAACTATTGGGCTCTGTCCTCCCGCAGCGACGGCTACCAGCCCGACCTGCCCGACACGGTCAGCACCGAGATGTACGGCGGGAACGGGGACGCCAGTTACAGCTACACCTACCGCATCGACGAAAACGCAGGCACGGTGGAGCTGGTGGACTCCTTCCCGGTGCCCTATTCCAGCATCGTGTCCAACGCTACCCTCAACCCGGACACCGGGCACTGGGCGGTCAACAGCGGCGTGGCCATGGTGTATGGCGAATACGACAGCCAGGGCAATTTGATCCGCCAGTATGCCTACGAGTGCACCATGCAGGGCTACCGCACCTTCAAGTACGATTATAAGGGCTTCTGGTTCCAGTAAGGACCGGCCCTGGTACCAGGACAGCCCCTCGGCCTGACCGCGGCCGGGGGGCTTTTTGTGTGGCTTATTCCATCATGCCGGGCCGCAGGATGTTGTAGCGGCGCAGCAGCTGTTCGGCCACGGTACCCTGCACCAGACGCAGCAGAGGCTTTGCGGCCATCTGGACCGGCCCGGGCAGGGCGTCCAGCGGGCTGCGCCCGTCCATCAGACAGACGGTGCTCTCCAGCAGGGTGCGGATGTCGTAGACGCTGCCCCAGACCTCGGGCACGCCGCGGTCCACTCCCAGCAGGCCGTAGACGGCCTCCATGGCGGTGCGCACCGAGTATTCGGTGGTGAACACCGTATCCCGGGGGGTGTCGGCAAACTGGCCCAGGAAGGCAAAATTGACGCAGCCGTCGGGGATGACGTCGGGGCGGTCCCCCTTGGCGCGGGGCATAAAGAAAGCGGTGATATAGGGCATCATGGTGGGGACGCAGACGGCGCTGTGGGCAGCCAGCTGGGGGATCTGGTCCACCGGCACCCCGATGTGGTAGAGCCACTCCTGGGTGATCTCACAGCCGGTGCAGTCCTTCATGGGCTTTTGGATGTAGTCCCCGGGCACATCGGTGAACAGGCCGTAGACCCAGACGCAGACCTTGCCGGGGTCCTGCTCTTTGAACTGGCCCTGGCGGTTGATGGTCCAGCTGAGCAGCCAGCTGGAGTCCTGGCAGCTGACGATGCCGCCGGTAACCACACGGCCCGAGCGGGGGTCCCGCTGGCAGATGGCCTCGATGTAGGGCAGGATGCGGCCGTCCAGGGTGGTGATGGTGGCCGACTCCCAGTTGGTCTTGGAGATGTCGGAGCAGAATTTCTCGGGATGGCCAAAGGCGGGGTCCTGCCGGGCGATGTTTTTCCACAGGCTCCAGCAGCCGCTGGTGCGCACCTCGGCGTCCCCGTTGGGGGCGTGGTCCTGGTCGCCGTAGATGGTGCCCTCGGTGCAGCTGCCATTGGTGACAAAGACCAGGTCGTTCTCGGTCAGGGGGATCCCCTGCTCCTTGCCGTCGCAGCGGCATTCCAGGGCGGTGGCCGTCTTTTTGCCGTCCCGGTGCTCAAACAGCACGTTGGTCACCTCCACCCCAAAGCGGAAGTCCACCCCGGCGTCCTCCAGGTATTTCTGCATGGGGAGGATCAGGGACTCGTACTGGTTGTAGCGGGTGAATTTGAGGGCGCTGAAATCGGGCAGACCGGCGATGTGGTGGATGAACCGCTGGAAATAGAGCTTCATTTCCAGGGCGCTGTGCCAGTTCTCAAAGGCGAACATGGTGCGCCAGTACAGCCAGAAGGTGGACTGGAACACCTCGTCGTCAAAGACGTCCTCGATGGTCTTGTCGTAGAGGTCCTGGTCGGGGGTCATGAACAGCTTGACGATCTCCATGCAGCCCTTCTGGCTCAGGTTGAACCGGCCGTCGGTGTGGGCGTCCTGCCCCCGGCGGACGGTGGCCCGGCAGAGGGAGTAGTTGGGGTCGTGCTTGTTCAGCCAGTAGAATTCGTCCAGAACCGAGGCCCCCGGCTTCTCGAGGGAGGGGATGGAGCGGAACAGGTCCCACAGGCACTCGAAGTGGTCCTCCATTTCCCGGCCGCCCCGCATGATGTAGCCCCGGGTGGGGTCGAAGATGCCGTCACAGGCCCCGCCGGCCACGTCCATGGCCTCCAGGATGTGGATGTGGTCCCCCGGCATCTGGCCGTCCCGCACCAGGAAGCAGGCGGCGGCCAGGGCGGCCAGGCCGCTGCCCACGATCCAGGCCTGCTTGTCCTCCACCCCGGCGGGCTTTTCGGGCCGTGCAAAGGCCTCGTAGTTGCCGCTGGTGTAGTAGATGCCCTTGGCGTTTTTGTGCTGTTTGCCCCGCTCGGTGTTGCGGTAGCCGGCCAGCTGCCGGGCCTGGCGGACTGCGCAGGCCCGCTGCTGCTGTTGGTATTTCCGGCGCAGCAGCACGGCGGTGCCGGCTCCGGCGGCCCCCAGGGCTGCGGCTGCGGTGAGCTTGGAGAGATGGTTCGACATAAGATAGACCGTCCTTTCCGGGTGATGTGTAGGTGTTGCCTGAATGGTAGCATAAAAGGACGGCGGGGTGCTATGGGCAGAAAAGCCCCGGTGCGCAAAAACTGCACACCGGGGCGGGTTTGTAAGGGGGCGCAGGCCCGTTCCGGGCCAAAAGGCGCGGCGGACGGGCCGTCAGCGGCCGGCCTGGGCGAAATTCTGGATGGCAAGGGAGACGCTGCCCTGGACCGTCAGGGTGATATCCTGGACCAGGAGGCGGTAGTCCTGGGTCATGCCGCGCTTGATCCAGTCCAGCATCAGGCCCACAAAGCTGTACTTGTAAAAGCCGGCGATGAAGGCTTTCTGCTCCTCGGTGATGGGGACGCCCTGGCTCTTTTCGTCCACCACGCCGCGGATCAGGCCGTAGGTCATCCGGAACAGGAAATTCTCCATCTGCTCCCGGCTGATGCAGCGGTAGGCGTTCATCACAAAGGGCTTGTTTTCCAGCACGGCCTCAAAGACCTGCAGCAGGCCCTCGCTCCAGGTGTCATAGGTCTTTTTGCCCTGCAATGCCTGGGTGGCGTCCTCGATGCAGGACCATTCGATCAGGTCGTAGATGTCCTGGAAGTGGTAGTAAAAGGTCATGCGGCTGATGCCGCAGTCGTCGGTGATGTCCCGTATGGTGATCTTGGCCAGCGGCTTTTTCAGCATCATCTTTTTCAGGGATGCCTCCAGCGCTTTTTTGGTGATATTGGACATAGCCTCCTCCTTGCAGCCCGGGCTGGATAGCGGGTCAGCGGCCGCAGCCGCCGTTGCCGGCGCAGCCGTGCTTTTCCTCGCTGTGGCAGTTGTGCTGGCCGTGCTCCTGGCCGTGATGGTCGCAATGGACGGCGGGGTCATAGGCCAGGGTGCCCGCCAGCAGGTCCTGGACCGCCTGGTCGGCCGGGCCGGACACGCCGCCGTACAGCCGGATGCCCACGGTGGACAGGGCGGCCTGCGCTCCGCCTCCGATGCCGCCGCAGATCAGCACGTCAACGCCCGTCTGCTCCAGCAGGCCGGCCAGAGCGCCGTGGCCCTGGCCGTGGGTGCCCAGAATCCGGGTGGCGGTCACCTGGCCGTTTTCCACCTCGTACAGCTTGAACTGGACCGTGCGGCCGAAATGAGGGAAGATATTGCCGTTTTCATAGGGAACTGCGATTTTCATAGCTCGATTTCCTTTCCTGGTGTTGTGCAGGGCCGTACCCGCAGGCGCGGCGGTGTCCTTTTTCTGTATTGTATCACGCTTTGCCGCAAAGCGCCATCCCCGGCGCGCCGAAACACTGCGTCTTTTCAGATGCGGCCCGGACTGCTATAATGGAAACAGCGAAGGGAGGAACTGCCATGCATCAAAAGATCCGATGGGCGGCGGCCCTGACACTGGGGGCGGCCGCCTGGAAATTCTGCCGGGACCGCAAATATCCTCTGGCCAGGGGCTGCCCGCCTTTGCACCTGTTTGTAGTGCCGGGTGTGCTGCTGGGGCCTCGGACGGCGGCCCTGGGCAACCGGGTACTGGCCCGGATGCCCCTGCCGCCGGTGAGCCCCGGACTGCGGCGGACCAGGCAGACGGCGCGCGGCCGGGACGGACGGAAAGTGCCTCTGACGGTCTATGAGCCGGTGGGGGCGCAGGGGGAGCTGCCCTGTCTGGTCTACTTCCACGGCGGCGGGTTCTGCTTTGCTGACGCGGGCTACATCCACCAGAACGTCATGGATTACAGCCTGGGCGCAGGGTGCAAGGTGGTACTTGTGCACTACCGCACCAGCGAACAGGCCGCTTTCCCGGCGGCCTTTGAGGACTGCTGCGACGCAATGCGGTTCGTCTGGGAACACAGCAGCCGGCTGGGGGTCTGCCGGGACCGCATCGCGGTGGGAGGCGACAGCGCCGGGGGAGACCTGGCCGCGGCCTGTGCCCTCTGGGCGCGGGATACGGGGGAGGTTCGGCTCTGCTTCCAGCTGCTGATCTACCCGGTGACGGACGCCCGGATGCAGACCCTTTCCATCCGGCAGTTCACCGACAGTCCCTGCTGGAACGCCCGTCTGAACCGGAGGATGTGGCGGCTGTACCTGCGCGACGGCTGGGGCAGCCGCCGGGCTTACGCCTCGCCCATGGAGGCGGACAGCTTTGCAGGGCTGCCCGACGCCTATGTGGAGGTGGAGCAGTTCGACTGCCTGCGGGACGAGGGAATCGCCTATGCCGCGGCCCTGGCCCGCGCCGGCGCCAGGGTGCAGCTGGAAAAGGTGGAAGGCACCTTCCACGGTTTCGATTTCTTCCGGGATTCGCCGGCGGCCCGGATGCAGATCGCACGCCGCACCGATGCGCTGCGCAGGGCCTTTGGGGCGACTTTGGCCAAAAAAGATTGACAAGCCCGGCGGGACGTTATAGTATTACGATGGACCGCAGCCGATCCGGTTTGGAACAAAAAAGCACGCCGGCGCTCTGCCGGCTGCGGATGAAAAAACAAATGAGGTAAAAAGCAATGGAACACGCAAGATCGATCACTCCTGCCATGATCGCCGCTTTCAAGGCAGACTATGACGCAGACAGGGAGGCCCGGGTGCTGACGGCAGCCGTCACTCACAGTCCGCTGGGCAAGGCGGCCATGGACCCCATGGCGGCCGCCAAACTGGAGGACAGCTTTTCGGTCGAGGTCAAGACCCGGGGCATCACCGCGCAGCAAAAGAGCGGCCGCTGCTGGCTGTTCGCATCCATGAACGTGATGCGGGAGATCGTGGCGGAAAAGTGCGGCCTGGACAAGTTCGAGCTGTCGGGCAACTGGCTGGGCTTCTGGGACAAGTTTGAGAAGATCAACTTCTTTCTGGAGAGCGTGCTGGACTGCGCCGAACGGCCGGTGGCGGACCGGACCCTCGACTGGGTGCTGAACGGCATCAGCGACGGCGGTCAGTGGGATATGATGGTCAGCATCGTCAGGAAGTATGGCATCGTGCCGGCCAGCGTCATGCCCGAGACGGCGCAGTCCTGCGGCACGGCCGAGCTGATGCGCCTGCTCAACACCAAGCTGCGCAAGGACGCCATCGAGCTGCGGGCCCTGGCTGCCGCCGGCGGCGACACGGCCGCCCGCAAGGACGAGATGCTGGCCGAGCTGTTCAAGGCCCTGTGCATCTGCTTTGGACGCCCGGTAGACCGTTTCGACTTTGCCTACACCGACAAGGAGGGCGTCTACCATGTGGACCGGGATCTGACGCCGGTGGACTTCTATGAAAAGTACATCGGGCTGGAGCTGGAGGACTACGTCAGCGTCATCCACGCCCCCACCCAGGACAAGCCCTTTGGCAAGACCTACACCGTCAAATACCTGGGCAATGTGGTGGAAGGCCGGGTGCGCCATCTCAACCTGCCCATGGAGGAGATGAAAGCCCTGGCGGTGGCCCAGCTGAAGGCGGGCGAGCCGGTGTGGTTTGGCAGCGACTGCGGCAAGTTTGGCAGCCGCGACGACGGCATCTGGGATCCCGACAGCTTTTTGTACGGCGAGCTGCTGGGCGGGCTGGACCTGAGCCTCACCAAGGCCGAGCGCCTGGACTACCGTGACAGCGCCATGAACCACGCCATGGTGCTCTGCGGCGTCAACCTGGACGCAGCCGGCCGGCCCGACCGCTGGAAGATCGAGAACAGCTGGGGTGAGACCGCCGGCCGGAAGGGCTACTTTGTGGCAAGCGACAAGTGGTTCGACCAGTTCGTTTACCAGGCCGTGATCCACAAGCGCTTTTTGAGCGATGCCCAGCGCCAGGCCCTGGAAGGCGAGCCCATCGAGCTGGCCCCCTGGGACCCCATGGGCTCTCTGGCATAAAACCAAAACCGGAAACAAAAGACCGGGCCTCCCTGTAAAAGGGAAGCCCGGTTTCTGGTTTCGGGGTGTAACGGAAGGGGTCACTCGAGATGCACAAGGTCCTGGCCCGGCTGGACGGCGCCGCTGGTCAGGACTTTGACGGCGGCGTAGTCGTCGGTGTTGCAGACGATCATGGGGGTGGTGCACAGATAGCCTGCGGCCTTGATGGCCTGCTGGTCGAAGCTGATCAGCAGATCGCCCTTCTTGACCTTCTGTCCGTTTTGGACATGGGGGGTGAAATACTGCCCATTCAGCTTGACGGTGTCGATGCCCACGTGCAGCAGGATCTCTGCGCCGGTGGAGGTCACCAGGCTGACAGCGTGATGGGTGTCAAAGAGGTTGTCCACCAGGGCGTCGGCGGGGGCGTAGAGCTTGCCCTCGCTGGGCTCGATGGCCACCCCCTCGCCCAAAGCGCAGGAGGCAAAGGCCTCGTCCTGCACCTCGTTCATGGGCACCACGGTGCCGGCCATATGTGCGCCCAGGGTGGCCGGCGCGGCTTTGGCCGGGGCGGCCTTGGCAGGCGCCGGCGCCGGAGCGGGAGCTGCGGCGTAGTCGGGGGCAGCCTCCAGCTTGTCGGCGGCGGGGGTCTCCATGAAGTCCACCAGGTTGGATTTGATCACCGCCACCTGGGGTCCATAGATGACCTGGATGCCGTTGCCCTTGTGGACCACGCCCGAGGCGCCGCTCTGCTTGAGCAGGCCGTCGCTGACCTTGTTGGAGTCCACCACCGTCACGCGCAGACGGGTGGCGCAGCAGTCCACATCCGAGATGTTGGCCTTGCCGCCCAGGCCCCGCAGGATGGTGGCCGAGACGTTGTCGCCGGCGGGAGCAGCGCCGGGGCCGGCGTTCTCCTTCATATCGCTGCGGGTGTAGAGCTTGGGCTCCTCGTCGTCCGGCTCACGGCCGGGGGTCTTGAGGTCCATCAGGCGGATCATCAGGGTGAAGGTGATGTAGTACAGCACAAAGTAGCCCACACCCACGATCACGACCCAGATCCAGTGGGTCTTGGCGTTGCCCTGCAGGATGCCAAAGAGGGTCAGGTCGATCAGGCCGCCCGAGAAGGTCATGCCCACGCAGACGTTGAGAATGTGCATCAGCATATAGGCCAGGCCGGCATACACGCAGTGGACCGCGTACATCAGGGGGGCCACAAAGAGGAAGGTGAATTCCAGCGGCTCGGTGATGCCGGTGACCATGGAGGTCAGGGCAGCCGACAGCAGCAGGCCAAAGACGACCTTGCGCTTTTGGGGACGGGCGGTGCGGTACATGGCCAGAGCTGCGCCGGGCAGGCCAAAGATCATCAGGGGGAACTTGCCGGCCATAAAGCGGGTGGCGTCCACCGAGAACTCGGTGACCGTCTTGGAAGCCAGCTCGGCAAAGAAGATGTTCTGCGCGCCCTGGACGGTGACCCCGTCGATGACGGCGGTGCCGCCCACGGCAGTCTGCCAGAAGGGCATATAGAAAACGTGGTGCAGGCCGAAGGGGATCAGGGCACGCTCGATCAGGCCGTAGATGAAGGTGCCCGCATAGCCCGAGCTGATGACCAGGTTGCCCAGCAGGCCGATGCCGTGCTGCACCACCGGCCAGACATAGAACATGGCGATGCCCACCAGCAGGTAGACCGCAGTACAGACGATGGGCACAAAGCGGGTGCCTCCGAAGAAGGAGAGCACCTGGGGCAGCTGCGTCTTATAAAAGCGGTTGTGCAGAGCCGCCACGCCCAGGCCCACGATGATGCCGCCGAACACGCCCATCTGCAAAGAGGTGATGCCCAGCACCGAGGTGGTGGTGTTGGCCGCCATGGCTTCCACGCCGCCGCTGGCGTTGATCATGGCGCAGATGGCCGTGTTCATGACCAGGTAGGCGATGGCGCCGGAGAGGGCGGCCACTTCCTTCTCCTTTTTGGCCATGCCGATGGCCACGCCCATGGCGAACAGCAGCGCGAGGTTGTTGAAGACCACGCTGCCGCACTGGTTCATGATATCCAGCACCGTATAGGGGATGGTGCCGGGGTGGATGACGCCGGTCAGGCCATAGGCCTCCAGCATGGTCTCGTTGGTGAACGAGCTGCCAATGCCCAGCAGCAGGCCCGCCACGGGCAGCAGGGCGATGGGCAGCATGAAGGAGCGGCCGACACGCTGCAATACGCCAAAGATCTTGTCTTTCATAAAAATCCTCCTTTGGTCTGTCGGTATAAAAAAGACCTGTACACATTGCCGGCGCCGGCAGGGCGCACTGCCGCGGCAAAATGTACAGGTCTAGCCTACATAACAATCGATGCAGTCACTATCCTGTGCGGCTTTACGGGGTGGCTGGCCGCAGGCCCCCGGCCACCCGTTTGAGATGGATGGTCAAATAGACAAGTTCCTCCTGGGAGAGGTCCTTGTGCCAGGTGTTTTTGATGTAGGCCGCAATGCACAGGGCACATTTGTAGTGCTCGGCGCAGCTGCGGGCGATGGTGGCCCGGAAGGCCGCGTCCTCCTCGCTGGAGCTGTCGGGGATCATCTTGTCCTGGAACAGCCGCTGGGCAAAGTAGCGCAGATGCACCACAAAGCGGCTGAAATCCAGAGATTCCCGGTCGAACACGCCCCGGTCGCGATAGAAGTATTCCACCACCTCCACCGCGCCGTCGATGAGCCGGGTGATGTCGTACATCTCACTCATGTCGGTGTTCAGCTCGGCGTTGACGATGTGCAGCGCGATGAAGGCGGCCTCGTCGGGGTTGAGCTCCACACCGCAGGTGTCGCGGATCATGTCCAGACATTTCTGCCCGAGATGGTATTCGGTGGGGTAATAACAGAAGATACTGCCGGCCAGCGGGTTCTTGAACTCGATGCCCTGAGCCTTGCGCTGGATGGCGAAGCTGATGTGATCGGCCAGGGTGATCAGCAGGGACTCGTTCAGCGGCTGGCGAACGGCGGCCCGGATCTCCTCGATCAGGCTCTCGGTCAGGCGCAGATGTTCCAGGGGGATCTGCTCCACCAGCTCCCGCAGACGGTGCTGAACGGTCTTGTCCTCCATCCGGTAGACCTTTTCCACCGCCTCGGGGTCCACAAACTGCCCGACCTTGCGGCCAAAACCCAGTCCCCGGCCTGTGACGATGCTCTCGATGCCTTTTTCGTCGATGACGCATAGGATGTTGTTGTTGATGACCTTTTTGATGCGCACCCCGCTGCCTCCCTTTGCACCGCCAGGCAAAAAGAAAAGACCAAACCCCTCAAACACTCTTTATCCAAAGCCAAGAGCATCCACGGAGTTGGTCTAGCCCGCACGACCGGTAACAATCCAACCAAAAGCCTGCTGTGCAGGCTTGCCTTCTTTTATGTTCGGTTCTACAATACCATGTCGTCTGAATCTTGTCAATCATTTTCCGCACAATGCAGAAAGTTTTGGCACACTGCCGAATTTGAGGGTGTGATTTTAGACAAATTTAAGGATGGGAGGGAAGCGCTCTGGGACGGAAACGCCTGCTTTGCGCCCCGCATACAGCCATAGGATAGCACCGGGGCAGGGAGACTACAAGGCAGGCGGAGCGGCGGAATGGAATCAAATGGCCTTATTGTATAGAATAAAACAGGGATAGAGATCGCAAAGGAATTTGCAAAATGAAACGGATCGTGTCAACACGGTTCACTGCTTTACTTTTATGATTTGGAGGGAAAACCATGGAACATGATCAGAAGATCAGCCAGGAAGAAGCCAGGGAGAGGATGGAGGCCGGGGACGTCATCGTCCTCGATGTGCGGGAGCAGGAGGAGTACGACAGCGGCCATATCCCCGGCGCGGTACTGCTGCCGCTGGGCGCCATCGACGGGGAGAGCGCCGCCGAAGTGATCCCGGAAAAAGACGCTGCCGTGCTGGTTTACTGCCGCAGCGGCAGCCGCAGCAAGAAGGCGGCCAAGGCGCTGGCCGAGCTGGGGTACACGGGCGTTTACGAGTTCGGCGGGATCATGACCTGGCCGTATGACGTGGTGAAATAAACAAGCAAGGGCGGGGCCAGGCGGCTCCGCCCGGTTTGCAGTCCGGGTTCAGGTCTGCCAGTTCTGGCGCAGCAGCTTGAGGGCGTGCGTTTCCAAACGGGACACATAGCTGCGGCTGATACCCATCAGCCGCGCCGTCTCCAGCTGGGTGAGAGGGGGCCTGCCATCCAGGCCGTACCGCAGCCGGATGAGCTGCTGTTCCCGCTGGGGCAGAGCGCAGATCAGGCCGCGCAGCCGGGCGGCCTCGTCCTTTTTCTCGCAGTTCTCCTCCATGCAGGCAGTGTCCTGCAGCAGATCCGACAAAGTCAGCGCCGAGTCATCCTTGCCGGTATCCAGGGCCTCCTGGAGCGAGATGGATGGCCCGGTCTTTTTCTCGCGCCGGAACTGCATACGGAGCTCGTTTTCAATGCACCTGCTGGCATACGTGGAAAAGCGGGCCTGGCGGGAACAGTCGAAGGTGTTGACCGCTTTGATCAGGCCGATGGTGCCGATGCTGATGAGGTCATCCTGGTCGCCGGGCAGGGAATAGTACTTTTTTGCGATGTGGGCCACAAGACGAAGGTTGTGGCGGATGATCTTCTCCCGGGCGTCGGGGTCGCCATCGCGCAGGGCCTGAAAGGCTGCGGCTTCCTCCCGGGGGGTCATGGGACGGGGAAAGCTGCCGGATTCGAGATGCAACGCGAGATACAGAAACTGGGCGGAGAAAAACCGAAGCAGAGCCAACAACATACCAAAAGCCTCCTTGTGCACAGAGCGGAACGCATTCGTTTCAGTCTATGTGCACAGGGAGGCAAATTTGCAGGTCCGAACGGCTGCTGCCTGCGGCAGAAGCCGTCCTTCGGGCTGCGGGCCGGTGGGGTTTGGTTCAGCGGGCGTCGTAGTCCAGATAGGCGCCCTTCATGGGGCTGGCGGCCAGCTCGCTGAACAGGCGCAGCACGCCTTTGGTGTACTTGCGGGGCTTGGGCTGCCAGTTGGCGCGGCGCTGGGCCAGGATGGCGTCGATCTCCTCGGGGGTCCTGCGCTCGCCGCGGACGCCCACGATGTTCAGCTTGCGGGCAAAGACGTCGATCTCAATCAGGTCGTCCTGCTCCACCAGGGCGATGGGGCCGCCGTCCACGGCCTCGGGGCTGCAGTGGCCGATCACCGGGCCGGTGGACGCGCCCGAGAACCGCCCGTCGGTGATGAGGGCGATGCTGCGGCCCAGCTCCTTGTCGGAGGAAATGGCCTCGGAGGTGTAGAACATCTCGGGCATCCCGCTGCCCTTGGGGCCTTCATAGCGGATGAACACCGCGTCGCCTTTTTGCACCTCGTGGTGGAGGACGGCCGCCAGGCATTCCTCCTCGCTGTCGAAGGGGCGGGCCCGCAGGACGGCCTTATACATTTCCTTGGGGCAGGCGGTGTGCTTGATGACCGCGCCCTCGGGGGCGAGGTTGCCCTTGAGGATGGCGATGGAGCCGTCGGTGCCGATGGCCTTGTCGTAGGGGCGGATGATGTCCTCCCGGGTGATATGGATGCCATAGCGCGCGTTGAATTCGTCCAGCCACTTCTGGCAGCGCTGGTAGAAGCCATTGGCTTTCAGCTCGTCCAGGTTCTCGCCCAGGGTCTTGCCGGTGACGGTCATCGCATCCAGGTGCAGGTGGTCACGGATCTCCTCCATGATGGCGGGCACGCCGCCGGCGTAGTAGAAGCACTCGGCGGGCCAGCGGCCGGCGGGACGGACGTCCAGCAGGTACCGGGCGCCCCGGTGCAGCCGGTCGAAGGTGTCGCCGGTGATCTCGATGCCCAGTTCGTGGGCGATGGCGGGCAGGTGCAGCAGGCAGTTGGTGGAGCCGGAGATGGCGGCATGGACCAGAATGGCGTTCTCAAAGCTGTCCATGGTGACGATGCGGCTGGGGCGCATGGCGTCGCAGCCGGCCATTTCGACGGCGCGGCGGCCGGCCTGCCGGGCATAGGCCAGCAGGTCGGGGCTGGTGGCGGGCATCAGGGCGCTGCCGGGCAAAGCCAGGCCCAAAGCCTCGGCCATGATCTGCATGGTGGAGGCCGTGCCGATGAAGCTGCAGGCGCCGCAGCTGGGGCAGGCGTTCTGCTTGGCCCAGTTGAGCCTGTCCTGGTCAATCTCGCCCCGCTCAAATTTGGCGCTGTACATCCCCAGCTGCTCGAGGGTGAGCATCTCGGGGCCGGCGTTCATGGTGCCGCCGGGCACCACCACCGAGGGGATGTCCACCCGCAGGCAGCCCATGAGGTTCGCGGGCATTCCCTTGTCGCAGCTGGCCAGGTAGACCCCGGCGTCAAAGGGGGTGGCGTTCGCGTGGATCTCGATCATGTTGGCGATGATCTCCCGGCTGGCCAGGCTGTAATTGATGCCGTCGGTGCCCTGGCTCTCGCCGTCGCAGATGTCGGTGCAGGCATACCGGGCGCCATAGCCTCCGGCTTCGGCCACCCCCTTGCGCACCTCCTCCACCAGGATGGGCAGGTGGCCGCTGCCGGGATGGCTGTCCCCGGCGGTGCTCTCGATGATGACCTGGGGTTTTGCAAGATCCTCCGGGGCCCACCCGGTGCCGATCCGCAAGGGGTCCAGCTCGGGGGCCAGGGTGCGCATTTTCTGACTGATCAGTTCCATCTTGTTTCCTCCTTTGGTACGCACAAGCCGCCGCAGGGCAACGGGCACACTGCGGCGGCGGGCGATGGATAGTTTAGTGCAGCTCGGGCCAGTAGTCCTTGTTGGCCTCGATCAGATCGTCCAGGATCTCTTTGGCCACCTTGGCGCTGGGCACCGTCTTGCTCAGCGTCAAAGCCTGCCACATCTTCTGGTAGCTGTGCTCGCAGTAAGCCTGCACCACCAGCTTTTCCACGGCCACCTGCTGCTGCATCATGCCCAGCTGGAAGGTGGGGATCTCACCCTGGCACAGGGGCTCGGGGCCTTCGTTGCCCACCAGGCAGGGCACTTCCACCATGGCGTGGGGGTCAAAGTTGGAGATGGCGCCCTTGTTCTCCACGATGCACAGCATCCGCTCGTGGGTGTTGTAGGCGATGGCCCGGGCCAGGTCCACGATGAAGCTGGCGTGGTTGTCGATGGAGAACTCGTCGCCGTTGAACCGGCCCGAATCCACAATGGCCTTGGCGGCGCCGAACACGGTCTTTTCGCGGCCGTTCTCCACCTCATTGGCGCGGGTGTAGTTGGGGTCGCTGTGGGCCACCACATAGTCGGGGTAGAGGTAGTATTTCAGGTAGGTGTTGGGCAGGCAGTCGGGGGTCACCGCCAGCAGATCGGCGGCCTTGCGGTGGGTCTCCTGCCAGCTGGAATCCATGTGCTGGGTCTCGATGGCCTTGGCGGTCAGGTAGCCGTTCTTGCTGACATAGTCGATGAGCTGGGGGGTGTAGTCGGTACCGTCCTTGCCCTTGACGCTGGTCCACCAGCCAAAGTGGTTGAGGCCGTAGTAGCGCACATCCAGGTCTTTGGGGTCCTTGCCCACGATGTAGCTCATCCGCCGCAGGGTGCCCACAGGCATATCGCAGATGTTGATGATCTTTGCGCCGGGACGCAGGACCCGGCAGGCCTCGGCCACGATGGAGGCGGGGTTGGAGTAGTTCAGCATCCAGCAGTCGGGGCTGTACGCCTCCATATAATCGATCAGCTGCATGATGTCGGGGATGCTGCGCATACCGTAGGCGATGCCGCCGGGACCGCAGGTCTCCTGGCCCACCACGCCGTGAGCCAGCGGGATCTTCTCATCCTTTTCCCGCATGGGGTAGCCGCCGCTGCGGATGTGGGCCATACAGAAATCCACATCGGTGAAGGCTTCCTTCGGGTCGGTGGTGTAGGAGAACGCCACATCCGGCGCCACCTTCTGCATGGCCAGCGCGATGGCTTTGGCCAGCTTTTCCTGGCGCTCGGCGTCGATGTCGTACAATTTCAGGCTGCGGATGGGGAAGCGGTCCAGGCTGTTCATCAGCATCATCACGATGCCGGGGGTGTAGGTGCTCCCGCCGCCGGCGATGACGATCGAAAACTTTTTCATCTTCAAAACCTCTTTTCGTTTATTCCTGGTCGGCAAAGCCCAGTTCCTGGTCCACGGCCTTGCGGACGGCATTGACCTTGAGGCCATAGACCACCTGGACGTTCTTGCCCTTGCGGATGACGGCGTTGGCGCCGGTCTGGTTTTTCAGCACGTCCTCCTGCACGAGGTCGGGGTTCGCCAGTTCGGTGCGCAGACGGGTGTAGCAGTTGGTGACCTTGAGGATGTTGTCTTTGCCGCCCAGCGCGCTGACGATGAGGGCGGCGTCCACGGCGCCGTCCGCAGCAGGACCGGCGGACTTGCCCGCGGCCACCTTGGCCTTGTACTCGGCTTTGCTGTGCAGCTTCATCTCCATGCCCTCGCTCTCACGGCCCAGGGTCTTGAGGTTCATCTTGACGATCAGGACGCGGAAGATGACGTAGTACAGAACGAAGTAGATGACGCCCACCAGGATGTAGACGGGCCAGTGGGTCTTGCCGGTGCCCAGGGGCACATTGTACAGCAGAAAGTCGATGAAGCCGTTGGGGCCGATGGCGCGGCAGCCCAGCACGTTCAGCAGCACCATGCTGGAGCCGGCCAGAACGGCGTGGACCACGAACAGGATGGGAGCCACGAACAGGAAGCTGAACTCGATGGGCTCGGTGACGCCCGCGATGAAGGAGGTGGTGGCGGCGGTGATCAGGACGGCCTTGATCTTGCCGCGGTTCTCAGGACGCGCGGTGTGGTACATGGCCAGGCAGGCGCCGATCAGGCCGAACATCTTGGAGATGCCGCGGGCGTCCCAGATGACCGACTGGCTCAGGACTGCCACAGAGGGGTCTGCGATCTCGGCGTAGTAGATGTTGCGGGCGCCCTCGTAGATCTGGCCGCCCACCTCAGCGACGCCGCCCAGGGAGGTGTACAGGAAGGGGGTGTAGACCAGATGATGCAGGCCGGTGGGGATGAGCAGGCGCTCCAGCATACCGTAGACGAACAGGCCCAAGTTGCCGGAAGCCTGGATGAAGCTGCCCAGAGAGTTGATGCCCGCCTGGGCGAAGGGCCACACATAGGTCAGGACGACGGCCAGCACCACCATCAGGGGGATCAGGACGATGAACACAAAGCGGGTGCCGCCA
This sequence comes from Faecalibacterium sp. An58, assembly GCF_002161515.1. Taxonomy (NCBI): domain Bacteria; kingdom Bacillati; phylum Bacillota; class Clostridia; order Eubacteriales; family Oscillospiraceae; genus Faecalibacterium; species Faecalibacterium sp. An58. The sequence continues at coordinate 34,839 of NZ_NFHX01000008.1, forward strand.
TAGATCTGGAAGGCGTTGTTGAACTCGGTCTCACAGAAGCGGTTGTGGATCCAGGCCACGATGATGCCCAGCATCAGGCCCAGAAAGACGCCCATATCCAGCACCTGCACGCCCAGCACGGTGGTCTGGCCGGTGCCGCTCAGGTTGCCTTCCACCAGGATGCCGGTCAGGCCCATGAAGCGGTTCATGGCGTTGATGAACACCAGGAAAGCCAGAAGGCCGATGAAGCCCGCCTCGGACTTCTTCTTGTTGGCCAGGCCCACTGCCAGGCCCACGCAGAAGATGACGCCGAGGTTGGTCATGATGGCGTTCAGCGAGCCGGACAGCAGGGTGCCGAAACCGGTGGTGACGGGGTTGTTGAGGAAGGGCAGCACTTCCATCAGACGGGTGTTGGTGAACAGGTTGCCGACCGCGATCAGAATACCAGCAATAGGCAGGATCAGGACGGGGATGAACATCGCTTTGGAGAAGCGCTGCATGGCGTCCATGACTTTTTCTTTCATGAGAAATGATTCCTTCTTTCCATTGTGTTTTCCGCGGGGCGCGTCCGCCCGGTTTGCGCGACAGCTGTCTTTACACACAATATGCCAAAAAAGTTGCCCTGTGTAAACTCTTTTTGGGCAAAAGAAAACCTGTTACCTCAATCGGTAACAGGTTGCGGCCAGCGCGCGAAAATGGTTGTGCGGAATACACAATCACACCGGAAGGTCGTTGTCGGACTTGCACAAGCGGCGGTATTCATACGCGATCAATTCCATCAGCATCAGGGTCTGGGGGAAAAAGGTGTTGGGCATGACGTTCAGATCGTCCAGCTTCCACAGATCCTCCACCCGGAACCAGATGTCGGCGAACTGGCCCACGCTGTTCTCGTGGTCGCCGGTGATGGCCACCGTAAAGACGCCGTTCTCCTGGGCGGTCTTGATCTTGTCCCGCACCAGGGAGGTCTCGCCCGACTTTGAGATGCCGATGAACATCCCCATCCGGTCCAGGGAGTTCTCGAAGATGCCCACCGAATCGCCGCCGCTGGCAAACAGACAGTGCTTGCCCATATTCAGCAGCTTATGATAGAGGTATTCGCCCGCCGTGCCCGAAAAGCCGGTGCCATAGATGAAGATGGTCCGTTCGGTCTGCCGGATGATCTGCTGGGCGCAGCTCTTGACCTGGGTGTAGGTGTTGTAGTTGAGCAGGGAGACGGTGCCGAAGCTGCTGAGAAAGTCCACTTCCTCCTGCTCGGTCTTTTGGGGCATCTCCACCAGCGAGCGCAGCTTGTAGCACATATCCACAAACCCGCCATAGCCCATCTTTTTGGCCAGCCGCATGATGGTGGAGGTGGAGGTGAAGTTGGCCCGCGCCACCCCGCGCACCCCGTCGCGCAGCACATGGTCCAGGTTTGCCACGATGTATTCCAGCACGGCGGCTTCGGTGCCCGTCAGCCCCTTGTCCTGGATCAGTTTTTCAAGTTTCATAGATTCGGGTCCCTCCCCGTCTTTGTGCATTCTGTCTGGCCGCCGGCCGGGATGAGGTTGCTCTCGTAGGGGCGCTTGCCCGCCAGCACCTCGTCGTAGAAGGTCTGTTTCCAGTCGATGTAGGCGACGCTTTCTTCCAGCTGTTGGATGGTGCTGCGCAGGGCCTCCTGCTTGCGTTCCAGCATCTGCTTGCGCTGGGGGATGCTGGACGGGCCCTGCAAACACAGCTCCAGGTATTCCTTCATCTCCTGGATGCTCATGCCGCACCGTTTCAGGCAGACCAGGTCCTTGATCCATTTCAGATCCCGCTCATCAAAGACCCGGCGGTTGTTGTGGTCCCGCTTGACATAGGGCACAAGGCCTTCGTTGCAGTAAAATTTCAGGGCCTGATAGGTCATATCCGCCTCTTTGCACACCTGCATCATGGTATAGATCATGGCAGCCTCCCGGTTCATTCACAAAAAATTTAAAATGGGGGGCTTGACCGGTTGTTACAACCGGAGTTTATAATCGGAAGCAGCAAACGGTCCTGCCCTCTGCATTATAGCAGGAAACTTCCCGTTCCACAAGTGACCAAACGAGCCGGGCGGGACACAGCTGTTCATTCGAATGTGTACAGGAGGCAGAAACCATGCAAGCATTTACGTATTCGTATCCCACAAAAGTCTATTTATGACCTGAGCGGCAAGACCATCGTGCCCTTTACCGTCCACGGCGGCAGCCGGTTTGCCGGCACCATCCAGACCATCCAGCAGCTCCAGCCGGGCGCTGCCGTTTGGGAGGACGGGCTTTCCATCTCCCGCAGCAGCGTGCTGGACGCCCCGGCCGCAGTGACCGAATGGGTCGGCGGCCTGGAACTGTAAGGCCCGGCCCAAACCGTGACAGGCCGCAGTCCGGACAAGAAGCCTGGCGCGCCCGCCTCTTTGGCGGGCGCTTTTTTCGCCCTGACGCATATACAGCTTTATGGCGCGGCATCTTCCGGCTCGCCGGGCTTGTAGATATGGGTCAGAGTCAGTTTGCGCAGGGTGTCCTCGTAGTGGAGGCTGGCATAAGTGGTGTACAGAATGTCCACCACGTTGAGCTGTGCCAGACGGGAGGACATGGCCCCATTGCGGAAAAGTGACTCGTTGGCCGCAATGTAAAGATTGTAGTCGGCCAGCTTGGCCACTTCGGAGGGGTAATAGCGGGTGACGGCAATGAGGGGCGCGCCGTTTGCCTTCATGGCTTTCATGCACTCGATCACTTCCACCGTCTGACCCGAATAGGAAAAGACGATCCCCACGTCCCGGCTGGTGGCATAGCGGGCCGAAAGGAGCTGGGCGTGCCAGTCCTCGTTGATGACACAGGGCTTGTCCAGCCGCAGGAACTTGAGATAGGCGTCCCGGGCCACACACAGCGAGGACCCCAGCCCAAACAGCAGTACGCTGCGGCAGTTGTCCAGCAACTGTGCGCACTGCTCCACCGTGTCGGGCGCCAGCAGACGCTGGGAATCGGACAGGGACTGGATATTCTTTTGGGTCACCTTCTTGATGATCTCGTGGACGCTGTCCCCGGCGGTCAGCTCCTGCTCGGGGTGACGGCCTGTCTCTCCCAGGGCGGCCAGTTCTCCCACCAGAGCACGGCGCAGCTCCTTGTATCCCTCAAAGCCCACCGACCGGCAGACCCGCACCACGCTGGAAGGGGACGTGAAGGTCCGCTGGGCCAGCTGCCGGACCGAGAGCAGGGTGGATTCCTCGGGATTTGAGATGATATAGCGGGCGATCTGCTGTTCGGCAGGACTGAGGGAGGCGCAGCTCTCCCGCAGCCGGAGCAGTGCATTCTTCATAAAAACCTCCTCGATTATGGCTTTTGCACAAAAAATATCTAAAACATGGAGAAGAATTTCAGAAATCATCCTATCGTGAAACATTATACCACAATTGCCGGAAAATGTGGACATTTTGTTTTCAAAGGTCTATAATGCAGTCACACGAACGCTCCATCAGGGTGTATTTAACAGCAGAAAGGCCGGGTAAGAAATGAAACTGAATCTGAACGGAATGACCACCGAGCGGCGCAACCCCCGTACCATGAATCTGGATACCATGACCGAGCTGGAGATCGTCAGTGCCATCAACGAGGAGGATGCCCGGGTGCCTCTGGCGATCGCCAAAAAGCTGCCCGAGATCGCGCAGGCAGCCCACTGGGCGGTGGAAGCCTTTGAACAGGGCGGAAGGCTGTTCTATATGGGCGCGGGCACCAGCGGCCGGCTGGGCGTACTGGATGCAGCCGAATGTCCGCCCACCTTCGGAGTGGATCCCGGGATGGTGGTGGGGCTGATCGCCGGCGGCGAGAAAGCTTTCCTCAAGGCCATCGAGGGGGCAGAGGACAGCCGTGAACTGGGCCGCAGCGACCTGGAGGCCCATGGCCTGACCGCCAAAGATTTTGTGGTGGGGATCGCGGCATCGGGCCGTACTCCCTATGTACTGGGAGGTCTGGAATACGCCAAAAGCGTGGGCTGCCGCACCGCCGCCATTGCCTGCAATACAGGCAGCGCCGTGGGGAAAGCTGCTGACCTCGCCATTGAGGTGGAGGTAGGGCCCGAGGTGCTGACCGGCTCCACCCGGATGAAATCGGGCACCGCCCAGAAGATGATCCTGAATATGATCTCCACCGCGTCGATGGTGCGGATCGGCAAGGCTTATCAGAATCTGATGGTGGATGTGATGCAGACCAACGAAAAGCTGCACGTGCGGGCCGAAAATATCGTCATAGATGCCACCGGCGTGGAGCGGCAGGAAGCGCGCAGGGCCATCGATGCGGCAGGGGGGAGCGTCAAGTGCGCCATCACCATGCTGCTGGCCGGCTGCGGGGCAGAGGAAGCCGCCCGCCGCCTCGAACAGGCCCACGGCCATGTGCGGGCCGCCATCGAGGGATGATTGTGGACAATGCGGCGCGAGCCGCCTGTCGAATAAAACCATGCGGATCAAAAAGGAGGACTAAGCAATGACCAATGAAGAACTGGTCCGGCAGTCGCTGGAAAACCTGGGCGGCAAACAGAATGTCGTCTCTGCCACCAACTGCATGACCCGACTGCGGATCGAGGTCAAGGATGCAAGCAAGATCAACGAGGAAGCCATCAAGAAGATCGAGGGCGTCCTCGGGGTGGTGCACGACAGGCCCGGCTATGTGGAGATCGTGGTGGGCCCCGGCAAATGCCGCAAGTGCGCCGACATCTGCCGCAGCATGGGCATCCCCGCTGCGGGCAGTGCCGATACCAAAAACGACTGGCAGGCCAACAAGGCGGCTGTCAAGGCGGGTCAGAAGCAGAGCAAGGTCAAGAGTATGCTCAAGACCTTCGGAGACATCTTTGTGCCCCTGCTGCCTGGCGTCATCGCGGCCGGCCTGTGCTCGGGTCTGGCTACCCTGATGACCCAGGTGATGCCCAACTATGCCGAAAGCTCCTTCTGGAGCATCGTTTACAACCTTCTGGCCCTGATCAACGCCGCATTCCTGAGCTACCTGACGGCATGGGCTGGCTACCGGGCCGCCGAGAAGTTCGGCGCTACCCCCATCCTGGGCGGTATGCTGGGCATGATCACCGGCCTTGGCAACATCGACACGATCTCCCAGATCCTGGGTCTGTACGATGAAGTGCAGCCTCTGGATTCCATCCTGCGCGCCGGCCGCGGCGGCGTCCTGGCCGCTGTCATCGGCGTGTGGTGCCTGAGCTATGTGGAGAAGTTCATCCGCAAGTATATGCCCGAGTCGCTGGACATCATGTTCACCCCGCTGCTGACCCTCATCGTCTGCTCGGTGCCTTACATCCTGGTGGTCATGCCCATCACCGGCTACATCTCCACCGGCCTGTGCTGGATCGTGCAGCAGGTCTGCATGAGTGAGAGCCTCATCATGCGCATCGTGGCCGGCTACATCTCCACCGCCCTGTTCCTGCCCATGGTGGCCATGGGCATGCACCACGGCCTGGTGGCCCTGTACTCGGTACAGCTGGAAACGCTGGGCTATGTCACCCTGTACCCCGCGCTGGCCATGGCCGGTGCCGGCCAGGTGGGCGCGGCCATCGCCATCTACCTCAAGGCCAAGAAGGTGGGCAACACCCGGATGAAAGAAGTCATCACCGGCGCTCTGCCCGCAGGTATCCTGGGTGTTGGCGAGCCCCTGATCTACGGTGTCACCCTCCCCATGGGCCGTCCCTTCATCACGGCCGGTCTGGGCGCAGGCTTCGGCGGCGCCTTCGTCATGGCCATGCAGGTGGCTGCCACCACCTGGGGCCCCTCGGGTCTGCTGGCCATCTTCGTTATGACGGCCGGGCCTTCCGGCGCCACCCTCAGTGTGGGCTGCTATGTGGTGGGTCTGCTCATCAGCTATGTGATGGGCTTCCTGATCACCAACGCCATGATCAAGCCCGAGGAGGTTGCCGATGCCTGATTTTCTCGGACGGTCGGCTTACCTGACAGAGTTTGAGAAACAGAAAGCACCGCTTGCCGCCTGCCCGGCAGGCGGTGCGCCTGTTTTTATCTCACTGCATATCGGGGAAGAATTTGCCCCCGACTACCCCACCCGCGTGGGGGAAATGTGCGGCTGGCTGCGCCGGCAGGGCTGGCGCATCCTGGCGGATGTGTCCGAGGTGACGGCCCGGCAGCTGGGCTGCCGGGACATCGCGGAGCTGGCGCAGCGGCTGGGCCTGTGGGGCCTGCGCCTGGATGACGGCTTCACCCTGGAAGAGGCCTGCGCCCTGGCCGCCCGGATGCCGGTGGCGGTCAATGCCTCTACCACCACGGAGCAGCAGGCCAGGGTTCTGGCGGCGGCGGGACCGGATGTCATCGCCATCCACAACTTTTATCCCCGCCCTGAGACCGGCCTGGACCCCGATTTTCTCCGCGAGAGCACCCGGATGCTGCAGGCGGCCGGCATGAAGGTCTATGCCTTTATCCCGGGGGATGAAGGGCTGCGGGGGCCTCTCCACGCCGGATTGCCCACCCTGGAAGCCCACCGCGGGGCCGCCCCGCTGGCCGCCTTTGCCGACCTGGCGGTCAATTATGGAATGGACGGCATTTTTGCCGGTGACCCGGGCGTCAGCGCATACCAGCTGGGCCAGATCGCCCGCTTTTGCACCGAAGGGGTGCTGCCGGTGCCGGTCCGCCTCACAGCGGATTGGGAGGAGCTGTATGGAAAGGTGTTCACCTGCCGGCCGGATTCGCCCCGCTGGCTGGTCCGCTTCCAGGAGTCCCGGGCCTATGCCAAGGCCGGTCCGCCGGTGCAGCCGGACCGCTGTGAGGAGCGCAGGCGGGGGAGCATCACCATGGACAATTGCCTTTACGGCCGCTATTCCGGGGAGGTGCAGCTGATCCGCCAGGACCTGCCCGCCGATGAGAAAGTGAACGTCATCGGCCATATCCAGCCGGGGTATGAGCTGTTGATGGACTGCATCCGCAGGGGCAGCCGGTTCTGCATGGTAAAGGAGGACACCTGTGAACTATAAACTGTTGGCTCTGGATCTGGACGGCACCGCTCTTGGCGGCGACCCAGACCTGTTTGCGCCCGGTCTGGCCGAGGCGGCGGCAGGAGCGGCGGCAGGAGGGTGCACCGTGGTGGTGGCCACAGGCCGGCCTGCCGCCTGTCTGCCTGCAGCGATGGACCCCATGCCGGACTGGGTCGGATGGCTGATCCTCTGCGACGGAGCCGAAATACAGGACGCCCGGACCCGCGCCTGCCTTTGGCGCAGAGCCTTTTCCGCTGCCTCCCTGGCCTGTGTGGAACAGGCCGCAGCGCGCTGGGACCTCCCCGTTGAGTACATAGACCGCAGCAGCTGCTACCACCTGACAGCGGCTGCGCGGCGCTGGGTGGAGGCCTCGGGCCCAAGCGCGTTCCATAAGAATGTGGTGGCCCGGCATGGCCGCCTGCTGGACGCCCCGGCGGCCTCACTGGCCGGCCTGGACGTGCTGAAGATCAATATGCCCTTTGTCCCGCAGGAGCTGCGGCCGGGCTTTGCCGCTGCCGTCGGGGATGCGGCCCTCATCCTGGACTGCGGCCCCGGGGGCCTGGAACTGACCGCTCCCAGGGCAGGCAAGCTGGCTGCGGTGCAGGTCCTGGTCCGGACGCTGGGCCTTGGGATGAAGGATGTGATGGCCCTGGGGGACAGTGGCAACGACGCTGCCCTCCTGCAGGCCGCCGGACTGGGGGTGGCCATGGGCAACGGACAGGCGGAAGTCCTGGCAGCTGCCCACACCGTGACAGGCCGCAACACCGAAGGCGGCGCCGCAGACGCCATCCGCCGATTTCTGCTGAACGGCTGAAACCAAACACAAAGCACCCCCGCTTTTCCTTGTGGGAAAGCAGGGGCGCTTTTATTTATTGTGTGTGTTTGGTGCGGTAGAGCACCGTCAGCTGGCCGTCGATCTCGAGGACCCGGGCCTCCACCTGGTAGACCCTGCGGATGAAGGCGGGGGTCAGGAGGGCGCGGGGCGGGCCGCTGCCCACCAGGCGGCCGTCCTGGAGGGCGTACAGCCAGTCGCAGTAGGCCGCCGCGATGTTCAGATCGTGCAGGGCGGCCAGCACCGTTTTGCCCAGCCCCCGCACCAGGTCCATCATGCCCAGCTGATACTGGATGTCCAGGTGGTTGGTGGGCTCGTCCAGGATCAGGCAGGGGGTCTGCTGGGCCAGGGCCCGGGCCAGGATGACCCGCTGCTGTTCTCCGCCCGAAAGGCTGGAAAAGCTGCGCGTTTCAAACCCGGCCATTCCCACGGCGGCCAGCGCCCGGGCGGCGGTCTGCCTGTCCTGGGGCGTGTCCCGCTCCAGGGCGCGCTTGTGGGGCGCGCGTCCCATCCGAACCATCTCCTCCACCGTCAGATCAAAGGCGCAGGCGTTGTGCTGGGCCACTACGGCCAGCTTTTGGGCCCATTGGCGGGGGGAGCAGCTCTCCTGCGGACAGTCGTCCAGCAGCACGGCGCCCCCGGTGGGCCGGAGGGTGCGGTAGACGCACTTGAGCAGGGTGGATTTGCCGCTGCCGTTGGGCCCGATGATCCCCACGAACTGGCCCTTGTGGGCGGCCAGGTCGATGCCGTGAAGGATCTCCTTGCCGCCGGGCGCGGCTTTCAGTTCCCGGATCTCCAGCTTCATCAGGCGTTCCCTCCAAATCCGTACCGGCTGCGGGCCATCAGACACAAAAAGACCGGCGCCCCCAGCATGGAGGTCAGGATGCCCACCGGCAGCTCGTTGCCGGGCAGCACCACCCGGCACAGCACGTCGGCCCAGAGCAGGAACAGTCCCCCGGTCAGGGCTGTCAGGGGGATCAGCCGCCGGTGGCCGGCCCCGAACAGGATCCGCACCACATGGGGCGCCACCAGACCCACAAAACCGATGATCCCCGCCGCCCACACGGCCAGACCGGTCAGGAGGGCGGACACCGCCAGATAGATCATCCGCAGCCGGTGCAGGTCGGTCCCCAGGGTGATGGCGGCATCGTCTCCCAGCAACATCCGATCGAGGGTGCGGCTCTGGGTCAGGAAAAAGACGGCGCCCGCCAAAGCCGCCGGCACCAGCACCCCGTTGGAGGGCCAGCTGGCCGCGGCCATACTGCCCATGGTCCAGCGGGCCACCTGGCTGGCTGCGTGGTCTGCGTCGGCCTGGTAGATCAGGAAGTTGGAGAAGGCCCCGCACACCGCCGCCAGAGCAGACCCTGCCAAAAGCAGCTTGACCGTATTGGGACGGCCGCCGAGGCCTGCCAGGAACATCACCGCCCCGCAGGCGCCCAAAGCCCCTGCAAAGGCCATGCCGCCCACAAAACCGCCCCCGATGCCCAGCAGCAGGGCCAGAGAGGCTCCCAGGGACGCCCCCGAGGAAATGCCCAGCACATAGGGGTCGGCCAGGGGGTTCTGGACAATGGCCTGCATCACCGCCCCGCTGAGGGCCAGGCAGGTCCCTACCGCCGCCGCCAGCACCAGGCGGGGCAGGCGGATCAGCCAGACCACGTCGTGCAGGGGAGTGCCGGGGCCCCACCCCTCGGGGATGGGGACGCCGGCCAGACAGTGGGCCAGCTCATGCCGCAGGACGGTATAGACCTGTCCCAGCGGCAGGGAAGTGGTGCCCAGGCTCACCGCCGCCAAAAGGGACAGGGGCAAAGCCGCCCCCAGCACGGCCAGTGCGGCCAGGAAGGCCGGGCGGCTGCGCAGCCGGGCCATCAGGCTGCCTCCTCGCCATACATCCCGGCGGCAATGGTGCGGATGCCGTCCAGGGTGCGGGGGCCTGCGGCGTAGATGTCCCCCAGCATGACGGGGTACACCCGCCCCTGCTGCACGGCGGACAGGCTGGCCAGGGCGGGGTCTTCCCGGATGGCCGCCAGCTGGCTGGCGATCACCGTTTCGGGGTCATCGCCGGAGTAGGCCATATACACCACAAAGATCACGTCGGGGTCAGCCACCACCAGCGTCTCTTTGCTCATCTCGCTGCCCTCGGGCTGGACCAGCACGCCCCCCAGCTGGGTGACCATGTCGCCCGCCAGCGAGTTGGCGCCGTAGTTGGTGACGTTCCCGCCGATGGGTTCCACCACCGCCACCCGGACGGGGTCTTTGCCCTCCACGGCGGCCAGGGTGTCCGCCACCGCAGACTTCATCCCGTCCACCAGGGCCTGGGCCCGGTCCTCCACATCAAAGATCCGGCCCAGGCTGAGAATGTCGCTGTACTCGTTCTCCAGGGTGCGGGGATGGCCGCCGGCCCGGGTGTTGGTGTTGAGATAGGTGGCCACCCCCTTGACGTTCCAGCCGGTCACGTCGCCCAGCTTTTTCTCCCCGAACAGCGATCCCCAGGAGAGGATCAGATCGGGCTGCAGCAAAGTGACCGTCTCCTTGTCGGGGGCGAACACGTCCTCCTGGTAGTTCATCCGGGCAAAGCCGTCCTGCCATTCTTCCTTGACGGCATTGTCCAGCCCGTAGGAGGCGATGACGTGGTCCTCCAGGCCCAGGGCGATCATGGTCTCGATGGAGCCCTGGTACACCGCCACCACCCGCTGCGGGGCCTGGTAGTAGGTATAGGCGACTTCGTTGCCGGCGTAGTCGTAGTTGGTGATGGTCACAGGGTAGTGGCCCGTCTCCCGGGCGGCGGGGTCCGCCGGGGCCTGGGATGCGCCGGGGGCCGTGCTGCCGCAGCCGGCCAGCTGCAAAGCCAGGGCCAGGGCCGCAAGGGATGCCAAAAAGCGGGTGCGTTTCATACGTTCATGCTCCTTTCGCCTGCCGGTCCGCTGCCGCGCTGCAAAAAGAAAGCGCCCTCCTCACCCTGTGAGAAAGGCACTTGACAAAGCGTCTGCGAGGGGCCCGGCCCCTCCAAAAAACAGCGCACGACCAAAGCGCAGCGCGCACAACGGCCCTGCGCCATGATTTTCCGCGCCGGCGTTTGGTCCGTCCGCGGCGCGTCTCCTGCCTCCCCGCCGCCCCGGCAGGCAGCCGGGCGGCGCGCAGTATGAACCGCAGGGCAGGTCTTCCGGCTCGGGGATGGGGGCAGACATCTGCCCTGCGCGCCGGCCCGTCTTCCCACGTCATGGACGCAGTGACATCCTTGGCCGGAGCTCTCCCCCTACGGCGGCGGTCCCGCACAGGCTTTGCACCTGTTTCCCTATTCTCCCGGCCGGCCTCTGGCAAAAGGCCCCGGGCACCCTGCGGCGCTTTGTTATGCACAGAATAACACAAATGCAGCCGCAGCGCAAGAACAAAAGGCAGCGTCCGTCGCCTCTACCGTGCCCGCCGGTCGAAGGCGGCGTTCTGGTAGAAGGAGCGTTTGGCCTCGTACATACGCTGTTCGGCGGCCTGGAGCAGCGGCGCAAGGTCCCGGGCGGGGGCGGGCGTCCAGGCGACGCCGGCGGAGATGTAGTAGCCTTTGCGCTCCAGCTCCCGGGTGGCGGTCCGGGTGCGGCGGAGGATCTCCTCCCGGTCCCGGTCCACTGCAAAGATGACGAACTCGTCGCCGCCCACCCGATAGGACCACTGGGTGCCGAAGTCCTGCCGGATCTGCCGGGCTACCTCCTGCAGCATCCGGTCGCCGGTCTGGTGGCCCTGGGTGTTGTTCAGCTCGTGCAGGCCGTTGACGTCCACAAAGATGCAGCACAGTTCCCGGCGGCCCTCCTGCGCCAGGATGGGCAGGTCGTGCTGGTAGCGGTTGCGGTTGTACAGCCCGGTGAGGGCGTCCTCCCACCCCTGGCGCTCCATTTCCCGCGTCTCGCGCCGGATGTAATAGACCATCCAGCACAGGTAGAGCAGGAAGGCCGCGCCCTCCGCCGCCAGCATCCGGTCGAGCAGGCTGCGGACGTACTGCGCCCTTGCAAAGACCAGGTGCTCCGGCACCGACAGCGCCACCCGCCACTGGTTGACCGCGAGGGGGGTGTAGTAAAAATAGAGGTATTCGCCGGTGGTCTGGGAGCGAAAGACCACAAAGTTGCTCTCTCCGTTCACAAGGCCCTGGCGCAGCTGGGCGTCGTTGTAGCCTTCCGCCATCGGGCGGCTGCCCAACGCCCAGATGTTGCCGGGCTGCTGGCCGGTGTGCCAGGTATCCACCAGGAAGTCGCCGGTCGCGCCGTCGATGAGATAGACCGCCGTCTGGCCGCCGTAGGGCTGGTAGGGCAGCTCCTGCGCCAGCTCGCCCAGCTCGATCACCCCGCACAGCAGGGCCGCCGTCTGCCCCTGGCGGACCACCGGCACATAGTGGCGGACCACCGGGCTCTGACCGTCCAGGTCGGTCTCCCGGTCGGTGACGTGGGCCCCCCGGGCGGCCTCCTGCGCAAAGGAGAGCCGGCCCGCCGCGCTGACCTCCTCGCCGTCGGCGGTGACCACCCGGTCCCCGGGCAGCAGCAGTTCCAGCCGGGAAAAGAAGCTGCCGGTGTCCTGGTACAGCGCCAGATATTCCGCCGGAGCCTCCTCGCCCATCGCCAGGATCTCGGCCAGCAGGGTCAGCTTCTCCCGGTCGCTGTCCACCCGCTCCTCGATGCTGCGGGCCAGCTTGTCCGCTTCTTCGGCCAGGGAGGTAAAGCTGGCCTGTTCCTCCTGCCGGTTGACCTGTTCGGTGACCCAAAAGCTGGCGACGGCCACCCACAGCACCAGCACCATCGCCGCAGCCAGCGGCCTGCCCCAATGGACTCGGTCGTTTCGCATCCTGCATTCCCTCCGCCTGTTCGGTTTGCGTTTGTCGAGACTATTGTACACAGCCCGTGCGCCGGCTGTCAAGCGCTGCGGGCTGGAAGTTGCGCCCGGTCCGTTGTATACTATAAGAAAAACCAAAGGAGGACTCTTATGAAGATCATCGACGCCCATGTCCACCTGGTGCAGTGCATTGCCGGCACCGGTGCGGGAGGGGAACTGCGCAGCTGCGGCCAGGGCCGCGGGATGTACGCCGACGGCTCGGTCTGCCAGCTCCTGCCCGCCGCGTGGAATACCGATCAGGCCACCCCCGAGCGCATATTGCAGCTGATGGACGACCACAACGTGGAGCGCGCCGTGCTGCTGCAGGGCGGGTATCTGGGATTCCAGAACCTGTACAGCTGGCAGGCCCAGCAGAAATGGCCCGACCGCTTTCTGGCGGCGGGGGCCTACGACCCTTACAGCCGCAGCCGCGACGGCATCGTCCGGCGCCTGTTTGAGGAGCTGGGGCTGCGGGTGGTGAAATTCGAGGTGAGCACCGGCTCGGGTCTGATGGCAAACCACCCGGTCTTTCCCCTGGACGGGGAAGTGATGGAGCGGGAGGCCGCCTTCGCCCAGGAGCACGGCCTGGTCTTTGTCATCGACATCGGCAAGCTGGGCAGCCCCAGCAGCCAGATCCAGGCGCTGCGCCGCCTCATCCGGCGCCATGCCGGGATGAAGTTCGTGGTCTGCCACCTGCTGGCCCCCAAACAGAACGAGCTGGAAGAAATGTCCGCCGCTCTGGACAGTCTGGCCGGGCCCAATGTCTGGTTCGACCTGGCCTCTTTGCAGCACAACGTCCGCCCCGATGCGCCGCCCTACCCGGTGACGCGGCGCTTTGTGGCCCGCGCGGTGGAGCGAGTGGGGGCGGAGCGGCTGCTGTTCGGCACCGATACCCCCCAGAACCTGTGTTCGTTCCGCTACGAGGACCTGGTGGATACCATCGCCCAGGACCCCGGCCTTGCCGCCGAACAAAAGCAGGCCATCCTTTACCAGAACGCCCGAACCGTCTTTTGGGGAGAATGAGGCGGAGGGCGCGTTTTGCAATCGGCGACCCCTTCAATCTGGTGCTGCTGCTGGCGTCGGTGCTCTGCAACTACACCGCCGGCCTCCTGGTCACCGGCCGCAGGCGCAGGCTGTTTTTGGCGCTGGCGGTGGCGTTCAACCTGGGGCTGCTGGCCTTTTACAAGTATCTGGGGTTCTTTGCCGCAAACCTCAACGCCCTGCTGGGCGCGCAGCTGCCGGTGCCCCAGATCACACTGCCCATCGGCATCTCCTTTTTCACCTTCCAGGGCCTGTCGTACGTCATCGACGTCTACCGGGAGCCCGATTTGCAGACCAGCAGCTTTTTTGACGTGCTGCTGTATATCTGCCTGTTCCCCCAGCTGGTGGCGGGCCCCATCGTCAAATACCGCGACATCGCCCGGGAGATCCGGGTGCGCCGCGCCACATTGCCCGAGACGGCCCAGGGCCTGCGCCGCTTCGTGCTGGGCCTGAGCAAGAAGCTGCTGATCGCGGACACCATGGCGGGGGTGGCCGACACCGTCTTTGGCCTGGACGCGGCTTTTCTGGATATCCGGCTGGCCTGGCTGGGGGCGGTGGCCTATACGTTGCAGATCTACTTCGATTTCAGCGGATACAGCGACATGGCCATCGGGATGGGGTGGATATTCGGGTTCCACTTCAAGGAAAACTTCGACCATCCCTATGCCAGCACCTCGGTCAAGATGTTCTGGCGGCGGTGGCATATCTCCCTGTCCAGCTGGTTCCGGGATTACCTTTACATCCCCCTGGGGGGCAACCGCCGGGGCCGGTGGCGCACCTACGCCAACAAACTGCTGGTGTTCTTCTGCACCGGCCTGTGGCACGGCGCCAACTGGACCTATGTGGTCTGGGGCCTGTGGCACGGGGCGTTTCTGGTGGCGGAGGACCGCCTGCTGCCGGTGCAGCGGCTGGGCCGCCGCTGGCGCTGGGTGGGGTGGCTGTACACCCTGCTGGTGGCGGTGGTGGGCTTTGTGTTCTTCCGGGCCGCCAGCCTGGAACAGGCGGGCGCCATCATCGGGCGGATGTTCACCGGCTTCACCTTTACGGCCCAGAGCAGCGCCGCCCTGGCCGGCCTGATCGACCCGCTGCACCTGGCGGTGCTGGCCCTGGGCTGCGTGGTCAGCCTGCCCGTGCTGGACAAGCTCCGCGCCCTGGCGGCAAAGCATCCTGTGCTGGAGCGCCTGTCCTATCCGGCGACGCTGGCCCTGTACGGGCTGGACGTGATGCACCTGGCGGCGGCCAGCTTCGTGCCCTTCATCTATTTCCAGTTTTAAAGGAGGCGCCCCATGAAACGCAGTGCAAAGCCGGGCCTTGCGGCCTTCATCGGCCTGTTTCTGGCGCTCAGCATCCTGCCCAGCGCCGGGATGCTGGCGGCGCCCACCACCCGGGCTGTGGGCAACGAGCAGCTGGCCCTGTGGCCCCAGCTCCACACCGCCGACGGCGGCTGGAACCGGGCGTATCTGAGCGAAGTCTCGGACTACCTGGCCGACCACATCGCCTTCCGGCATTCGTTTGCCACCCTCTATGCCCGGCTGTGCAGCGGGGTGTTCGGCACCCTGCCCGGGGAGGACGTGGTGCTGGGCCGCGAGGGCTGGCTGTACTACGCCGAGACCCTCCCCGACTACCAGGGCACCGCCCAGCTGACCCCGCGCCAGTGCTGGGCCGCAGCCCGCGCCCTGGCCCTCATCCAGGAATACTGCCAGGGGCAGGGGGTGGACTTTGTGTTCACCATCGCGCCCAACAAGAACAGCATCTATCCCCAGTATATGCCCGCGCGCTACCGCCCCGCTGCCTCTCCCGGCAACGCCAGCCGTCTGGCGGACTGCCTGCGGCAGCAGGGGGTGGCCTATGTGGACCTGTTTTCGGTGCTGCGGCAGGAGGCCGGGCAGACCCAGCTCTACTTTGCCTGGGACAGCCACTGGAATAACCTCGGCGCGGCCCTGGCAGCCGACGCCCTGGCCGATGCGCTGGGCCGGGGTCCGGAGGATGACAGGGGCGGGTACAGCCTCCAGCCGTCCCACCTGGGGGACCTGTATGCCATGGCCTATCCGGCCGGGACCGAGCTGGAGCCGGACGCCGTCTTTGAAAAGGAATTTACCTTCACCTATCCCAACGGCCTGCGCTCGGCGGAGGATATCACCATCCGCACCCAGAACCCCGATGCCGGCGGCAGCCTGCTGCTGTTCCGGGATTCCTTCGGCAATGCGCTGTATCCCTTCCTGGCGCAGCGCTATGGCGCGGCCTGCATCTCCCGGGCCATGCCCTACAACCTGACCTATCTGGAACGGGAACAGGCCGACACCCTGGCAATCGAGCTGGTGGAGCGCAACCTGCGCTGGCTGGTGGAGCGTCCTACCCTGATGCCCGCCCCGGTGCGGCAGGTGGACCAGAGCTGGCAGCCGGGGGACTTTGCCGCATCCGCCGTCTGTACCGAGGCCGCCGGCCTGGAGGGCTATGTCGAGGTGACCGGCAGCATCCGGTGCCCGGGCCTCGACCCCGACAGCCCCATCTATCTCCAGGGAGCCGACGGCCTGGTCTACGAGGCCACCCCCGCCGGGGAAGGGGAGGAGCCCTTCACCCTCTATCTGCCCGCCGCTGCAGCGGACGGCAGGCTGGAACTGGCCGTCCGGGCCGGCGGCGTCTGGCAGGCCGCCCCCCTGGATCTCACACGATAGCAAGACAGAAAGGAAACCAAAACCATGCGCAAACGCAATCCCATCGCCGCAGTCCTGATCCTGGCCTGCGCCCTCAGCGCCTGCGGAGGAGCCGCCGGCACTGCGGCCTCCCCGGCCCCGAGCGCCGCCCCTTCGGCTGTGTCCGCCGCGCCTTCGTCCGAGGCGGAGCCGGCGGCCGAGAACGACGCATCTTCGTCCGAAGCGGAACCGGCAGCCGAGAGCGCCGCACCTTCGTCCGAAGCGGAGCCGGCAGCCGAGAGCGCCGCACCTTCGTCCGAAGCGGAGCCGGCAGCCGAGAGCGCCGCTCCTTCGTCCGAGGCAGAACCGGCAGCCGAGAGCGCCGCATCTTCGTCCGAAGCAGAACCGGCTCCCGCCCCGGCGGCTTCCGCTCCGAGCGAGGCCGCTCCGGCCCCTGCCCCGGCGGCTTCCGTCCCGGCGGCGGACCCCAAGCAGACCGCCCTGAGCTATGTGGGCCGCAGCGCCGCCGAACTGGCGGCTGCCATCGGCCAGCCCAACTCCACCGAGTACGCCTCCAGCTGCATCGGAGACGGGGAGGACGGCATCTGGTATTATGACGGCTTCACCGTCTACACCTATCGGGGCACCGACGGCTCCGAGCGGGTGGAAGACGTCTTTTGATCATGCGGGGCAAACGCAAACGGTGGCTGCTCCTGCTGCTGGCGGTGCTCATCGCGGCGGCAGGAGCGCTGTTGCTGCACCGGGGCAGGCCCCGCTTTGACCCGGACGCCCAGCTCACCGTAACACGCCAGGAGGACGGCTGGCGGCTGGCCTGGCCCCAGGTGCAGGGGGCCGAACGCTACCAGGTCCAGGCGGAAAGCCAGGGCCAGACCCTGCTGGAACAGACGGTGGACCAGCCCGGCTGCACCCTGCCCGCCGTGCAGGACGGGCGGGTGCGCATCCGCATCCGGCCGCTGAACGCCCGGGGCCGGGGCGCGGCCCGCACCTGGCAGGTGGAGGACGCCGGCGCCATCCCCTGGCCCAGCCTGACCGGCTTTGAGGCCAGGGCAAACGACGACGCCTGCGCCATCGACTTTGCCTGGCAGGGCGAGGGGGCCGACCGCTATCTGCTCTACCGTCTGGGCGAGGACGGCACGGTCATGGAACGTCCGATGCCCACCTATACCATGTATCTGGGACAGGAGGGGCAGATGCCCCTGCCCGCCTATGGTCAGCAGATCCAGTTTGCCGGCAGCCTGGGCCGCCTGCAGGGGGATATCCTGTTCTGCTGCTCCGTGTCTGCGCCGCACACCTTTGTGCGGGAGGACTTCCTGGGCACCGAGATCCACCTGAACGCCGTCCAGCAGGAGGACAACTGCTACACCTTCCGCTGGAACGAGGCCAAGGGCAGCGGCTACATCCTGCAATACCAGACCGGCCAGACCCGGCAGTGGACCGACCTGGCCCGGGTGCAGCCCGCCGAACAGCCCAGCTGCCAGGTCAAGCTGCGCAGCGGCACCGATTACAGCCTGCGCGTGGTGGCGGAGGGGGCGGCGTCCCGGTCCGAGCCCATCCGGCTGACCACCGGCCTTTCCACCCTCTACGCCACCGTGTGGCCCATCCAGGACCTGGAGGTGTACGCCGATACCGGCCGCCAGCAGGTGATGGGCACTTTGCCGGCTGTCTGTGCCTGCTGCGTGCTGGAGGAAACGGAGGGCCTGTTCCGGGTCCGCACCCCGGAAGGGGAGGGCTACATCGACGCCGATCTCTGCCTCATCAATCTGCCGGATTACATCGGGGAATTGTGCTTGTACGATATCACGAACAGTTATGACTCCCGGTATATGGTCCACGGCTACGGCATCCCCGAGATCACCGGCACCGTGATCGTGGGGTATGAAAACGTCTGCCTGGCGCAGGGGGAGTACCTGGCGCCTCTGCTCTACCCTTCGGCGCAGAAGCTGGCCCAGGCCGCCCAGGCGGCGCTGGAGGACGGCTACCGGCTCAAGATCTACGATGCCTACCGGCCGCGGCAGGCCACCCTGGAGCTCTACCGCATCACCGGCGAGCACCTGCAGGACCCCATCCCCGAGCAGACCTACACCGGCCAGCCTGTGGACGACCTGCCCGAGGGCATCCCGCTGCTGCATGAACTGCTGGCCGGGCAGGAGGCAGACCCGGCCGGGGCGGACAGCGCCGCGCCTGCGCCGTCCGATGCGACCAACGGCTGGCTGCTGGACTGGGCCGTGGGCGGCGAGACGTCCGCCGGCAGCGAGGCGGCCTCCTCGGAGGCGGCTGCGTCCAGCGAGGCCGTGCCGCCGCCCGTGCCGGAGGAAGCTGCGCCGCAGCCCGACGCCCCCGCCGAAACGCCCCCGCAGCCCGAGAGCTACCTGACCTATTACCAGCTGATGACCGGCGGGCGCTACCATCTGGGCAGCTTCCTGGCGCGGAACGGCTCCACCCACAATCTGGGCATTGCCATGGATCTGACGCTGGTGGATGCGGACACCGGGGAAGAGCTGCAAATGCAGACCGCCATGCACGATCTGAGCTGCTACGCGGTGCTGGCCCGGAACAACCAAGCCGCCGAGCTGCTGGCGGATTATATGATGGGGGCGGGCTTTGCGCCCCTGACCAGCGAGTGGTGGCATTTCCAGGACGACGACACCCGGGACGCGCTGGGCCTGGAAGTGTACCAGGAAAAGGGGGTCAGCCTGGAGGGCTGGCGCCGGGACCTGGAGGGCTGGTATTACTGCGGCAGCGACGGTAGCCGGCTGTCCGGTCCGGCCGCCGATACCGACGGCGGGAACTGAACATGGGCCATGGCACGGCGCGGCGATTTGTGGTATACTGATGGGCAAAGACCGTTTCGTGCAAAAGGAGGCAATACCGATGCAGGAATATCACTTTTATGGGTGGCAGCAGGCGGATGTGCCTGCGGCCGGCGGGGCGTACCCGGGCATCCGCACCCCGCGGGACCTCTACGACAAGCTGCGTGGGATCTGGTGCGCCGAGACCTGTGCGCCCCGGCTGCGGGACGGCTGGTCGCCGGCGAATCCCACCCTGGGCCAGTGCTCCATCACGGCCTTTCTGGCGCAGGACATCTTCGGCGGGCAGGTGTATGGCATCCGCCGCCCCGACGGCAACTACCACTGCTACAATGTGGTGGACGGCCATGTCTTTGACCTGACCAGCGAGCAGTTCGGCGGCGAGAAGCTGTGCTACGAGGGCAACCCGGAGCAGTCCCGGCAGGTGCATTTTGCCAAAGAGGAAAAGCACCAGCGCTATCTGCTGCTGTGCCGGCGCCTGCGGGAAGAATGCGGCGGGGAGGGCTGAACCATGGACCGTCTGGAAGCCTTTGAAGCCATGCTGGCCGGCCTGCAGAAACAGGCCGCCTATGAGAAAGAACAGATGGAAAAGCTGAAGGCGGCCGGCAAAGAGAAGTCGGCCACCTACCGCCAGTACCTGGGCAACCGCCTGGTATACAACCAGATCTTTGGGTGGTATCAGCAATACGGCCTGCTGGACGGCTCCGGCCGGCCGTAAGAGAAGCGTTTCCTCTCCGGCGTGCGGCGCCGGAAAAAGAAAAGGCCCCCGCTCGGAGCACAGCGCACGCTCCAGGCGGGGGTTTTGTGCTGTCTGGTCAGTCTGCGGCTAGCCGGGCTGCGGCCAGCCGGGCTTCGGTCAGCTGTTCTTTTGTGTAGTCCATGGGGGCCTCCCAAAACGCTGCGGGCCAATGTCATGCTTCATCGTCTGCGCCGTCCTCCTCGCCGCTGTCGGGGGGAGAAGTCAGGTTGCCGTCGCTGTCCAGCCACACCTGGAAGAACTGGTCCTCTGCGCCGTCCACCTTGTAGATCAGGCTGACGGTCCGGCCCAGATCGATCAGGACGGTGTCCAGCGTGCCGGTGACGTCCAGCCGGGCGCGGCGGGTCAGCCAGCGGCCATCGTCCAGGCGCTCCTTCTGGAGGCGCAGCCAGTCGGGGTCGATCTTGGAAATGGCCGCCTCGTTCATCCGGAACACCAGGTCCACCGGATACTTCCGCCGCACCTTATAGTGCAGGGTGCAGTAAGGGCAGTTGCGCTCATAGTCGGTGGGCTGGCAGCGGAACAGTTTATAGAACTGCCGCAGCCGCTTGGGGTCGGTGACGATGCAGGAGATGACGCGCATCTTCTCGTCCGCGTCCTCCTGCGGGCCCTGGCCGTCCTGCAGATCGCCGTCCGCGGTGGGATCGATCCAGTGGTACTCCATCTGTTCCAGGCTGGCCCCGGCCAGGATCTCCTGCTGCAAGGTCAGGAATTCGTAGTCCCCGGGCACCAGGGCCAGACCCTTCTGCACCGCTTCCAGGGCCTGCGTCTTGCAGCCGTCGTGCGCCCGCAGCTTGCCCAAAAGCAGCCAGGTCCAGGGATAGCCGGGGTCTTTCAGGGCGCCTGTCTCGGCATAGCGGCGGGCCTCCGACAGCCGGCCGCAGTAGACCAGCGCACAGGCATAGCGGTAGTACCACATCCCGCAGCCGGCGGCGTCGGCCGCAGCCTCCGAGTCGGGCATCCACATGGCGGCCTGGTAGTAATATTCATAGGTGTCGGTGTTGTTGCACGCATAGCAGAACCAAAGGGCCAGCTGGAGATCCTGCCGGGCCTGCACTTCGGTAAAGCGGCCTTCCTCGATCCCGCGCTGGATCAACTCGTACAGGTGGTGCAGCATCTTGTAGAAATAGCCGTAGGTTCCTTCATGGCAGGACCGCAAAAAGTCGATGTCCTCCCGGGTCAGGATGGAGCCGGTGTCGGGGTCCAGCTGCGGGGGAGGCGGGGTGACGCAGCCGTCGATCATCTCCCGCAGCTCGCTGACGGTGTTGACGCTGGGGTCGTCCCCGGGATGCAGGGCCAAAGCCCGTTCGAGGTACGGCCGCGCCGCGTCCCCCATGTCGAGGTAGTAGTAGGCGTAGCCCATCCGGAAATTCCAGCTGTACGTATCCTGCAGCTGGCTGCGGTGGGGCTCCATCCGGTGGATGGCCCGCCACAGCAGGTCGCGCGCATTGACCTTGCCCGGGTCGGCCAGGTTGTTGTAGGCCCGGGCCAGCTCCATGTCGGTCTCAGCGGTGCGCTGGCTGTCCGGCAGGGCTTCCAGGGTGTTGACGATGGCGTTGTGTTTGTCTTGTTCGTGCCACGCCTGGCACTGCTCCAGTACGGTCATACGGATTCCTCCTCTTGGTTTTGGGGCGTATCTGTCTCTATGGTACAGGAACAGGGCTCGAAATGCAAGAGGTTTTGGATAAACTGCGCAAAAAAAGCGGGAGGGGCGGTTTTTCACAAAAAAATCACAAAAAAGGCCGGACGACCCCGCCCGTTTGTGTTACGATAGAGGCGGATCGGAAGGAGGAGGTTTGGGATATGGATCGATCGCTGCGAAAGACAGCCGACGCCATCGTCCGGGCCGGTATCGAGGCGGTCCTGCCCGATGCGGCGGTGGCTCGGGCATTGGAGCGGTTCGACCCCGGCGGCGGCCGGGTGGTGCTGGTGGCCGCAGGCAAGGCCGCCTGGCAGATGGCCCGCGCCGCCCTGGACTGTCTGGGCCATGTGGATGCGGGCATCGTCATTACCAAGTACGGCCATGTCAGGGGGGAACTGCCCGGGGTGGTCTGCTGTGAGGCGGGGCACCCCGTGCCCGACCAGGCCGGCTTTGACGCCACCCGGCGGGCGCTGGCGCTGGTGCAGGGCCTTGCGGCCCGGGACCGGGTGCTGTTTTTGCTTTCGGGCGGGGGCAGCGCCCTGCTGGAACAGCCCCTTCTGCCCGCCGGCCAGCTGCAGGATATCACCCGGCAGCTTCTGGCCTGCGGGGCGGATATCGTGGAGATCAACACCATCCGCAAGCGTCTGTCCGCCGTCAAGGGCGGGCGGTTCGCGCTGGCCTGCGCCCCAGCCCGGGTGTTCAGCGTGGTGCTCAGCGATATTTTGGGCGACCCTCTGGACATGATCGCCTCGGGGCCGGCCTGTCCCGACCGCTCCACCTGCGCCGAGGCCGCGGCCATCGCCGCAAAGTATGCGCTGCGCCTTTCGCCCCAGGCCCGGGCCCTGCTGGCCCGGGAGACCCCCAAGTCCCTGGACAACGTCACCACCTGCATCACCGGCAGCGTGCGGCAGCTGTGCCGGGCCGCCGCCTCGGCCTGTGAGGCCCGGGGGTATCAGCCGGTCCTGCTCACCGACTGCCTCTCCTGCGAGGCCCGGGAGGCGGGACGGTTCCTGGGGGCCATGGCCCGCACCCACGCCGGGCAGGGCAAGCGGCTGGCTTTTCTGGCCGGCGGGGAGACGGTGGTGCATCTGACCGGCCATGGCCTGGGAGGCCGCAATCAGGAGATCGCGCTGGCGGCCGCGCCCGGGCTGGCCGGGCTGCGGGCGGCCGTATTCAGCGTGGGGTCGGACGGCACCGACGGCCCCACCGACGCCGCCGGCGGCTATGCGGACGGCTCCACCCTGGCGGCGCTGGCCGCGCAGGGCTGGCAGGTGGACGCCGCCCTCCGGGACAACGACGCATACCACGCCTTACAGGCGGTGGACGGCCTGCTCTACACCGGCCCCACCGGCACCAACGTCAACGACCTCTCCGCCCTCCTCATCGACGGATAAAACACAAAGGCCCCGCCCCTTTTGCAAGGGCAGGGCTTTTTTGTGTGGGTCAGAGGCCGAGGAGGTAGGTGAGGGGGGGTGAGGTCGCCTTTAATAACTACCTTGCCATTAGTAAAATCAGATTCTGTAAAACTTTCGCTTTGTGTTAACTCTTCCCGGAGCGTAGTACTGATACCTTCAGGGCAATGAATGGTGAGCTCGTTAGGTGGATCAGTGTCAAAAATGACGCCCTCAAATGCATCCTCTCCAATCTCTGGGGCAACAGCACTATAAAAGTATACAAAATGAAAGGGTTTGTTTTCCGATTTTTGCAAACTTAGTATACAGGAAAAAGCGCCGTCATTCAAGCGTTTTACCGCAAACGGGACGATTTGTCCGCAAATTGGAAAGGTATACCTTCCCAAACAGGCAAAAACCGCCGCACAGCCGTGCAGCGGTCTTTCTTTTTGCCTGCCGGGTCAGACGGTGGCGGGCTGTTTGGGCTGGCTCTGGGCAGGGGAGGCGCCCAGGCTGTCGATGATGGTGATGACCAGCCCCCGGATGCTGTTCTCGGTGGTGCGGTAGGGGGCGATGCGCAGGGTGTAGAACCGGCCGTTCATGGCGGTGACCTCCCGGTCGATCGAGATCAGGTCTTTCAGCACCGCGCGGCAGTCGGCCTCAATGGCCTCGCTCGGGAAGCTGTGGGCAAAGATCTGGATCGAACGGCCGATGTCGTGATCCATCAGCTGGAACTCCCGCCCCACGTACTCGGTGAACTTGCGGATGTTCAGGTTGCTGTCCACAAACAGAATGCCGATCATGGTGGAGGACAGGAAGTTGGACAGGTCGTTGGTCATCATGGTCAGCTCGTCCAGCTTGAGCTGATGCTCGGTGTTGACGGTGTACAGCTCCTCGTTCACCGACTGCAATTCCTCGGTGGAGCTCTGCAATTCCTCGTTGGCGGTCAGCAGTTCCTCATTGGCGGCCTGCAGCTCGCCGTTCACCGTCTCCAGCCGCTGGATGGTGGCGCGCAGGTCGCTCTGGGAGACCGAGAACTCGTGCTCCAGCTCGGCGATGCGGCGGGCGGCGGTGGCGTCCAGATCGTATTTTTCCACCGTGCCGTTCATGGCGGCGGGCCGGTTCTCCAAAAACAGGACGGCCAGCAGCGGGGCGCTGTCCTCGTCCTCGGAAGGGATGGGCTGGACGCTCAGGTCCACCACCTTGCGGCCCGAGGGGCAGTCCACCGCGATGCCGGTATAGGTGACGGCCTTGCGCTCGGTGCGGCAGCGGCTGACGGCGGTGGCGGCCGCCAGGTTAAGATCCTTGTGGAGCATCGAGAAGAAATTGAGGGTGGCCTTGCCGGGGGCCAGGGTGAGGTAATCGCCGTAATTGCCGAAGAAGTGCAGGACGCTGTCGTCCTGGTTCAGGATGACCGAGGCGGGCATGAACTGCTCCAGGAAATGGGTGTAGAGCGCCTCGGCCCCGGCAGGCTCCGGATGGGCGCCGCTCTGGCGGCTGCCCAGCGGGGAGATGGCCTGGATGTTGGGGATGTTGAAGGCGGGCGGGGTCAGGTCCTCCACCTTGCCCTCGCTCTTGTGGATGTAGATCTTCTCGGTGCTGCACACCGGTTTGAACAGGTTGATGTACTCGCCCGCCGTCTCGCTCTTGCCCAAAAACAGATAGCCGTTGTTCTTGAGCGCCTGATGGAAGATGGCGAACAGGCCCCGCCGCAGCACCGGCTGGAAATAGATCATCACGTTGCGGCAGCTGATCAGGTCCAGCTTGCCGAAGGGCGGGTCGGAAAAGATGTTGTGGGTGGCAAAAACGATCATCCGGCGCACTTCCTTGCAGATCTGGTACTGGTCATTCTGCTTGATGAAGAATTTGGCCAGCCGGTCCGGGGTGACGTCGTCGATGATGTTCTCCGAAAACAGCCCGCGGCCCGCCTGCTCGATGGCCCGGCTGTCCACGTCGGTGGCGAAGATCTTGATATCCCGGCTGACCTGCATCTCCTCCATCACTTCCCGGAACAGGATGGCGATGGAATAGGCTTCCTCGCCGGTGGAGCAGCCTGCGCTCCATACACGGATGGGTTCATCCTCGGCGGCCCGCTCCACGATCTTGTAGATGGCGTTGTACTTGAGCTTTTCAAAAAAGGCGGGGTCCCGGAAAAAGTTGGTCACGCCGATGAGGATCTCCTTCACCAAAGTGTGCACCTCGTCGGCCGAGTCCCCCAGGAGCCGCGCAAAATCGGCCAGGGTGGCGGTGTGGGTCACCAGCATCCGCCGCTCGATCCGACGCAGGATGGTGGAGCGCTTGTAATAGGTGAAGTCGATGCCGCTGGCGTTTTTGAGGATGGCGTAGATGTGGGAGAGGGTCTCCTCCTCCGAGAACAGCTCATCCTCCTCCGACAGGGCCGCGTCTCCCGGGCGGCGCAGCAGAGCTGGCGTCAGGGAAAAGTTGAGGATCTCCTCCGCGATCTCCTGGGGGGACAGGATGAAATCGGCCAGGCCGGTGCTGATGGCGCTGCGGGGCATCCCGTCGAATTTGGCGCTCTCGGGCGCCTGCGCAATGACCAGGCCCCCGCGCTCCTTCACCGCCTTGACCCCGTTGGTGCCGTCGGTGCCGGTGCCCGACAGCACCACCACGATGGCGTGCTCCTTCTTCTCCTCCGCCAGGGAACTGAAAAACAGGTCGATGGGGTGGTTGAGGGCGCTGGGGTCGTAGTCGGACAGCACCAGCCGGCCGCTCTGGATGGTCAGATTCTTTTTGGGCGGGATCAGATAGACATGGTCGGGCCGGACGGGCATGCCGTCCTCGGCCTGCCGCACCGGCATTTCGGTGTGCTTGGCAAGGATGTCCGCCATCAGGCTCTTGTAATCGGGGGAGAGGTGCTGGATCACCACAAAGCCCAGCCCGCTGTCGGCCGGCATATAGTCGAAGAACTGCTGCAGGGCCTCCAGCCCGCCGGCGGACGCGCCGATGCCGATGATGGTGGCGGGGATGCGGGTGTCGTCAGGATTGCTCATTTTTTTCTCCTTCTTGCCTTGTAAAGTCCTGGGTGCGGTCGGACGGGGACGGGCCGCCATGGGGCCGCAGGTATTTTTCTTCAAATTCCGCCGCGGGCAGGGGCGGGTCGTAATAATAGCCCTGGGCGTAGCTGCACCCGGCGTCCAGCAGGGCGGCGATCTGTTCGGGGGTCTCCACACCCTCGGCCAGACAGGTCATCCGGCGGGCCTGGCACATCTGGACGATGTCCCGCACCAGCATCCGGCTGATGGGGTTTTCGGGCAGCTGGATGGTCAGGCTGCGGTCCAGCTTGATGGTGTCAAAGGACACGCTGGTGAACAGGGAGAGGTTGGCATACCGGGCCCCGAAGTCATCCAGACTGACCCGCAGCCCGTAGGAGCGGAACCGCTCGATGAGCTCCCGGATCTGGGCGGTCTGCAAAACGTCCGCCTGCTCGGTCAGCTCCAGCTCCAGGGCGGCGGCGGGCAGCTGGGGATAGCGGCTCTGAAGGGCCAGGATGGAGGCCAGGATGGAACCCGAGCGCAGCGTCACCCGGGAGAAATTGACCGACACCGGCAGGACGCCGAAACCGGCCTGCCGCCACCGATCGACCTGGCGCAGCGCCTCGTTGAGCACGAACAGGTCCAGCTCCCGGATGCCGCCGTTTTCCTCCAGCTCGGGGAGGAGGGAGGAAGGGGAGGCCACCTTGCCGCTGCGGTCGATGCCGCGCACCAGGGCCTCGGCCCCCACCAGCCGGCCTGTGTACAGGTCCACCTTGGGCTGGTAATAGACCGTCGCCTGGTAGCTGCCGGCCAGGGTCAAAAGGGTCGGACCCGTCTGCTGGAGCTGCAGGGCGGGGGGCTCGAGGGCGTGGGCCGGCTCCAGGGCCATGTTCTGCCGGGCCACCTCCACCAGCTTTTTGCCGGTGAAGTCCTTGTCGGCCCAGGCGCAGCCCATCCGGATGTCCCGGGGATAACGCCGCTGCAGGATGGAGCGCAGCCGCCCGCACCGGCCCAGAAAGACCTGGCGGGTGGTGTTGGGCAGCAGGGCCACAAATTCCGCCTCTCCGGTGCGGAACAGCATCGAGGGCCCGAACACATCGGTGAGAGACTTGGAGGCATACCACAGCATCTTGCTGCCGTATTCAAACCCCATGGTGCCGTTGATGGCCGCCAGGCCCGGGATATCCAGGCAGACCGCCCCCAGCGAGACATAATGGCCGGAATGGACGGAGTAGATGGTGCCCATGTAGGCGCGCAGGTCGGGCATCCCCATCAGCTGGCCCACGTCCCCCGAGATGCCTCCGCTGCGCTTGAAGCGGTCGGGTTCCCGCAGCACATAGGGGATCAGGATGCTGGACAGGGCGGCGTCGGCGGGGTACTGGCGGGCGTTCTCGATGCACAGGAAACCGTCCACCTGCTGGCCCCGGATGAGGGGAAAGGCGGCAAAGTGCCACTGGCCGGGCGGGTCGGGCTGGCCCGCGCCCTGCACCGAGGCGGCCAGCCGCCGGGTGAGAAAGACGGGGGCCTGCTCCCGGACGCAGCGCTCCAGCAGCGGGAAGCGGCTCAGCTGCATCCCCGACACCGTCTGCTGGATGCTGTATTTGCTGGGGCTGATCCACTCATAGGGCATGGCCACCACCCGGCTGTCCTGGGCCAGGGTGAGGATGTAGACCCGGTCGGCCTGGTAATAGGTGCCCAGATTCTGCAGCACCCCGTGGATGGAAGCCTCCAGGGAGCCTGCGTTCAGCATGGCGGACATACAGCTGAACGCCACATCCTTTTCCCCCTCCGAGAGGGGACGGCCCGGCTCTCCAGGCCCCACCGAGACCTGGTCGTCCGACCGGCCGGCCTCCTGCAGCTGGGTCCAGCTGTGGTCCTCCTTCTCCTGTGCAAAGACGGCCATGTCCACCGGCGCGTTCCAGCACAGGCTGCAGGCGTAGAGGGCCCGGCTGATCAGGCCGTCGCAGTCGGTTTTGTCCTCGGTGCGCAGGGCGATGCCCGCCACAAAGCGCAGCCGGCCCAGCGGGGTGCCCTCGTTGACCACCAGCCGCACAAAGGCAAAGGCCTCCTCAAAGCGGCGGTGCAGGTCCTCCCTGGAAGCCTGCTGGGGGAACAGCGCCAGGATCTGGTCTGGTCCGTACTGCGCCAGCAGGCAGCTGCCGCCCAGCGCCGCCGACAGGGCCGCCGCAATGCCGCTGCGGGCCTGCCGGGCGGGCAGGGGGTCCTCCCCGGGGCGGACGGCCAGCCCCATGATCTGAAAGACAGCCGCCGCCTCGGGGGCAGCCCCCGCCTGGACCATGGCCTGGATGGCGTGCTGCATCGACTGCTTGGTATACAGACGTGTGACAGGGTCGCAGGCGCCGCTCTGGCCGGCCACGGCCTGCTCCCAGGCGGGAGGCAGCTGCATCTGCAAAATGCAGGCGACCGCCTGGATGTGGTGGGTGCGGCCGTCCTCGGTCAGGTGCAGCACATGGCGCACCCGGCGCAGGTTGCCCCCGGCGTCGGCGCGCATATAGGCGGCGGACAGCCACCGCCGCCCTTCCCGGTAGAGGACGCGCATCTGGGCGGGGGAGAAGCAGGCGGGGAAATCGTCCTCCCCGTTGACGCTGTTGTCCCGGCACAGGCGCTCCTTGATGGCCCGCAGCAGCTGGGTGCAGCTGGTCTGCTGGTAGTCGGCGGTCAGGTCCTTGCCCTCGATCCACAGTTCCAGGATGGTGTCCTGGGTCAGGTCCAGGCGCATCTCGGCCGCCAGGCTGG
This sequence comes from Faecalibacterium sp. An58, assembly GCF_002161515.1. Classification (NCBI taxonomy): domain Bacteria; kingdom Bacillati; phylum Bacillota; class Clostridia; order Eubacteriales; family Oscillospiraceae; genus Faecalibacterium; species Faecalibacterium sp. An58. Next base: position 63,509 of record NZ_NFHX01000008.1, read on the forward strand.
CCAGCATGACCTCGGGGATCACCCCCTTGGGATTGCGGTAGGGGTTGAGGCGCTTGAAGGTATTGCGCAGCTCCTCCGCCACGCCCACGGCCCGGACGGCGTGGCCGATCTCGTCGAAGATCATCTGGTAGGACAGGGACGTCCAGCGGAAGCACTCGTTGGTATGGCTGCGCAGGATGAAATTGCCAAAGCCCTGGGCCTGGCCGGTGAACAGCTCCCGGGCAAAGCGGCGGAACGGCTCTGCCGAGCGGGGATGGATCAGCCCGCTTTCCACCATCTGGTCGGGGAAGAGGAAGGTCTGGTCCGGGCTGCCGGAGCCGCGCCCGTACAGGGTCAAGGTCCGGGTGGAAAGGTCCACCTCCCACAGCTGCTGGGCCACCTGGTCGAAGGCTGCCCGCAGCCGCTGGTTGGATTCCTCCAGCTGCAACTGGCTGGTCTTGTAGGCCGATACGTCACTGGCGGTGACCAGCAGCACCGGGAGGGGCCTGTCGTAGGGGATGGGCACGGCGCGGATGTGGCACCACAGCCACCGCCGCCCATCCGCCGACTGGATGCGGTGGGTATGTTCCGCCGGCTGGCCCAGGCGCACCCCCTCCTGGAAGGCCTGGATGAGGCCGTGCAGGTCGTCGGGATGGATCAGGGCCGACAGAGGCAGGGGCAGGGAATAGGCGCCGGGGTCCGCCCCCACCAGGCGGCAGAAGCTGGGGCTGACATAGATCAGCTGGGGCTGGGAGGCCATCTCCACCAGCGCCACCCCGGTGGCCATCGATTCCAGCAGGATATTCAGGGGGATGGCGGCCACGGGGCGGGGGGCTTCCTCCCCGCCCGACTGGTAGCTCTCGTTGGACTTGAGGCAATAGCGGTGCTTGCCCGCCTCCTTGGCCCGGTAGAGGGCCTGGTCGGCGGCCTGGTACATGGTCTCGAAGCTCTGGGAACTGTCCCCCATCCACCCTCCGGCGCTGGCGGTCAGGATGACGGTCCCGTTGTCCCCCAGGGACAGCTGCACCCGGTCGCAGATCTGGGCGGCCTTGCGCAGCAGCACCCGCTCGTTCAGGCCGTCCCCTGACAGAAAGACCGCGAACTCATCGCCGCCCAGCCGCCCGATGATGTCGTGCACGCGGAAGATGCTGGCGAGGATGGCGGCCGACTGGCGGATGGCCTCATCCCCGGCCCGGTGGCCCAGGGTGTCGTTGACTTTTTTGAAGTCGTCCAGGTCCACGATGAAAAGGGCGCAGGGATGCCCGGGGCCAAGTTCCTCGAGCCTTTGATGGATGGTCTGCTCCATGGCGCCGCGGTTGAGCAGGCCAGAGAGCGCGTCATAAGAGGCGCGGAGCAACAGCTCCTCATACTGAGGCGGCAGTCCCTCCGGCGGGACGGTGGTCACAGCAGGATCTTCCATAAGACAAACAACACTTCTTTCCTTTCGATGCCCGGCAGACGGAAAACGATGGCACACAGGGCCTGGCGGATCGAAAAAACGTGCAGGCGCCCTCCGCCTGGAACGGCCGGCAACCCAGGACATGGATAAGACATTTCTATAAAATCAGTATAGCACAAAAAGGCGGACAGGTGTATACAAAAAACAAATAAATGATGCGCTGCGCCGGGCGGAAGACCGCAGGCGGGCGGCTTTGGCAAAAACGGCGAAACAATTCGAAACTTTGTCTTGGAGGAAGGGCCGCTATCTGCTATAATAGGGCTGCGGAGGGGGCGGACGCCCCACCGGATAAGAAGGAAAGGATGCTGCATATGGAAGAACTGTATCGGATCGAAAGTCATCCTCTGTGCCCGACCGCGTCGGTGGTGCAGGGGGAGCGGTATCGCATCAGTGTTTTGACCCCGCGCCTGTTCCGGCTGGAGTACAGCGAGGACGGCGTTTTTGAGGACCGGCCCACCCAGTGCGTTCTCAACCGGGATTTTGCCACCCCTGCGTTCCAGGTGTTTGAGACGGAGGACACCCTCAAGATTGTCACCGAAGGGGTGCAGCTGCTGTACGACAAGCAGAAATTTTCCCCCAGCGGGCTGTCCGTCACCGTCAAGGCCAAGGGCGGCAGCCACAATGGCGTGTGGCACTATGGGGACGAGGTGGAGGACCTGGGCGGCACCGCCCGGACGCTGGATACCGCCGACGGCGCCATCCCTCTGGAGCACGGCCTGCTGTCCCGCTGGGGCGGCTTTGGGGTGCTGGATGACAGCAAGTCTCTGCTGATCCGCTCCGACGGCTGGGTGGAGCCCCGCCAGGGGGAGCGGACCGACCTGTATTTCTTTGGCTATGGCCCCGCCTACCAGGACTGCCTGCGGGACTTTTACCACCTGACCGGCCCGGTGCCCCTGCTGCCCCGGTTCGTGTTCGGCAACTGGTGGAGCCGCTACCACCGCTACGACGAGCAGGAATACAAGGCGCTGATCCGGCGGTTTGAGGCCGAGCAGATCCCCTTCTCGGTGGCGGTCATCGATATGGACTGGCATCTGGTGGACGTGGACCCCAAGTACGGCAGCGGCTGGACCGGCTACACCTGGAACCGGGAACTTTTCCCCGATCCGGCCGAGTTCATGGGCTGGCTGCATCGGCACGGCCTCAAAGTGACCCTCAACGTCCACCCCGCCGACGGGGTGCGCCCCTTTGAGGAGGCCTACCGGCCTATGGCCCAGGCCCTGGGGCTGGACTGGAGCAAGGAGGAGCCCATCCCCTTCGATAGCACCGACCCGGCCTTTCTGGAGGCCTATTTCCAATACCTGCACCATCCCAACGAGGCGATGGGGGTGGACTTCTGGTGGGTGGACTGGCAGCAGGGCACCCACACCCGCATCCCCGGGCTGGACCCCCTCTGGATGCTGAACCACTACCACTACCTGGACAGTATGCGGGGCGGCAAGCGCGGACTGACCTTCTCCCGTTACAGCGGGCCGGGCAGCCACCGCTACCCCATCGGCTTCTCGGGGGATACCATCATCTCGTGGAAGTCGCTGGATTTCCAGCCCTACTTCACCGCCAACGCCAGCAACATCGGCTACGGCTGGTGGAGCCATGACATCGGCGGGCATATGCAGGGCAGCAAGGACGATGAGCTGTCCACCCGGTGGGTGCAGTTCGGCGTGTTCTCTCCCATCATGCGGCTGCACAGCTCCAACAGCCGCTTTACCGGCAAGGAGCCCTGGAACTACAACCTCATCGCCCAGACCGTGATGAAGCGCTATCTGCGTCTGCGCCACCAGCTGGTGCCCTATCTCTACACCATGAATGTACTGGCCAGCCGTCAGGGCCAGCCCCTCATCCGGCCCCTGTATTACCTGGAGCCCCAGCGCGCCGAGGCATACAGCGCGCCCAACGAGTACTATTTCGGCACCCAGCTGCTGGTCTGCCCCATTACCACCCCCATGGACAAAAAGGCGGGCGCTGCCCCCTTCGAGGCCTGGCTGCCCGCAGGCCGCTGGTTCGACCTGTTCGAGGGCCGCATCTACGACGGCGGCCGCAAGCTGACGCTCTACCGCGGCCTGGAGGATATCCCGGTGCTGGCCAGGGCAGGGGCTATCCTGCCCATGGCACGGCTGCAGCCGGGCAGCAGCACCGACAACCCCGCCTGCATGGAAGTGCGGGTGTTCCCGGGGGCGGACGGCTCCTTCGAGCTGTACGAGGACGACGGCATCAGCGTCCCCACAGAGGGCAGCTTTGCCGTCACCCGCATGACCTGGGAGCAGGAGGCCGGCTGTCTGACCGTTGGGCCGGTGGAGGGCAACCGGCCGGTGGTGCCCGCCCGGCGGAGCTATGCGTTCTGCTTCTATGGGGTGGGCCCCGAGGCGCCCCGGCTGCTGTGCAACGGGCAGGAGGCAGAGGCCGCAGTGTCCTATGACCCCGAAAAGCACATCCTCACCCTGGAAGCCCCGGCCATCCGGCCGGAGGACCGGCTGCAGGTGCAGTTCGGCGCGGCCCCCAGGCTGCTGCCCAACGACCTGGAAGGGCAGCTGTACCGCCTGCTGTACCAGGCAGAGATGAAGTACGACCTCAAAGAGCAGATCTTCGGCTATCTGCAGGGCGGCATGAGCGCCGCCGCCCTGCTGGGCGTTTTGCAGACCATGCATCTGGACGAGGCGGTGTACGGGATGCTGGCCGAGGTGCTGCTGGCTCAAACAAATTAAGTCTTTGCTGAAAAAACAAGCCGGAGGGCTGCGGAACGTTCCACAGCCCTCCGGCTCTTTTTGGTTGAAATCAATCCTTGGCAGGGCGCAGGTGCCAGATATCGGCATCGTACTGGGCGATGGTGCGGTCGGAGGAGAAGTAGCCCGACCGGGCGATGTTGACCAGCATCTTTTTGGCCCAGGCGGTGCGGTCCTCATAGGCGGCCAGGGCGCGCTCCTTCTCGGCGATATAGCTCTCCACATCCAGCAGGGCCATGAACCAGTCCTTGTACTTCATGTCGTTCCACAGTGCCCACAGCATCTGGGGGTCGCCGATGGACAGCATCTGGGGGGTCAGCAGGAAGTCCACCAGATATTCGATGCCGGGACGGTGGTAGTGATCCAGGGGATGATAGCCGCCGTTGGCATACAGCCCGATGACTTCGTCGCTGGAAGCGCCGAAGGTGAAGATGTTGTCCTGGCCCACCAGGCCGGCGATCTCCACATTGGCGCCGTCCATGGTGCCCAGGGTGACGGCGCCGTTGGCCATGAACTTCATGTTGCTGGTACCGCTGGCTTCCTTGGAGGCCAGGGAGATCTGCTCCGAGATGTCGCAGGCGGGGATGAGGGCCTCGGCCCAGCTGACGTTGTAGTTCTCCACCATCACCACGTGCAGCCAGGGCCGGACATCGGGATCGGACTCGGTGAGGGCCTGCAGGCAGAGGATCAGATGGATGATGTTCTTGGCCATGGTGTAAGCGGGGGCCGCCTTGGCGCCGAACACCACCGTGATGGGCCGGGCCGGACGGTTGCCGCCCTTGATCTGGCAGTATTTGTAGATGACCCACAAAGCGTTCATCTGCTGGCGTTTGTACTCGTGCAGACGCTTGACCTGGATGTCAAAGATGGAGTTCTCGTCCACTTCCACGCCCTGGCGCTGCCGCAGCAGGGCCTGCAGCTTGCGCTTGTTGTGCTGCTTGACCTCCAGCAGGGCGTTCAGGCTGTCGGCGTCCTCGGCAAAGGGCAGCAGCTTTTCCAGCTCCTCGGGGTCGCGGGTCCAGCCGTCGCCGATCCGCTGGGTGATCCAGTGGGACAGGGCCGGGTCGCACACCTCCAGCCAGCGGCGGAAGGTGACGCCGTTGGTCTTGTTGTTGAACTTGTCGGGATAGAGGTCGTAGAAGGGTTTCAGCTCGCTGGATTTGAGGATCTCGGTGTGGAGGGCGGCTACGCCGTTCACCGAATGGCCGTAGTGGATGTCCATGTGGGCCATGTGCACCCGGCCGGCATCGTCCAGGATGGCCACCCGGGAGTCGCCGCTGCGCTGCCGCGCCCGGCTGTCCAGCTCCCGGATGATGGGTACGATCTGGGGGGCCACCGTCTGCAGATAGTCCAGCGGCCACTTCTCGAGGGCTTCGGCCAGGATGGTGTGGTTGGTATAGGCGCAGGTCTGTTCCACCTGTTCCACCGCCTCATCAAAAGTCAGGCCCCTGCCGGTCAGCAGGCGGATCAGTTCGGGGATGACCATGGAGGGATGGGTGTCGTTGATCTGGATGGCCACGTGCTGGCTGAGGGTCTCGGGGCCAAAGCCCTGCGCCTCCAGTTCATCCAGGATCAGCTGTGCGCCGGCCGAGACCATAAAGTACTGCTGGTACACCCGCAGCAGCTGGCCGTCCCGGTCGCTGTCGTCGGGGTAGAGGAAAGCGGTCAGACAGTGGGGGATATCCCGCTTGTCAAAGTCGATGCCGTTGGCGGGAGGCTGGGCCGGGTCGGTGACATCGAACAGGTGCAGCCGGTTGGCGATGCCGCTCCGGGCGCCGGGGATGGCGATGTCGTACAGCACGGCCTCCAGATCAAAGCCGCCAAAGGGGACGGTGTAGCTCTTCCCGGTGGGCAGCAGCCAGCTTTCGGGCTGGATCCAGGGGTCGGGCTGCTCCTGCTGCCTGCGGTCCACGAATTTCTGATGGAACAGGCCGTAGTGATAGTTCAGGCCCACGCCGTCCCCGGGCAGGCCCAAAGCGGCGATGGAGTCCAAAAAGCAGGCAGCCAGACGGCCCAGGCCGCCGTTGCCCAGCGAGGGCTCGGGCTCGTACTCCTCCAGAGCGGCCAGGCTGCGGCCCATCCCATCCAGCAGGGCGCGCACGGGCTCAAAGAGGCCCAGGGCCAGCAGATTGTTGCTGAGCAGCTTGCCCATCAAAAATTCAGCCGAGAAGTAATAGAGCTTGCGCGGACCTTTGGGTGCGGGCCGGCCGGCTGCCAGCTGCTGGGTCAGGGCCAGCAGGGCCTGGTAAAGCTGGGCGTCAGTGCACTCCTCGGGCCCGCAGCCAAAGCGGGCATTGGTGATGGCGGACAGTTGCTGTTTGAGTTCCATGGTGAAACCCTCCCTTGTTTGTAACGTTGGTGATAACGTTCTCAGATCGCGTCACGCAGGTAGAGCAGAGCTTCCCAGGGGCGCAGCACACCGCTGTCGGGCGTGCCCTGGGTGGCCAGCAGGGGCTGGCAGCCCCGGAAGGCCTCGGGCAGGGCGAAGGCGGCGGGCTTGCCGCTGAGGTTGACAGCGGCCAGCAGCTCCTGGCCCGTGCCCCGGCGCAGATAGGCAAACACCTGCGGGTCCTCGGGGCACAGCAGGGTGAAATCCCCCTCCACAAAGACGGGGTATGCCTTGCGCAGCGCGATCAGCTTCCGATAGGTGTGGAACACCGAGTCCGGGTCAGCCAGGGCGGCCTCGGCGTTGATGACGGTGTGGTTGGGGTTGACCCGCATCCAAGGGGTGCCGGTGGTGAAGCCGGCGTTCTCCCCGGCGGTCCACTGCATGGGGGTGCGGGCGTTGTCCCGCATCATCCGGTGGATCAGCGCCAGGGCCTCCTCGGGGCTCTTGCCTCCGTCCACCAGCTCGTGGTAAGCGTTGATGCTCTCCACATCCCGCAGGTCCTCCACGGGATAGGGGGCGTTGGTCATGCCCAGCTCCTCGCCCTGGTAGATATAAGGGGTGCCCTGGAGGCCGTGCAGCGCCACCGCAAGGGCCTTGGCCGAATCCACCCGGGCCTCGCCGTCGTCGCCCCAGCGGCTGACGATGCGGGGCAGGTCATGGTTGTCCCAGAACAGGCTGTTCCAGCCGCAGCCGTGCAGGCCCTGCTGCCAGCGGGCGATGCTGGCCTTCAGCTCGGGCAGGGCCATGGCTTTGGGCACCCACTTGTCGGCCTCGTGATCCAGGCACATCTGCTCGAACTGGAACACCATGCTGAACACGCTGCCGTCGGGGGCGCTGTACTGCCGGGCCCGGGGGATATCCGCGCCCCAGGCCTCGCCCACCGTCACAAGGTTGGCCCCGCCCCAGGTCTCCCGGTTCAGCTCGTGCAGGAACTCCATCAGCCGGGGGCCGTTGGCGGTGATCTGGCGGTCGGGGTCCTTGGCGATCTGGTCGATGACGTCCAGCCGGAACCCCTTGACCCCCTCGGCCATCCAGGCGCGGATCATGGCGTACAGCTCCTGGCGGACGGCGGGGTTCTCCCAGTTCAGGTCGGGCTGCTGGGGAGCGAACTGATGGAAGTAGTATTGGCCCAGCTGGGGCACATAGGTCCAGGCAGGCCCCCCAAAGGCGGCGCGCATCTCGTTGGGCAGGACGCCGGGCTGGCCGTCCCGCCAGATGTAATAATCGTGGCAGGGGTTATCCCGGCCCTTGCAGGCCTCCAGAAACCAGCGGTGCTGGTCGCTGGTGTGGTTGAGCACCAGATCCAGCAGGATGCCGATGCCCCGGGCCCCCGCCTCCCGGATGAGGGTGCGCATATCCTCCATGGTGCCGAACATGGGATCGATGGCGCGGTAGTCGGAGACATCGTAGCCGTTGTCCACCTGGGGAGAGGCGAACACCGGGCTGATCCACAAAGCGTTCACCCCCAGCTTTTGCAGGTAGTCCAGCCGGGACAGGATGCCCGGCAGGTCACCGATGCCGTCCCCGTTGGAATCCTGAAAGCTCTTGGGATAGATCTGGTAGATGACGGCTTCCTTCCACCAGTCCTTCTTGCTGAAATCGATCATAAAAACGCTCCTTATTAATTATATGATATGGATCAGACGCGGCAGATCAGGACGCCGCCCGGGGCCAGCCGGCTCCCGTCCCAGCCCCGTGCGAACAGCACCTCGCCTGTGGGAGCCGGCGCTTCAGGCTCCCGGCCTGCGTTCAGGCAGACTTCCAGCGGACGGACGCTGCCGCGGCGGTAGCGTACCAGCCGCTCGGGCCCGTCCAGGAAAGCGATCTCCCCGCCCTGCAAAGCGGGTTCCTGCCGGCGCAGGGCGATGAGGGTGCGCAGCGTCTGGCAGGAGGCCTGGCCTGCGGGGGTGTCCAGCTCGTCCCAGGGCATACAGCGGCGGCAGTCGGGGTCAGGCCCGCCTTCCAGCACCACCTCGGTGCCGTAATAGACGCAGGGGCTGCCCGGCAGGGTGAACAGGGCCGCCAGCTGCTGCCAGTACTCGTCCTCGCTGCGCACCCGGCTGCGCAGCCGGATGGTGTCGTGGGAGTCCAGCAGGATGAACTGGGCGGTGTTGACCTGGGGGGCGTACACCGACATACACCGGGCCACATCCCAGCCAAAGGCCTGGGCGGGCTGGCTCTCGTCCTCAAAGAAGCGGCGCAGGGCGCTCTGCAGGGGATAGTGCATGACGGCGTCGTACTCGTCCCCCTCCAGCCAGGCCGGGGCGTCGTGCCAGATCTCGCCCAGCAGATAGAGACCGGGCTTGATGGCCTTCAGCCGGACCCGCAGCCTGCGCAGGAAATCGTGGGAGATCTCGTTGCCCACATCAAAGCGGATGGCGTCGATGTCGTACTGGCGCACCCAGCTTTCACACAGCCCGATCAGATAATCCTGGACGGCGGGCAGGTTGGTGTTCAGCTTGGGCATCCCGCCGTGGAAGGCGAAGGAGTAGTACCGGCCGTCCCGGGTGTCGCCCTCCTCAAAGGGCCACCGATGGACGAAGAACCAGCTCCAGTAGGGGGAGTGGGGCCCATGGGCCACCACGTCCCGCCAGGGGCCGAAGTGGGGGCCGCAGTGGTTGAACACCGCGTCCACCATCACCCGGATGCCCTGGTCGTGAGCGGCGTGCACCAGCTGGCGGAAATCCTCCTCGCAGCCGAAATCGGGATCGATGCGGGTGTAGTCGGCCGTGTCATACTTGTGGACGCTGGCGGCCAGAAAGATGGGGTTGAGGTACAGGCCGCTGATCCCCAGCCGGGCCAGATAGGGCAGTTTGGCGGTGATGCCTGCCAGATCCCCGCCAAAGCGCTGGGCGTTGGTGACGGGGCCTTTGCGCCAGGGCTGGTCCGCCGCCCGGCCGCTGCCGCCGCGGCAGAACCGGTCGGGGAAGATCTGATACCAGACGGTGTGCCGCACCCAGTCGGGCGGGGCGATGCAGTCGGCGGGATTCATCCAGGGCATGGCGAAGCACTGCACACGGGCGTCCAGCTGCAGCACCGGACGCAGGCCGTCCTCGTAGTAGTACCAGGTCTCCTGGCCCTGCTGCAGGGCGAAGCAGTAGCGCAGCCGGCGGTAGGGCGGACGGAGCACGGCCTGCCACAGGCGGCTGTGCTCCAGCCGGAAGGATGGCTGCATGGCCATCCGGCGGCCTTCCCAGCTCTCCTCGCCCCCGGCAATGCCGGCCTCGTAGGGGTCGGCGTAGATCAGCTGGACGCTGTCCACCTCCGGACCGGTGCGCAGGGTGATCTGCAGGGTGTCTTGATCCAGGGCGCAGCACATGGGCACCCGCGCCTGGTGGAAAATGGCGGCTAGATCCATCATAAGGGGAACCTCCTTATCGAAACCCTTCCGTTGCCTTCTCATTTTTGCAGAATAAGGATACTCTGGAACGCCGGATAATTCAATGCGAAAACCGCCACATCCTATCAATAAATGGACAAAAGGAGCAGGATATCTCACGCCTGGGCCCAGCTGCCCTCCAGGCCCGCGGCCTGGGGACGCTCCAGCGCCTCACAGACCCGCAGCAGCTCGCCCACGCTCCAGGCCTGGGCAAAGCACCCGCGGGAGGGGCCGGGCACGCCGCCGTCGTAGATCTCGGGCAGTGAGCCCAGGCACCCTTCCCGCAGAGCGGGGAGCAAAGCGTCCAGGTCCTGGCGCACTTGGCGGCAGCTCGCGGGGGAGAAATCGCCCACACGCAGCAGGGCCAGATAGTAGCCTCCCAGGGGGAAGGGCCACACCGTCCCCTGGTGGTAGGCCAGATCCCGGACCTTCTGGGGCCCGCCGTAGACGGGGTGGAAGTCGGGGTCGGCGGGGTCGAGGGTGCGCAGGCCGCAGGGGGTCCATAAAGCCTGACGGACGCTGCGCACCACCCCGGCGGCCTGGTCCCGGGTGAGGGGGGTGAAGGGCATGGATACGGCCCAGATCTGGTTGCACCGCAGCTGGGTATCGGCAGGGGAGGGCTGGGGGCTGATGACGTCCCGCAGCCGCTGCTCCCCGGGCATCCAGAAAGCCTGACGGAAGCTGGCCCCCGCCTGCGCGGCCAGCTGTGCGTAGGGGCCGCCGTCGGCGCCGGCCAGGGGCGCCAGCCGGGCCATGATGCGCAGGGCGTTGTACCAGTAGGCGTTGATCTCCACCGGCTTGCCGTGGCGTGGGGTGGGCAGATGGGTGCCGATCCGCACGTCCATCCAGGTCACCTGATCCAGGCCCTCGCCGGCGCACAGCAGGCCGTCGGCGTCCATGTGGATGCCATGGCTGGTGCCCTGCCGGTAGCACTGGACGATCCGGGCGGCACAGGGCCACATCTCGGCTACAAAGGCATCGTCCTGGGTGCGGGTGTAGTACAGCCACAGGCAGTTGATGAACAGCAGGGCCGCGTCCGCCGTGTTGTACTGCGGCTGTGCGTCCTGGTCGGGAAAGAGGTTGGGCAGCAGGCCGTCCCGTTCGTTGGCGGCAAAGGTGCGCAGGATGCTCCTGGCGTCCTCATAGCGGCCGGTGGACAGGGTGCAGCCGGGCAGGGCGATCATGGTGTCGCGGCCCCAGTCGGTGAAGAAGGGGTAGCCCGCCACGATGGTCTTGCCCTGGGTGGAGGCCCGCTCCACGATGAAGGCGTCGGCCGCCGCCGACAGCGCCTGTCCCAGTGCTGTGTGCAGCCCGGCCGCCTGGGCCTGTTCCTGCCGGCGCCTGGCCTGGGAAGCCAGCACGGCGCCTGCGGTGGGCAGGTCGGCGCCGGTGCCCAGCACCACCGCGCACGGACGGGTCTGCCCGGGCGCAGCGGTAAAGACGAACCGCCCGGCCGCTCCGCACAGGCCGGTGGGGGTGCGGCCGTCGGGCGCATCGTGACGGAACCGCAGCGTCTCGTATTGGCAGTCGGGCAGGGCTTCCGCGATGCCTCCCTCCACGGCAAAGCGGAGCCGGAGCCCGCCGCTGCGCACCTGGCTGGCGCTCCAGTCAAAGCGGCGGCGGCTGGTCATGCGGCCCCCCTTGGGGATGAACCGCAGCCAGGGGGTGGCGGTCAGGGTGCAGGGGGCCTGGCTATGGTTCTCGATGGTGTACTGCACCGCCACCGTGTTCTGCCCATAGTCCATGGCCAGCTGCCGGGTCACACGGACGCCGGCGACCTCATACACCCACCGGGGGCCGTCCCCCTCGAACAGGACCAGGTGGCGCCAGCCGTCCTCGTCGGGACAGCCGGCCTTGTCCTGGGTGGACAGCCAGACCGTCTGCCGGCCCACCGTCAGCTGCTCGGACATACGGTGCACCAGGTCAAAGCGGGCGGTGGGGGCCCGCAGGCTGGCCATCAGCAGGGCGTGATCCCCCCGGGTGGCCGAAAAGGCCGCCGACAGGGAGCAATAGCCCCCCAGGCCGTTGGTCAGCAAAAAAGTGTTCTGCTGGCAGGCTTCGCTGGCGAAATCCTGCCTTCCAAAAAGAAGATCCATAGGTTTTGTTGCTCCTTGTCGTGTTATGGGTGCAGACGCCCCAGGATCAGGGCCCCGCTTTCGGGCAGCTCGGCCTGGTCCTGCAGCAGGGTGGGCTGCGCTTCGGCCCAGAGGGTGCTGCTGTCGGCGTCGGCCAGCAGCTGCCATTGCCCGGCGGGCAATGGAGCGGGCCGGGCGCGGCCGGCGTTGTAGATCAGCAGCAGCTGGTCCCAGTGGCTGTGGGCCTTGTTGTCCAGCAGGAAAGCCGCGCACTGGCGGCCCGGCCTCCAGGCGCCCAGTAGCCGCCGGGGCGCCGCCTCGCTCTTGTCGCACAGGGCGGGCAGCTGCTCGCGCAGGGCCATCAGGCCCTGATAGTATTCCGCCAGCTGACGCCAGGGGCCGGTCCAGGCCCGGGTCCAGTCCAGACGGTTGAGGTCGGCGGGGGCGTTGAAGCTATCCTGCAGGCCCTGTTTGGTGCGGCCGAACTCCTCGCCGGCCAGCAGGAACCAATGGCCCTGGCAGCCAAAGCAGAAGGCCGCGGCCAGGCGGTTGGCCCGCAGGATGGCGGGGGTGGGCTGGTCAAAACCGCGCTGGGGGTCCATGGTGATGACCAGCTTGTCCCACAGGGTCCAGTCGTCGTGGCTGGACAGGTAGCTGATGGTCTGGGAGGGGGCCCGGGAGGCAAAGCGCCCGCCCTGCACCCCGGCCCAGCCGGTGATGGCCGAGGCCAGGGCGGACAGCCGGGCCGACCCGCCGTTGACAAAGCCGGGCCGCTCGGCGTGGAGGATATGCCCCTTGACCAGATCCCGGGTGGCGTCGCAGAACGCGCCGATGTTCTCATCCAGGGTGGGCAGGGCCCGCTTGCCCGTGGGAACGGTCCCCCGGCGCATGGGGCTGGCATGGGCGCTCCAGGGCTCGCCGTAGAGGATCTTCTCCCCCTTGCCGTAGCGGCGGTCCAGCTCGGTGCGGATGCGGCTCATCAGGCCAGTGTCCAGCAGGGCCATCAGGTCAAAGCGGAAGCCGTCCATATGGTATTCCTCGGCCCAGTACAGCACCGATTCCAGGATGTAGCGGGCGCACATGCTGCGCTCGCTGGCCAGATCGTTGCCGCAGCCCGAGCCGTCGGCGGAGCTGCCGTCGGGGTTCTGGCGGTAGAAGTACCAGGGCTCGGTGCGCCACAGCCAGGAATCCAGCTTATAGGTGTGGTTGTACACCACATCCATCACCACCCGGAAGCCGTTGCGGTGCAGAGCCTGTACCGCGGCCTTCAGCTCCCGGATGCGCACGGCGCCGTCGTCGGGATCGGTGGCATACCAGCCGTCGGGGACGTTGTAATTCACCGGGTCATAGCCCCAGTTGTAGCTGTCCCCCTGGCCTTCGGGCACCGAACCGAAGTCGTACACCGGCATCAGCTGCACATGGGTGACCCCCAGCTGCCGGAGGTAGTCGATGCAGGTGGGGTGGATGCCGTCCCCGTCCAGGGTGGTGCCGTTGAGGGTCAGAGCCAGGTATTTGCCTCGCAGCGCCTCGGGCACGCCGCTGTGGGGATCGTGGGAGAAGTCCTTGACGTGCACCTCATAGATGATGTCCTCCGTGCCGTGGGCCGGGGGCGCGTCCTGCTGCCAGCCTTCGGGGTCGGTGCGGCGCAGGTCCACCACCATGCTGCGGGCGCCGTCCCGGCCGCAGGCCCTGGCCCAGGGGTCGGCGGTGCGGCGGGTGACGCCTTCGCTGTCGGTGACGGAGAAATCGTAGTAGCGGCCGTCCAGATCCCCTTCCAGCAGGACCTGCCAGACCCCCCGTCCGGCGCGCGCCAGTTCCGTGGTCAGCTGGGGCGCGCCGGAGCAGCCATCCTCATACAGGGACAGCTCCACGCGGCGGGCGGTAGGGGCCCACAGGGCAAAGCGGGTGGCCTGGGGGGTCCACAGGGCGCCCAGAGGCTGGTCGGTGTGGTATTGGGCCTCGAATGCTTTGGAGTCGTACATCCTGCGGCGGGCGGAAGCTGCCGCAGGGTTCTGGGTGGCAGTTTGCATGGATCAGGTTACCGTCCTTTATAATATGTATACAAAAGGGCAGCCGCCAGAGAGTGACGGTCTGGCGGCTGCTGTGTTGCAGAAGGGGTGTGTGTCTCAGAGATACCCGATCAGCCTTTGACCGCACCAGCCATGCCGTTGACATAGTATTTCTGCAATTTGAGGAAGAGGATCGCAATGGGGATCGAGATCAGCACCGCGCCCGCGGCGAAGCTGGTGTACCAGCTGTCGATGTATTCCTTTTCAAGCATACGCCACAGGCCGATGGCGACGGTGTACTGGTCGGCGTTGGCCCGGCAGATGACCTTGGCGAAGATGAAGTCCACCCAGGGGGCGGTGAAGGAGGTCAGGATGGTGTAGATGACGATGGGCTTGGAAAGGGGCAGGGTGATCTTGGTGAAGATCTGCCAGCGGGTGCAGCCGTCCAGCATGGCGGCCTCGTCCAGGTCCTTGGGGATGGTGTCAAAGAAGCCCTTGGTGATCTGGAAGCTCAGGGCCGCGCCGCCCGAGTAGCAGAGGATCAGAGCCAGACGGACGTTGTTGCCCTCGGTCAGGCCCACGGCCTTCAGGATGAAGTAGACGGCTACCATGGACATGAAGCCGGGGAACAGGCCCAGGATCATGGCCATGTTCATGTAGGGCTTGCGCAGCTTGAACTTGAGCCGGGACAGGCAGAAGGAAGCCGACAGCAAAAAGAACGAGGAGAGGATGCACGAGCAGATGGCAATGAACAGGGTATTCATGAACATCTGCGGGAAGTTGAGCAGGCTCGTATCGGTGAACAGCTTGATGTAGTTGTCCAGCGTGAAGCTCTTGGGGAAGAAGGTGGAGACGTAGCTGCCCTTTTCGGCGCGGAAACTGGTCATGACCACCCACGCCACCGGGAACAGCCAGATCACCGCCAGGATGGAAAGGACGATGTAGACGATGACGTTGTTGCGTGTCCGGATGCGTTTGGCACTTAACTGCTTTGCATTGTTGCTCATGCTCAGATGCCTCCTTCTTCACGGTAGGACTTGCTGCGGCGGTAAGTCAGCAGCGAGCCGATGGCCAGGATGATGAATGTCAGGATGCCGACCACGGCGCCCACATTGTAGTACTGCTTGTCGATGGTCAGCTTGTACAGCCAGGTGACCAGCAGGTCGGTGCTGCCGGCCGTGGAGGCCAGGTCGGTGACGGGGTCGCCGCCGGACAGCAGGTAGATGACGTTGAAGTTGTTGACGTTGCTGGTGAAGGTGGCGATCAGGTACGGGGTGGTGACGTAGAACATATAGGGCAGCGTGATGCGGAAGAAGGTCTGCACTGCGTTGGCACCGTCTACGGTGGCAGCCTCATACAGGTCGGAGGGGATGTTCTGCAGCACGCCGGTCAGCTGCAGCAGGGTATAGGGCACGCCCACCCAGATGTTGATCAGGATGACGGTCACCCGGGCCCAGGTGGGATCGGTGAAGAAGGGAAGGCTCACGCCGTCCGCGATGAGGCCCAGCTGCCGCAGCAGCACGTTGACAGCGCCTTCGGGCTGCAGCATGGTGCGCATGATCAGCAGGGAGACGAACATGGGCACCGCGCAGGGCAGAACGAAGCAGAAACGCCAGAAACCCTTGGCCTTGGTGTCCTT
Source organism: Faecalibacterium sp. An58 (assembly GCF_002161515.1). Taxonomy (NCBI): domain Bacteria; kingdom Bacillati; phylum Bacillota; class Clostridia; order Eubacteriales; family Oscillospiraceae; genus Faecalibacterium; species Faecalibacterium sp. An58. Next base: position 79,155 of record NZ_NFHX01000008.1, read on the forward strand.
GCGGTTGATGATGATGGCCAGGATCATGCCTGCAAAGTAGTTGGTGAAGGTGGCAAAGAAGGCCCACACCAGCGTCCAGCCCAGCACCTTCCAGAAGGTGGAGCCCAGGATCGAGTTGGAGTCGAACAGGGTGCGGAAGTTGTCCAGGCCCACCCAGTCGAACAGGACCAGGTGGTTGTCGATCTTGCTGTAATTGGTGAACGCCATGCAGATCATGAAGATCAGAGGCAGGATGGTCAGGGCGGTGATGAAGAACATGGAGGGGGTCATCAGGAGACGGTAGAGGTTGGAGTCGAACAGCTCCTTGATGTCCTCGCTGAAGGTGAAGATGTGCTTGCCGGCTTTGGCCTGCAGCTGGACGTTGTAGGCGCTCTTGAGGGTGCCGCGCCAGATCCAGAACATGACGCCGGTCACAAGGATGGTGGCCAGGCCGTACAACAAAAGCAGGATGGATTGGTCGCCATGGGTGTACTCAAAGATCTGGAGCTCCTCGTTCCAGACCTCCTGGCGCTCGACGCTGCCCAGGGATACCAGCATGGACAGATTGTAAAAGCCGTTGGTCACCATAAAGGCGATGTAGGCGACCTCGGCTGCCAGGAACAGCAGCCCCTTGACCACCTGGCCGTGGACCATATTGCCCAGGCCCATCACCACCATGGACAGCCGGGTGAAGATATCGCCGTTCTTGATGGCTTCCATGCAGGTGATGGGGTTGTCGATCTTGAGGGTGTTGCTGCGCAGTTTTAAAGCACTTGTGGCATTCATGCACGAATCCTCCCTTTCCTTATGAGATGCCGTCGCTGTTCATGGCATCGTTCATGGCCTGGGTCTGCTCAGCGGCGTTGTCGTGGGTGATGGTCCCGCTGCGGATGCCCTTGCCCATGTTCTCGACCGGGGTCCAGCAGTTGCTCATGCCCGAGACGAAAGGCTGGAGGATCGAGGTGCGGTCGAAGGTGTCGTTCTGGGCGGCCACCAGCTCGTCGCTGGCGATGGCGGGGTCGGCCAGAAGCTCGGTGTTGCAGGGGATGACGGTGCGCAGGTCGTAGTGCAGCTGCTGTGCCTCGGGGCCGCCCAGGTAGAGGGCCAGCTGGATTGCCTGCACCATGTACTTGCTGTTGGTGTTGACGCCGATGGCTTTGCTGCCGGCGTAGGCGTACATCTGCTTTTCCTCCCCGTTCAGGGTGAAGGTGGGCAGCGCGGCCACGCCCATGTTGTCGCCCAGGATCTCCTTGATGGCCTCCGCGTCCCACGAGCCGGTGAAGATGGCCTTGATGCTGCCGTCGCGCAGGCCGGCCATGCCGGACCCGTCGGCGTCCACCGTGAAGTTGGGATTGTTGTACAGGTCGATCAGGTAGTTGGTGACGTCCACCGCCTTCTGGCCTGCAAAGTCCACGCCCAGCTCTTCCTGGGTGCCGTCCCCGAACAGGGTGCAGCCGTTGCCGAAATAGAAGGCGGGCAGATACCAGGAGTTGGTGAAGGGGAAGCTGACCACGCCCTTGGTGAGCATGGTGTCCAGGTTCTTGATGTCGTCCTCCGAGAAGGTGGACTTATCGTAGTACATGAACCAGGTGTTGGTGGTGAAGGGCACGCCGTAGATGTAGTCGTCCATGGTCAGGCTGTCCACCAGGCTGGGGCTGTTGCTGGCGCTGATCTCATCGGCGTAGATGCCGCCGAATTTGGCCAGGGCGCCGGCGTCGGTCAGGGTGGTGAGGGTGTCGTTGGCGAACATGAACACATCGGCGCTGGCCTCCGCATCCTGGCTGACGGTGCCTGCCGCACCGGCCTCGTCGGCGACGCCATAGACAAAGGTGATGTTCCACTCGGGGTGCAGCTCGGCAAAACGGTCGCAGCAGGTCTGCAGCCATTCACCGCTGTCCTTGGCCTGGTCCTGGGACGGGCTCCAGACCATCAGACGGACATTCTCGCCGCTGCCCTCGGAACATCCGCTCAGCATGCCGCCCGCAGCAGCAGTCCCGGCCGCCACCGCAGACAGGCGCAGAAAGTCCCTTCTGGACAGAAGGCGGGGAGCGGACCAGTTTTTGCGCATTAGCAATTCCTCCTTTTTGCTTCTCATAAACGGGTGCGAAGGGCGTTGCGAAGTTTCGTAATGTTTCGCGATGGCATTATCATAAACCAAATTGCGCTAAGAATCAAGTCTTTTTTTGAAAATCGCGAATTTTTTGTGAATCATGTACAACCAAAATCCATTGATTTCAGGCGATTTAACAACGGGCGACTGCGATGCACAAAAATGCGAAACTTTTTTTGAGGTTTCGTACAGGCTCCGGCATTTGCCTTTTGGACCCGGGATGGGTATAATAAAACCATGAAAAGACTATCTTCGGCCGGAAAGGAGGTGCAAACAGATGCCGACTATGGAAGATATTGCCAAAAAAGTGGGGGTGTCCAAGGGGACGGTGTCCAAAGCCCTGAACGGCGCGCCGGATATCAGCGAAACTTTGCGCAAAACCATCCTCGAGACCGCCGTCACCCTGGGCTATACCCGGGCCCGGCGGGGGGCGGTGCGCACCCTGTGCGTCCTGATCGAGAACATGGACTACGCAAAGCCCGAGGATTTCGGCTACGATATCATCGCCGGCTTCCGGCAGATGGCAGAGCCTTCCGGCTACAGCGTCCGCGTGGTGGATATGAGCAAGGAGATGCAGCGCTCGGTGAGCTACGACACCTTCATGCTGCAGGAGGGCTACCTGGGGGCCTTGATCCTGGGGGCCACCCTGAACGACCCCTGGATGAAGGAATTTCCCACCAGCCGCACCCCGGCGGTGCTGTATGACAACCTGATCCTGGGCAACCCCACCATCTCTACCCTGGGCGTGGACAACAACGAGGCCATCGGCCAGGCGGTCAACGCGCTGTGCGGCATGGGCCACCAGAAGATCGGCTACCTCAGCGGGGCGCTGGGCTCCCATATCACCCAGGTGCGGTATAAGAGCTTTTTCCATGAGATACGCCGCCGCAAGCTGCCCAGCGGGGTGTCGATGGCGGGCTATGCCTACTCCTTTTCCGAGTGCGTCAACACCCATCTGCCCCGCCTGGTGGACATGGGGGTGACCGCCGTGCTGTGCAGCTCGGATCTGCTGGCCCACACCGCCCTGATCCGCTGCCTGGAGCTGGGCATCCAGGTGCCCCAGCGGCTGAGCATCATCGGCTTTGACGACCTGCCTTTCTGCGCCCACACCTCGCCCCCCCTGACCACCATCCGTCAGGACCGGCTGCAGATCGGCAAGAGCGGCTATTATGCCCTGGACAGCCTTTTGAACGGAGTGCCCATCAGCAGCCTGCTGCTGCACGCCCAGCTGATCCTGCGGGGTTCCACCGGGCCCGCGCCCCGGCTGTGAGTGCGGCCAAACTGCAAACGATACCGCGGCCAGCCGGGAGGGATGCTCCTTTCCGGGCTGGCCGTTTTGCTGTCCGACCCATGTGCTTATAGACCTTTGGGTCCGATTGTGCTAGAATAAGGTGTATTCCATCCATTGGCCGACAGGCAAGGGCCGGCCCTGCGTGAGAATAGAAAGGACGCTTTTGTATGAAGATCATACTTGTGGGCGGCGGCAAAGTGGGCACAGCCCTGGCCCGCCAGCTCAGTGAGGAAGGCCACAGCGTTACGGTGATCGACACCAACAAGGCCCGCGTGGAGCAGATCGTACAGGCTTACGATGTGCTGGGCGTGGTGGGCAACGGTTCCTCCATCACCACCCTGAACGAGGCCGGCATCGAGGACACCGACGTCTTTATCGCCATCACCGGCTCGGATGAACTGAATCTGCTCTGCTGCATGTTTGCCAAAAAGGCGGGCAGCCGCCATACCATCGCCCGGGTGCGCAACCCGTCGTACAGCCACGAGCTGGACTTCATCCGTCAGCAGACCGGCATTTCGGCCATCATCAACCCCGAGATGGCCGCCGCCAAGGAGATCTCCCGGCTGCTGCGCTTCCCCGGCGCCAGCAAGATCGACACCTTTGCGGGGGGCCGGGTGCGGCTGATCAAGTTTGCCCTGGCCGACCAGCTGGATGGGATGCCCATTCGGGATATCCCTTCCCGGATGGGATGCGATATCCTGGTGTGCGCGGTGGAGCGGGGGCAGACCGTCACCATCCCCGACGGCAGCTTTGTGCTGCGCAAAGGGGATCTGGTCACCTTCCTGGCCACCGAGGAGAAGGCCCAGCAGTTCTTTGTCAAGCTGGGCCTGCCGGTCAAACCGGTGAAGAACGCCATGATCGTGGGGGGCGGCGCCATCGCCTTCTATCTCAGCCAGTACCTGCTGGAGAGCAAGATCAAGGTGCGGATCATCGAGCGGGACCTCGAGCGCTGCGACTACCTGGCCGAGGAACTGCCCCAGGCCCAGATCCTCTGTGAGGACGGCTCCAACCGGGGCTTCCTGCTCAGCGAAGGGCTGGACTCGGCCGAGTCCTTTGTGGCCCTGACCAATATGGACGAGGAGAACATCCTGCTGTCCCTGTTCGCCTCCAACCACTCCAAAGCCAAACTGGTCACCAAGATCAACCGTCTGGAGTTTGATGACATCCTCTCCAGCTTTGACCTGGGCAGCATCATCTACCCCAAATACATGACCTGTGACTTTGTGGTGCAGTATGTCCGCGCCCTGCAAAACGCGGCGGGCAGCAATGTCAAGACCCTGTACCGCATTCTGGACGACCGGGTGGAAGCCCTGGAATTCACCGTCCACGAAGTCAGCGCCGCCACCGGCGTGGCCCTGAGCGAGCTGCACCTCAAGCCCAACCTGCTGTTGTGCTGCATCACTCGGGGGGATGAGATCATCATTCCCCGGGGCGGCGATACCATCCAGCTGGGGGATACCGTCATTGTGGTCACCCTGCAGCACGGCCTGCATGACCTGCGGGATATCGTGGCCGGGCAGGGAGGCGCACGATGAACTATGCCATAGTGTTCCGCCTGCTGGGCTACATCCTGCTGTGTGAGGGCGGACTGATGGCCTTCCCGGCGGCAGTCAGCGTCCTGTACGGCGAGTGGGACATCCTGGGGGTGTTCCTGTTCACCATCGCCCTGTGCCTGGTCATTGGGGGCCTGCTGACCCGCATCAAGCCCCGCAGCAAGATCTTCTATATGCGGGAGAGCTGCGTCACCGCCGCCCTGACCTGGATCGTCATCAGCATCATGGGGGCGGTGCCCTTTGTCCTGTCGGGCGCCATCCCCGACCCCATCGGGGCCTTGTTCGAGACGGTGTCCGGCTTTACCACCACCGGCGCATCGGTGCTGGCCGACGTGGAAAGCCTGCCCATGGGCATTTTGTTCTGGCGCAGCTTCACCCACTGGATCGGCGGCATGGGCATCCTGGTGTTCCTGCTGGCTGTGCTGCCCCTCACCGGCGGCAGCCATGTCAACCTGATGAAGGCCGAGAGCCCCGGTCCCCAGGTGGAAAAGATGGTGCCCTCGGTGCAGGCCACGGCCAAGATCCTCTATGGCATCTACCTGGGCATGACCGTCCTGCAGATCGTCTTTATGCTGGCAGGGGGCTGCCCCCTGATGGACACCCTGCTGATCACCTTTGGTTCGGCGGGCACCGGCGGTTTTGGCATCAAGAATGACAGCATGGCCAGCTATTCCACCTACATCCAGGTGGTGGTCACCGTCTTTATGATCCTGTTCGGCGTCAACTTCAGCGCCTACTTCTACCTGATGCGGCGCAAGTGGCGCAAGGCCGCCGCCATCGAGGAGGTGCGCTGGTATCTGGGGGTGGTCTTTGCGGCCATCGCCCTCATCAGCTGGAACATCCGCGATTTGTTCCCCAACCTCCTCACCGCCATCCAGCAGGCCGCCTTCCAGGTGGGGTCCATCATCACCACCACCGGGTTCTCCTCCTGCGACTTTGACCAGTGGCCCTCCTTTGCCAAGAGCATCCTGGTGGTGCTGATGTTCATCGGCGCCTGCGCGGGCAGCACCGGCGGCGGCATGAAGATCAGCCGCTTTATGATCCTGGCCAAGAGCATCCGCAAGGAGATCGCCCAGACGCTGCACCCCAACGTGGTGGCGCCGGTGCGTGTGGACGGCAAGCCTCTGGACCAGGATACCCTGCGCTCTACCAACGTGTTCATGGCGGCCTATTTCATCATCTTTGGGGCGTCGGTGCTGCTGGTCAGCCTGGACGGCCAGGGCCTGGTGACCAATTTCACCGCTGTGGCGGCCACCTTCAACAACATCGGCCCCGGCCTGGAGGGGGTAGGCCCTATGGCAAACTTTGGGCTGTACTCGGGCTTTTCCAAACTGGTGCTGACGGTGGATATGCTGGCGGGCCGCCTGGAACTGTTCCCCCTGCTGATGCTGTTCGTCCCGGAGACGTGGAAAAAGTTCTGAACATAGAAAAAGCTCCGCCTTCCCAAGAAGGCGGGGCCTTTGTTTTTGTTTATAGAAAGATCGCTCCCGAGTGGGCGGGCGGCTGGGATGCCCCCGCCAGGCTGCGCAGCAGCTGGGGCAGAGCAGAGAGGTCCCCGCCGGTGGCCTGCAAAGCCAGCACCAGACCCACGGCCGCGGCCAGCAGAAGGGCCAGCAGCAGCCGCGTCCGCCAGCGGCGTGCGGCGCCGTGTGCGCGGCCCGCTCTGCAATAACGGACCCCCTTGGCCTGGGGCAGACGCTTGGCGGCCCGCCGGATCATGTCCAGCAGCCAGAGGGCGGGGCTGCCCTCCGGCGGCACGCTGCACACCCAGCAGCCCTTGCGCCGGGCCAGCAGCACCAGGGTATCCCCATCCCGGACCAGCACGCCGGCCACCAGGTCGGCGTGGGTCAGATGGACGGCGGCCTGCATCCGGCACAGCTTGTCCGCCAGGGGGTCCTGGGCCGGAGCGCGGCTTACCCGGGCATCCACTTTGGCCATGAGAGCGGCGTCCAGACAGCTGCCCGCCCCAAAATCAAACACCCGGCTGATCCCGGGCCGCCCTTCCAGCCGGGAGGCCAGCAGGGCAAGGGCTTCGGGGTCGGCGCAGGCCAGCAGCCTGTCCCGCCCCACCAGGGCCTGGGCGGTGCAGTCGGCCAGGGTGTCGCCCCCGGCTCCGTACAGCCCTCCGGCAAAGGCGCGGCGCAGCCGCTCCCCGGCCCGGTGCAGCGCGCGGGGCGGCGCGGTCAGGGCCAGCAGGGTCTCGGCGCCCTGGGCCCGGCTTTCCACATGGGCCAGGCCGCACCGGCCTGCCAGCCCGGCTGCCGCCTGTTCCACCTCTGCCGGTTCCACTCCAAAAAAGCGGAGCACCCGGCTCTCGTTTGCCGCTGCCATCACGCATACCCCCTGCCGTCGTTTTTAAAGTTACAAGATCAGCGCCTCGTTCAGGGCCGCCAGGGCCTGGGCATCCCCGCAGGCGCCGTCTTCCAGCCGGTAACAGCCCGCCGGAGCCTTGCCCTGGGCCAGCCGCAGCGCCAGCTCCAGGGCGGCATGGGCCGCCCGGGCGCGGATGTTTTCACGGTCTGCCCGGATATAGTGGAATTTCTCCACATACACCCCTGCCGGACCGGCCCCCGCGATGTAGACGGTGCCCACCGGGCGCACGGCGTCGCCGCCGCCCGGGCCTGCCAGCCCGGTGACCGCCACCGCGATATCCGCCCCCGAGACTTCTTTGGCGCCCCGGGCCATCTGGGCCGCCACCGGCCCCGACACCACATTGTAGCGCCGGATGACCGCCGGGTCCACCCCGATCAGGCGGGCCTTGGCCTGTTCCCAATAGGTGACAAAGCCATAGCCAAAGACGTTGCTGGCCCCCGGCACCCCGGTCAGCTGCTGGGCGATCAGGCCGCCGGTGCAGCTCTCGGCGGTGGCAATGGTCCGGCTTTGGGCCTCCAGGGTGTGCACCACCGTGTGGGCCAGGCTGGGCACATCTTCATCATACACCGCATCGCCCAGAATATCATAGAACTTTTTGGCATATGCCCGGCACATTTCCGCACCCTGCCCGGCAGTAGCGGCCCGGGCGGTGATCCGGATCTCACTTTCGCCGGTCTTGCAGTAGATGGCGGCGGTGGGATTTTCGTTTTTCAACAGATCCCGCACCCGGTACTCGATCTCGCTTTCGCCCCCCAGCACCCGCAGGGTCAGGGAGTGGAGGGAGCAGTTTTGACGGGCCAGCAGGAGGGGACGAATCTGTTCGGTCCACATGGCTTTCATCTCGGCCGGTACGCCCGGCATCAGGACGGCGCATTTGCCCTCCTGCTCAAACCAGGCCCCCGGCGCGGTGCCATGGGCGTTGGGGATCTTGCGGCCGTGCACCGGCACCATGGCCTGCTTGCGGTTGTTGGGGGTGGTCTGGCGCCCCATCCGGGTGAAGAAAGAAGTGATCTTTTCCCACTCCTCGGGGTCAAAGGCCAGGGTGTCCCCGTAGCAGGCGGCTACCGTCTCTTTGGTCAGGTCGTCGTCGGTGGGGCCCAGGCCCCCGGTGAATACCAGCAGGTCGCAGCGGTCCTTGGCCGACTGCACCCACTCGGCCAGACGCTGGTGGTTGTCCCCGACGGTGCTCTGCCGCTGGACCGTGATGCCCAGATCGGCCAGTTCCCGGCTGAGATACTGGGCGTTGGTGTTCAGGATGTTGCCCAGCAGAAGCTCGGTGCCTACGCTGATGATCTCCGCTGTCATGGTGCGGCCTCCTTTCAGTCGTCCAGTTCAGTCTGGTCGTCGATGCGGATGCGCAGCCGCTGGGCCGAAGCGGCGGCCTCAGCCTCCAGGGCGGCCAGATCGGGCATGGCGGCCTCGGCCTCCAGTACCTCCCCCAGGGTGGGACGCAGCTTGGGGTGGGGCGGCGTGAAGATGGTGCAGCAGTCCTCATAGGGCAGGATGCTGGTCTCAAAGGTGCCGATGCGGCGGGCCGTCTCGATGATCTCGGTCTTGTCCATCCCGATCAGGGGGCGCAGCACCGGCAGGTCCTGGGCGGCGTCGGTGCAGCGCAGGGCCTGGACGGTCTGGCTGGCCACCTGGGCCAGGCTTTCGCCGGTGACCAGCGCCTCGCAGCCCTGCCGCTGGGCGATCTGCCCGGCGATCCGCATCATGCTGCGGCGCATCAGCACCGTGAACAGCATGGGCGGGGCGTTGTCCCGGATGCACTCCTGGGGACGGGTATAGGGCACGATGAACAGATTGCAGCTGCCGGTGTAGACGGTGGTGCGCTGGGCCAGAGCGATCACCTTGCGGCGGGCCCGCTCGGAGGTGTAGGGCGGGGAAGCGAAGTGGATGTGATCCAGCGCCAGGCCCCGCTTGGCCATCCGGTAGGCCGCCACCGGGCTGTCGATGCCGCCCGACAGCATATTCAGAGCCCGGCCGCTGGTGCCCACCGGCAGGCCCCCTTCGCCGGGGGTCTTGGGTCCGTGGACGTAGGCCCCGCGGTCTCGCACCTCGACGATCACCTTGAAGTCGGGCTGATGGACATCCACCCGCAGGTAGGGATGCCTGGACAGCAGGAAGGCGCCCAGTTCCCGCATCAGCTGGGGGCTGGTCATGGGGAAGGACTTGTCGGCCCGGCGTGCCTCCACCTTGAAGGTCTTGACCTGGCGCAGGGCCTGGCCGAGGTAGCTCTCAGCCGCGGCGCAGATGGCGTCAAAATCCTTGTCGCAGACGGCGCAGCGGCTGACGGCCGCCAGGCCGAACACCTTGGACACCCGGGCAAAGGCCAGGTCCAGGTCCGCCGCGTCGTCCTCCGGCTCGATGTAGAAGGTGGACTGGGCGCACCACACCTGGAAACGGCCCGCGTCCTTGAGGCGGTAGCGCAGGATCTTCATGAGGGCCGACTCGAACTGGTTGCGGTTGAGCCCCTTGAGGGACATCTCCCCCTGGTAACCGATGATTACTTCACGCATAATTTCTCTCCTGTTATACAGATGTCAAATTCCCTGCAGGGTCTTCATGCCCACCTCGAACCGCTCCAGGAAGGCGTCCACGTCGGCCTCGGTGTTGTCGGCGCAGAAGGACACCCGGATGGCGGTATCCACCGCCCGGGCCGGCCGGCCCATGGCCGCCAGGGTGTGGCTGGGCTCGCCCCGGCCGCAGGCCGACGCAGAGGATACATAGATCTTTTCCTGGGCCAGCCAGGCCAGCATGGTCTCGCTGCGCACCTTGTTTTCGCTGAAATTCAGGATCTCGGGCACCGCCCCGTCGGGGCTGTTGATCTCCACGGTGGGGAAGGCGGTCAGACCCTGCCGCAGCCGCTGGTTGAGGGCCCGGGCCTGTGCGGCGCGCTGGCCGAGGGTGGGGGCCAGTTTCTGGGCGGCAGCCGCCAGCCCCAGCGCATAGGGCAGGTTTTCGGTGCCGGGACGGATGCCCCGCTCCTGTTCGCCGCCCAGGTAGGGCGGGCGGAAGCTCTGGATCAGCTTGTCGCTGAGGTACAGCCCGCCCACCCCTTTGGGGGCGTGGATCTTGTGTCCGCTGACCGTAAAGCTGTCGATGCCGCTGTCGGCCAGACGCACCGGCAGCCGCATCCAGGCCTGCACCCCGTCCACATGGACCATCATCCGGCTGTTGATCTTTTTGGCTTCCCGGGCCAGGCGGGCCACGTCGCACACGGCGCCGGTCTCGTTGTTCACCATCATGCAGGCCGCCAGCACGGTGGAGCGGTCGATCTGGCTGAGCATCTCGTCCACCGCAAAGCTGCCGTCGGCGTGGGGCGGCACGAACACCACCTGCCAGCCTGCGCTGGCCAGGTCTTCCAGCGGGCGGCGGACACTGGGATGTTCAAAGCCCGAACAGACGATCTTTTTGCCGAAAGTCTTGGTGCGGACGCCTCCCAGCAGGGCCAGATTGTTCCCCTCGCTGCCGCAGGAGGTGAAATACCATTCGCGGCTTTTGCACCCGAGGGTGTGGGCCAGGGCGGCCCGCGCTTTATGAAGGGCGTCCTCACTCTCGACGCCGGGCCCGTAGAGGGAGGAGGGATTGGCCCAGTGGTCAAGCATCGCCTGGTGGATCACATCGGCCACCGCGGGGTCCACCAGGGTGGTGGCCGCGTTGTCCAGATAGTGGAGCGAAGGGTCTGTGCGCATGAAAAATACCTGCTTTCTGTCAAAAATGTCGGATGCATCAACATAACAGTATAACATAAAATCCCCCTGGGGGAAAGGGGGAGGCAGTTAATATCCAATCTTGTCTGCCGGCGGCCGGCATGGTACAATAGAAACAGGATCAACAAAATTCGCCCCCGCCGGGGCAAGGGAGGTGCTGCCTCATGGCAGATTATCAGGAATACCGGCGTCATGTGCTGCACAGGCGCTGGCGCAGGATGTTTGCGACCTTTCTGGCGCTGGTGATGCTGGTGCTTTTGTGCGGTGTATGGGTGTTGTGGAGGCAGCTGTATCCCACCCCGCCCAGCCGGCAGGAACCCCAGATCACGCTGCTGGAGCAGGCGCTGCCCGACGCCTCCTGGCGGACCCTCAGCTATGAGCGCTCCACCGCGTACCAGGTGCAGACCCGGGCCGACGGCTCGACGGCGATGGATTTCCGGCTGGCGTCCATGCCGGTGACCGAGTCGGAGCCGGTGGACCTGAGCTATTTTGACAGCGCGGTCTTTCTGGGGGACAGTCTGACCCAGGGGCTGCAGATCTACGACACCGGCCTGCCCAACGCCCATTACTGCGCCTACCGCGGGGTAGGGCCCAATGCGGTGGTCAATGGGACCACCTGCACCCGCATCGACGGCGTACAGGAAGTGCCGCTGGAGGCTCTGGCCTCCTATGCGCCCAAGTCGGTGTACATCCTGCTGGGCACCAACGTCCTGACCCAGGACACCGATTACACCAGCTTTTTGAATTATTACAGCCTGATGCTGGACAACATCCGGGCGCTGCTGCCCGACGCGGATATCTACGTCCAGTCCATCACGCCGGTGCGGCCTGAGGTCAGCGCCGGCGCGGGCCACAGCGGGATGTATGGGGCCCGATTCATCCGGGTCAACAACGACCTGGCCGCCCTGGCGGTGGAGAAGGGCTGTTATTTCCTGGACCTGTGGGAAGTGCTGGCCGACGCCAACGGCGACCTGAAAGCCGAGTACGCCCAGCCCGACGGCTACCATCTGCTGCCCGAGGGCTATGCGGCCTGGGTGAACTATCTGCGCACCCATGTGGCGCACACCGAGATCGTTACCCCCGAGGACCCCACCGCTCAGACGGCGGACAGTGCCGCGGCCGCTTCGGCTGCCCCTCTGGCCGCCTGAACCGGACGCGACAGCGCCCCCGCCCTTCCGCAGGGAAGAGCAGGGGCGTTGCTTTTTTGCAGATGGTTCAGCGCTTGGCGATGCACTCAATCTCCAGCCGGGCGCCCTTGGGGATGGCGGCCACCTGCACGCAGCTGCGGGCAGGGTAGGGCTGGGCGAATGCCTGGGCATAGACCTGGTTGACGGCGGCGAAGTCGTTGATGTCGGCCAGGAAGATCACCGTTTTGACCACGTGGGCCATGGTCAGGCCGGCCTCGGCCAGGATGGCCCGGATGTTGGCCAGGCTCTGGGCGGCCTGCGCCTCCACCGTGTCGGGCATGGCGCCGGTGGCGGGGTCCACCGGGAGCTGTCCCGAAACAAACACCAGATCGCCCAGGTCGAGCGCCTGGCTGTAAGGGCCGATGGCCGCAGGCGCGTTGGATGTAGAGATCACGTTCATGGTAAAAGCTCCTTTCTTGGGTCAGCCCACCAGCTGGAAGCCGGCTTTGGCCAGTTCGGCCCGGATCTGGTTGATCTGGGCAATGTCGCGGGTCTCCATGCCCAGCTTGAGGAAGCAGCTGGAAATGGGCATATTGGGGTCGGAACCGTCGTACTGCACCGACACCACATTGCCGCCGCAGTCGGCCACGATCCGGGATACTTTGGTCAGCTGGCCGGGCTTGTCCTCCAGGGCGATGGTCAGATTGGACTTGCGCCCGCTCATGATCAGGCCGCGGGTGATCACCCGGCTGAGGATATTGACGTCGATGTTGCCGCCCGAGACCAGGCAGACCACCTTTTTGCCCTGGATGGGCAGTTTATCGTAGAGGGCCGCCGCCACCGGCACCGCGCCGGCGCCCTCGGCCACCAGTTTCTGATTCTCCATCAGGGAGAGGATGGCCGCCGCGATCTCGTCCTCGCTGACGGTGACCATCCCGTCCACGTACGTTTCGCACATCTGGTAGGTGACCTCGCCGGGGGTCTTGACCTGGATGCCGTCGGCAAAGGTGGAGGCGGCCTCCAGGGTCTGGTATTGGTGGTTCTGCATCGAAAGCACCATGCTGGGCGCCCCCGCCGCCTGGACGCCATAGACCTTGACGTCCGGGCGCAGGCTCTTGATGGTAAAGGCGATGCCCGAGATCAGGCCGCCGCCGCCCACCGGCACGATCACCGCGTCCAGGTCGGGCAGCTGGTCCAGGATCTCCAGGCCGATGGTGCCCTGCCCCGCGATGACCAGTTCGTCGTCGTAGGGGTGGATGAAGGTCATACCGGTCTCGGACTGCAGCTGGACGGCGTAATCGTGGGCGTCGTCGTAGGTGCCGGGCACCAGGCATACTTCCGCGCCCAGGCTCTTGGTGTTTTCCACCTTCATGATGGGCGCGCCGTCGGGCATACAGACGATGCTGCGGATGCCCATCCGGGTAGCCGCCAGGGCCACGCCCTGGGCGTGGTTGCCGGCCGAACAGGCGATGACCCCCTTGGCCCGCTCTGCCTCGGACAGCTGGCTGATCTTGTAGTAGGCGCCCCGGACTTTGAAGCTGCCGGTCACCTGCAGGTTTTCGGTCTTGAGGTACAGCCTGCATCCCTGGGACAGCTGCGGCGCTTCGATCAGGTCGGTGCGGCGGGCGATGTCCTTGAGGACAAAGGCGGCGTGATAGATTTTATCCAGTGTAAGCATAATCCCTCTCGTAAACCACGCAGGGCGCTTGGCCCTGCAACATCCTTTCCGCTTAGACTTTTTTCTGCTGATAGAGAACAGTATAGTTTAAAAAAACTGTTTTGTCAAATGAAACAGTTTCACCACGCCGCCCGCCCAAACCGCCGGCACAGCAAAACCCCCGCCCCTTTTGCAAGGGCGGGGGCGCTGTGGGTCAGAGGCCGAGGAGGTAGGTGAAGGTGGTGAGGTCATCTTCAAAGTGTATTTTAGCTATCTTATCTTCTGACAAACCGCTGGCTTTCAATTTTTCTTTGAGATCATTAGTTTTACCGCTGGGGCAATGAATGATGAGGTCCTCTGCCTTGACGCCCTTAAATGCTTCTCTCTCAATCGTATTTGGTACGGTGTAAAAGGTTATGTTTTCCAGGCCGGAGCAGTTCTGAAATGCACAGCCGCCAATCTCAGTCACCGTGCTGGGCAGGGTGATTGTTTCTAGGCTGGTGCATTCAATAAATGCATTGTTGCCAATGGTTTTCACCTGGGTGTTGTGCAGGTCGATCGAGGTCAGGCTCTTGCAGCCGTAAAATGCTTGGACACCAATTTCCGCCAAGCGCTCGGGCAGTAGGACTGTTTCCAGGCTGGTGCAGTTCTGAAATGCACTGTCGCCAATGCTTTTCAAGCTTGTGCAGCCGCTCAAGTTGATTTTGGTCAGACCGCTGCCTGCAAATGCCACGCCGCCAATGCTTTTCAAGCCATCGGGCAGAGTGATTTCGGTCAGGTTGTCGCAGAGAGAAAATGCATAGTTGCCAATCTCGGACACCGTGCTGGGCAGGGTGACTGTTGTCAGTTTTTCGCAGCCCGCAAATGCACTGGTGCCAATGGTTTCCAAGCCCTCTGGCAGGATGATTTTGGTCAGGCTGGTGCAGCTAGCAAATGCACCGTTGTCAATGATGGTCAAGCCTGCGCAGCCGCTCAAATTAAGAACTTTGATGCTGCTGTTAATATAACTTGTCCCGGCTTTCTTGTTGATGACTTCTATAATATTCTCAGCGGTTATATCAGTGTTTTGACTTAGCTCCAGATCTGCCACATTAACGATCAGCAAACCATTTTCTACTGTCACGCCGGGTATTGTATCGTCCTCGCTGTCATCATCCCCGTCGCTCGCGGGCCTTATCGGCTCAAAGGTATTTTCCTCGGTCACTTCCACGTCCACCACGACGTAGTATTTGCCGTCTACCTCCACCATGCCGATGCGGCCTTCCGTTACACCGCTGGATTTCAGCTGCTCCAGCACCGCGCGGATCTGGGAGGCCGCCAGCGCTGCGGCGTCCTCGGCGCTCTGGGCGGTCACCTCCCACACCTGCACCGCGTGCTGGCCGGGCCGGGCGCTGGTCAGACCGTCCACATTGAAGTTGACCGCGTTTTCCAGACCCAGCAGGGTGAGCAGGGCCTGGCGCAGATCGCCGCCCTTCTGCAAAGCCTGCCGCAGGTCCCGCTCCAGACCGAGGTCCGCGATGAATTCGATCAGCTGCTGCACCTGGGCGCTGTTGGCCGCAGCCGCCGCGTGGCCCGAAAAACTGTCGCAGCCGGTGAGGGCGCTTGCCGCCAGCGCCGCCGACAGGATGAACGCAATAGGCCGTCTCAAACGCATGATTTGCCTCCTGTGTACAAAAAGCTATAC
>NZ_NFHX01000080.1:0-638 GCF_002161515.1 Faecalibacterium sp. An58
ACGATGCTCCGCAGCTCCACCATCCCCTTGACCCGCTCCTTTGCGTCGCCGCTCAGCTCCACTGGCGTCATGACCGAATTTTCGCGGTAGTAAACTTCGCCGTCCACCACCGTATAGGAGAAGTTTTTGACGCCCGGGTCAGCGGGCAGGACGTCGGGAGCGCCCTCGTCCAGCTCGGCGTCGTCCCTCTCGGCAGCAACGTACCGGCCTTGAATTTTTGCGGTAGCCTCCTTGAGCTGTTCGGCCAGGTCGGCCCCCTCGATGGGATCGACCGTCACGTCCTCCCGGCCATACTGGGTACTTTCGGCAGATAGCTCACCCAGCACCATATCGGGGTGATCCACAAAATACTGGTTGACGGTAAAGCCCTCGGGCGTTTGGCCCACCTGTACCCACTCCGGTTCCCGGTCGATGGGCCGCTCCAGCTTCTGGAGAAATAAGATATCCGAGACGACCTCAGTCCCAGCGTTGGCCTTGAAGGCATTGCTGGGCAGCCGTACCGCGCCCAGTAGGTCGGCGCGCTGGGCCAGATATTTGCGAGTGGAGCTGTCCTTCGCGTCCATGGTAAAGCGACTGGTGACAAACGCCACCACGCCGCCCGGCCTTACCTGGTCGAGGGCTTTCGCAAAGAAATAGTT
>NZ_NFHX01000081.1:0-632 GCF_002161515.1 Faecalibacterium sp. An58
AGCTCGTTTTGCAGCGTGCCGGGTATGCTGCGATTGGCGGCCAATGCCCAGGGGAAGGCGCCGCGGTGGATGTAACGGCTGTCCGAAGCCTTTTCGGGGTCGTCTTTGTAGCTGTAGTCATTGAGCTGGCCGATCTCGTCCCCGCTGTACAGCACAGGGAGGCCCGACTGTGAGAGCATGAAGGCGTGGAGGGTCAGGTCGAGCCGGACGGCTTTTTCCTGTGCGGCCTTGTCCCCGGCAAAGCCGGCCCGCTCGATGCCGCAGAGGGAGGCCGTGGTGCCGCAGAGGCGGGCGTCCCCCAGGCGGGGGTCGTCGTTGTACAGCTCCCCGATGGCGAAGGAGTTCGCCGTCTTGCCGGTAAAGAAATCGTTCAGGTACTTTTTGTGCGGGACCTCCTGCATCCCGAACCGGGCCAGGAAATCGTAGTCAAGGCCCCAGCCGATGTCGTCGTGGCAGCGCAGGTAGTTCTGGAAGATGCAGTTTTGGGGCAGACCGGCCAGGATGTCCAGCTGGCGGCGGAGCAGGGCGGTGTCGGCGGTGGCCACCGTGTGCCAGGTGGTGCACATGGTGGTGACATTGTACAGCATATGGCACTCGGGTTTGTCGGGGGTGCCAAAGTAGGGGGCGACCCG
>NZ_NFHX01000082.1:0-632 GCF_002161515.1 Faecalibacterium sp. An58
AGCTCGTTTTGCAGCGTGCCGGGTATGCTGCGATTGGCGGCCAATGCCCAGGGGAAGGCGCCGCGGTGGATGTAACGGCTGTCCGAAGCCTTTTCGGGGTCGTCTTTGTAGCTGTAGTCGTTGAGCTGGCCGATCTCGTCCCCGCTGTACAGTACAGGGAGGCCCGACTGCGAGAACATGAAGGCGTGGAGGGTCAGGTCGAGCCGGACAGCCTTTTCCTGCGCGGCCTTGTCCCCGGCGAAGCCGGCCCGCTCGATGCCGCAGAGGGAAGCCGTGGTGCCGCAGAGGCGGGCGTCCCCCAGGCGGGGGTCGTCGTTGTACAGCTCCCCGATGGCGAAGGAGTTCGCCGTCTTGCCGGTAAAGAAATCGTTCAGGTACTTTTTGTGCGGGACCTCCTGCATCCCGAACTGGGCCAGGAAATCGTAGTCAAGGCCCCAGCCGATGTCGTCGTGGCAGCGCAGGTAGTTCTGGAAGATGCAGTTTTGGGGCAGACCGGCCAGGATGTCCAGCTGACGGCGGAGCAGGGCGGTGTCGGCGGTGGCCACCGTGTGCCAGGTGGTGCACATGGTGGTGACATTGTACAGCATATGGCACTCGGGTTTGTCGGGGGTGCCAAAGTAGGGGGCGACCCG
>NZ_NFHX01000083.1:0-618 GCF_002161515.1 Faecalibacterium sp. An58
AAGAGGACTCTATTCAGACTGCCGTTGACAAAACGGAGGAAGGTGGGGATGACGTCAAATCATCATGCCCTTTATGACTTGGGCTACACACGTACTACAATGGCGTTCAACAAAGAGAAGCGAAGCCGCGAGGCAGAGCAAAACTCAAAAACAACGTCCCAGTTCAGATTGCAGGCTGCAACTCGCCTGCATGAAGTCGGAATTGCTAGTAATCGCAGATCAGCATGCTGCGGTGAATACGTTCCCGGGCCTTGTACACACCGCCCGTCACACCATGAGAGCCGGGGGGACCCGAAGTCGGCAGTCTAACCGCAAGGAGGACGCCGCCGAAGGTAAAACTGGTGATTGGGGTGAAGTCGTAACAAGGTAGCCGTAGGAGAACCTGCGGCTGGATCACCTCCTTTCTAGGGAGTCTGGCTGACGCGGACTGAAAAGTCCGGCGTGAGTCGGTGACGAAGCAAGAGATCGATATTGTTCAATTTTGAGGGCCCTGAAAAGGGTCTTCAGCGATGTACCTTGAGAACTGAATAATAACTGCGAAACGAGATTAAAGTAAACTTCAAAGAGAAGAAACTACAGTTTCAACTGGAAGGGAAACGAATTTCGTTGGCAATTGGA
>NZ_NFHX01000084.1:0-613 GCF_002161515.1 Faecalibacterium sp. An58
CCACATCGTAGGGCAGGTGTGTTTCCTCTGCCGGGTAAGCTGCCATCGGTTCCGTTGGAACGGCAGGCTGTGTGGTAAGTTGTGCTTTCCGATCTTCGATCTGCTCCCAAAGGGCGTTGCGCTGCTCGCTACTCAAATTCAGATCTTCGGCCCATTGATAGTCCAGAGTTACCACTTCGAGGGCATCTGCATCGGCTGCGTGTTCAATGGATTTGCTCCAGTAGTCAAACTCCACCGCCTGGGCCAAAACAGCCTCCAGCTTTTCCAGCTCGGGTTGAGGCATCTTTTTCCAGATATCATCTTCCTCACGCTGGCCGCTCCGGATGGTAAAGCCTTCTCCGTCATCGTGCTGGGAGACAGTATAGACGAGCGTATCCGGCATACCGTTGATCTTGCAGGACAGGTGATACTCTTTCTCCCGGGACACCGCCGAGTAGCTGCTGCTTTCCAGACGGATGTCGGTTACATCTTCTGCCGTTAAGGTTTTCTGAAACTGGGCGGAAACAGTCTCCTTAGTTGCCTCAGCATCCGCCACCACCTGCCGAATAAAAGGGTCGCTATCCAGCTTTTCCGGATCTACAAGCTGGCCGTTCACAATGCCGCGCTCGGCCAG
>NZ_NFHX01000085.1:0-574 GCF_002161515.1 Faecalibacterium sp. An58
TGACAGAAGGATTGGAACACAAGAAGGTAGTCTGTGAGCTGCCGGAGAAGGAACAGATCTGCGCCAATTGCGGCCGCACAATGGTACGGATCGGGGAAAAGTTAGTCCGGTCTGAACTGTTGATTGTGCCGGCCCAGGTGTATGTGGTGGATTACTATGCCGCCAGCTACAAATGTGCGCACTGTGAAGCCCAGACTGGGGAGAGCTATATCCGGCAGGCCGAAGCTCCTGTTCCAGTGATGAAGAAAAGCATGGCAGCCCCCTCCACGGTAGCCTATATAATGCAGGAGAAGTTCCAGAACGGAGTTCCGCTGTATCGCCAGGAGGCTTACTGGAAGGGGCAGGGTGTGGATCTTCGGCGCAATACCATGGCCAACTGGGTAATCCGCAGTGCCCGTTGGCTCAAGCCCCTGTATGAGCAGCTTCGCAGGGAGCTGCTGCGGCAGGATATTGTGAATGTGGACGAGACCCACGTCCATGTCCTGAAAGAGGATGGCCGGGAATCCAGTCAGATGTCCCAGATGTGGGTGTTCTGTTCTGCCGAAAAGAAAATCGCACTGTACCAGTACAGTAC
>NZ_NFHX01000009.1:0-89302 GCF_002161515.1 Faecalibacterium sp. An58
AAAGGTTCCGTTACAAGTATTCGATATTGTTCAATTTTCAAGGTCCTGCGCCGCGCTGTCTCTCGACCGGCGACCCATTTATTTTACCACATCCGTCTTTGCTTGTCAAGCTCTTTTTTGAAGCTTTTCGCAAGCTCTTTTGCGTTTTGTGGGCGCCCCGTGGAGCGCTCGAATATAATACTACACCCGGGGACTTTTGTCAACCCTTTTTTGCAAAAAAAGACAGACTTTTCCTTTCTTTCCTTTTCTACATCCCCGCTCCCCTATTCTGGACAGAAAAAGGGCCGCCTATGCAGCGCACAGGCAGCCCAATGTTTGCCAGGGCCAAAAGCCCTGTATCCTTATACCTATAATAAGGCAGGTGTCAGGTGTTGGAGGTGACCACCGGCTTGCCGTCCTTATTCAGCAGGACCGTCAGCCCTCCCGTGTTTCCATTTCTGTGGTACAGATAATTCACACCGGTCTCGGTGTCCACCCAGACCTCCACCACATCCAGCGCCCCCTGCGTATACACTTTCTTAAAACGTTCCATACCGGCGATCTCCTTTTCTCAACGGATCTCGATGTTCAGCTTGTACTTCAGGTTGCCCAGGATCTTCTTGATGGCACGGTCCACTTGCTCGGCATCCAGCTCGGCCTTGGGATCGGCCAGCACCACCGAGAAAGCCATACTCTTTTTGCCCTCGCCCAGATTCTTGCCGCGGTAGATATCAAACAGGCTGACGCCGCTGACCAGGGGGCTGGCCTTGCGGATGGTGTCCTCGATCTCCCCACAGGTGACCGCCTCATCGCAGACCAAAGCCAGGTCCCGCTTGACCGGCGCATAGGGGCTGATGGGCTGGTAGTGCAGATCGTTCTCGGCACAGTCGGACAGCGCCTCATAATCCAGCTCGGCCAGATAGATGTTCTGGTTTTCCTTCTCATCCTTGGCGATCTTCAGCTCGGCGTTGATCTCATTGGACAGCTTGCCAAAGACACCCAGACGCTTGCCCTTGCACCAGACCGAAGCGGCGATGCCGGGATGCAGCCAGGGCGTACCGGTCTCCCGCTCATAGGTGAAACTGAGGCCCAGCGACGCAGCCAGCGCCTCCAATGCGCCCTTGACGGTGAAGAAGTCCTCCCCGGGCCCAAAGACGCCCATGCAGAGGGTCTGACGCTCGTCGGGACGTTCGGTCAGGGGCAGGCTCTTGGGCAGATAGACGGGGGCCATCTCAAACAGGCGGCCGGCGCCGTTGCCCTTTTTCAGGTTGTCCACAATGACATTGAGCATGGAGGGCGCCAGCATGGTGCGCATCACCGACAGATTTTCACTGATGGGGTTGAGGATGCGGATCACCTTGCGGGCGGGGTCATCCGCGGGGATGTGCAGCATATCCAGCTCGGCGGTGGAATAGAACGCCAGGGTGGACGCCTCGAAGAAGCCCTGACCGGCCAGCATCCGCTTGACCTTGAGGGCGCGCTTCTGCTCGCTGTTCAATCCGCCATTGGTGATGGCCCCTGTCTTGAGGAAGGTGGGCACGATGTGGTCATAGCCATATTCCCGGATGACCTCCTCGGCCAGGTCGGGATAGCCCTCCACGTCCTCCCGGTAGGGCGGGACGCTGACCTTCCACTGGCCGTCCTCCACCGTCACTTCAAAGTTCAGGCGGGTCAGAATGTCGATCATATCCGGATCGGGCACGCGGATGCCCAGAACGGCGCAGATCTTTTCGGGGGTGGTGGTGATCACCTTGCGCTGGGTGGAGCGACCGTCGGTGCAGTCGAAAGCCAGAGTGGTGATATCGCCGCAGTCCAGCTGCTGGATCAGGTGCAGGGCGCGGGCCAGGCCCAGCTGGGGAGAACTGAAATCCACACCCTTCTCATAGCGGGCCGAGGAGTCACTGGACTGGCCCAGGGCACGGCTGGTCTTGCGCACCGAGTCACGGGCGAAGGTGGCGCACTCGAACAGCAGGCTGGTGGTGTTCTCATCCATCCCCGAGTTGGCGCCGCCCATGACGCCGGCCAGGGCCACAGGCTTTTCCGCGTCGCAGATCACCAGGTTGTTCTCCCCCAGGGTGAACTCTTTTTCGTCCAGGGTGACGATTTTCTCCCCGGGACGGGCGCGGCGGACGTCGATGCAGCGCCCGGCCACCTTGTCCAGGTCGAAGGCGTGCATGGGCTGGCCCATCTCCAATAGGGTGTGGTTGGTGATATCCACCACGTTGCTGATGGAGCGCAAGCCGCACAGGGCCAGATGCCGCTTGAGCCACCGGGGCGACTGGCCCATCCGGATGTTGCGGACGTAGTGGGCCATATAGCGGGGGCACAGGTCGGGGGCCTCCACCGTCACCGAGATGGGAGTGTCGGGCTCGCACACGGTCTGGTAGTCGGTGGCAGGCATATGCAGAGGCTTGTGCAGCACCGCAGCCACCTCCCGGGCGATGCCCAGGATGGACTGGCAGTCGGGGCGGTTGGCGGTGATGGAGATGTCAAAGATGGAATCATCCAGACCGACGATGGGGCAGATGTCCGCGCCGGGGACAGTGTCCTCCGGCAGGATCAGCAGCCCATAGACGTCTGCGCCGGGGTACAGGTCATCGTTCAGGCCCAGCTCCTCCCCCGAGCACAGCATACCGTTGGATTCAAAGCCCTGCATCATACGCTTTTTGATCTGGATGCCGCCGGGCAGGGTGGCGCCGTCCAGAGCGGCGGGGACATGGGCCCCCACAAAAATGTTGGGCGCACCGGTGGTGATGTGGATCTCATGGCCGTAGTCGCCGCAGTCCACGATGCACTTGCTCAGGTGGGTGCCCTCCTGTTTTTCGATGGAGGTGATGACGCCCACCACCACCTTGTGGATTTCAGCGGACAGGTCGATCCGCTCCTCCACCTCAAAGCCGCAGGAAAAGAGGCGGTCCTCCAGCTCCTGGGCCGTAATGTCGATCTCTACCAATTCCTTCAACCAGCTGAAAGGTACTTTCATCTTAACCCATCCTCCCTCTTATTCATGGAACTGCCCAAGGAACCGCAGGTCGTTCTCAAACATCAGACCGATGTTGTTGATGCCGTACTTCAGCATGGCGATGCGCTCGATGCCGATGCCGAAAGCGATGCCGGAGTAGACCTCGGGATCGATGTTGCAGTTGCGCAGCACCTTCTGGTTGACCACGCCGCCGCCCAGGATCTCGATCCAGCCGGTGTGCTTGCACAGGCTGCAGCCCTTGCCATGGCAGGCAAAGCAGCTGACATCCACCTCGACGCTGGGTTCGGTGAAGGGGAAGTAAGAGGGGCGCAGACGGGTGCGCACCTCGCTGCCGAACAGGCGCTGGACGAACACGTCCAGCATACCCTGCAGATCGCACAGGGTGATTCCCTTGTCCACCACAAGGCCCTCCATCTGGTGGAACATGGGGCTGTGGGTGGCGTCCGAATCCGAACGGAACACCCGGCCGGGCACCAGCACCTTGATGGGGGGCTTTTCGGCGTCCATGGTGCGGATCTGGCCGGTGGAGGTCTGGGTGCGCAGCAGCAGTTCGTCGGACAGATAGAAGGTATCCTGCATATCCCGGGCGGGGTGATCCTTGGGCACGTTCAGCCGGGTAAAGCAGTGGTCGTCGTCCTCAATCTCGGGGCCCTCATAGATCTCAAAGCCCATCCCTGCAAAAGCGTCGATGATCTGGTTGCGCACCAAAGTCAGGGGATGCAGCCCGCCGGTGGGACGCACCTTGGCGGGTAGGGTGATATCCACCGTTTCGGCAGCGTTGCGGGCGGCCAGCTCCAACTGGTTGACCCGGGCGGCTGCCTGGTCATAATCCGCCTGCACCTTCTGTTTCAGCTGGTTGACGGCCTTGCCCATGGCGGGACGGTCGGCGGGGGCCACCGTGCGCAGATCCTTCATCAGGGCGGGGATCTGTCCGTTCTTGCTCAGGTACTTCTGCCAGAAAGCCGCCAGGGTCTCTTTGGAGGACACCTGCGCCAGGTCTGCCTGGACCTGCTTTGCCAGCTCATCTATGATTGCCTGCATACATTTCCTCTCCTTTTTCAAAGCTCTCTCGTTGCTTCGGGACGGAACAGAAAAGGGCCCCGTCCCCTGCCGGCCAAAGCCAGCCAAGGGACGGAGCCCTGTCGAATACTCCGTGGTACCACCCAAATTCCGCGCAGGTGCGAAGCTGCACGGCACTCAAACGCCGTAACGGGGCACGCCGTCCCGCACTACCGGGCAGCCGAAAGCCGCCTTTCCCGCAGGCCGCTCGGGAGCGAACTTCCCCGCTGCCGCCTCCGGGAGCCCTTTCAGCCGGTGGAGCTCCTCTCTGGGACCAGGCGCGCCGCGGATACTTTCTCCGTCATCGCGTTTTATACATCGCTTTGCTTATAGTAGCACAAAACGCCGGCTTTTGCAAGCGCCGCCCGGCAAAAAAAGGAGGACGCCCCCCGCCGGGAGGCGTCCCTTTTGTATCACAAATGCCGCGCAGCCGGACCGCTCCATCACGGAGTCAGACGGTTGGGACCGCGGAACAGGAACATGCATTCCTTGATGCTCAGGCCGACCAGCAGCATGGTCAGGCGGTCCACGCCCAGGCCAAAGCCGCCGTGGGGCGGGCAGCCGTAGCGGAAGAACTCCAGATAGAACTTGATGTCCTCGCCCAGGCCCTTCTCCTCCGCCTGCTTTTTCAGCACTTCGTAGCGGTGCTCACGCTGGGCGCCGGTGGTGATCTCCACCCCGCGCCAGATCAGGTCATAACCCTGGGGCACGCCGTTTTCGTCCCGCATATGGTAGAAAGCCCGCTTGTCGGCGGCATAGTCGGTGACGAACAGGAATTCATGGCCATAGTGCTTTTTGACCCAGTCGTAGCTCAGGCGCTCGGCCTCGGTGGTCAGATCGCCCTTTTCCGACTCATCCACCGTGTAGCCAAAGTCCTCCTCCAGACCCTTGTACAGGTCGGCCAGCTTGACCACCGGGAAGGGAGTCTCCGGCACCACCACCGGCAGGCCGAAGGTCTCCTCGATCTCCTGGCCGTAGGCGTCCTTGACCGCCTGCAGAGCGGCCTTCAGCAGACCCTCCTCCATCTGCATCACATCCCGGAAGGAATGGATGTAGCTGAACTCCAGGTCAAAGCCGGTGAACTCGGTGGTATGCTTGTTGGTGTAAGACTTCTCGGCACGGAACACAGGCCCCACCTCGAAGATCCGCTCAAAGCCGCTGGCCATGGCCATCTGCTTGTAGAACTGCGGGCTCTGGGCCAGGTAGGCATTGCGGTCAAAGTAATCCACCTTGAACACTTCCGAGCCGCTCTCGCTGGCAGCAGCGATCAGCTTGGGGGTGTGGATCTCGATGAAGTGGCGGTCCAGCAGGTACTGCCGCATGGCGGCCACCATGACGGTCTGGGCCTTGAACATCAGCTGGTTCTCGTCGGTGCGCAGGTCGATCCAGCGGTAATCGATCCGCTGGTCGATGCTGGAGCGCTCCACCGCCTTCTTTTTCTTGGTGGCGGCGATCTCCTTGCGGACGATGGGCAGCGGGTCGGCAATGCTCTCGATCTGGATGGTGTCGGGGATCATCTCGATGCCGCCCATCTTGACATAATCGTTGGCCATCACCTTGCCCACCACCGTGATGACCGAGTCGCCGGTCAGCCGGTCGATGGTGTCCACCAGATCCGGGTGATCTTCTTTTTCAATGGTGATCTGCAGCTTGCCAGTGATATCCTTCAGCACGATGAAGGCCATCGCCTTGCTGCTGCGCAGATTTTCAATGAAGCCCTGGACCTTGACGGCCTCGCCGATGTGCTCCCGGACTTCGGAAATATAGGTTCGATCCATTCCAATCCTCCCCATTTGATGACCTTGCGCCGGTCATATTCCATACAATAAGCCAATAGCTTTTCTTATTATACTGTATTTCGGCGCAAAATCAAGCGGGAATCTTGATTTCAGCCGGCGCTGTGCGTCTCTTAGTCCTCGTTCTGCTGCTGAGGCGGCACATCGGGCCGGGTCTTTTCCACCACAGCCGTATCCACGCGGTGGCCCGCCACGTTTTTGACATTGATCCTGAGGCCATAGCCCTCGCAGGTGAACTGCTCCCCTTCGTCGGGCACCCGGCCCACGATGCCGCACACCAGACCGTTGAACGTCTCGTGCTCATCGGTGGGCAGCTGGACATCCAGCTTTTCAGCCACTTCCTCCAGGTCGGCCGAACCGCGGATCTCCCAGCGGCTGTCGCCCAGCTGGCGGATCTCCACCTGGCGGACGGTGTCCTCGTCGTCCATGTCGCCCACCAGCTCTTCCATCAGATCGTGGACCGTCACGATGCCGCTCATGCCGCCGTACTCGTCGATGACGATGGCAAAGTATTTGCGCTCCTGCTTCATCCGGCTGAACAGAGCGTCGGCCCGGATGCCCTCAGGCACAAAGAAGGGTTTATCCACGGCGTTCTTCATCACCGAACGGCGGGACAGGTCGTCCAGCCGGAAATAATCCTTGGTATTCAGCACGCCCACCACATCGTCCTGGCTCTCGCCGCACACCGGGAAGTAAGTATAGTGGCTGTCCCGGATGGTCTTGGCCCAGACGTCCATATCGTCCTCCAGGTAGAGGCACACCACATCCCTGCGGCGGGTGCTGACCTCCTCGGCGGTGGTATCGTTCAGTTCAAAGACGTTCTGGATGATCTCGTTTTCGTCCGTCTCGATGGTACCCTGCTGGGCGCCCTCCATCAGCTTCATCTTGATCTCGTCCTCGGTGACGATCTCCTCATTCTGGTTGGGGTCGATGCCCAGGGCCCGCAGCATCACGTTGGTGGAAGCGGTCAGCAGCCAGACCAGAGGCGCGCAGATCTTGGACATAAAAAAGAGGATGCCCGCCAGGCTCAGCGAGAGGCTCTCGGTCTTTTTCATCGCCAGGCGCTTGGGCACCAGCTCGCCAAAGACGATGCTGAAATAGGTCAGCACCAGGGTGATCAGCACCACCACGGCCGAGTGCAGGGCGCTGCGGGGAATGGCCACCCCCAGCGAAAGGATCAGGTCAACAATGGGATCGGCAAAGTTTTCCGCCGCAAAGGCGCCGCCCATCAGGCCGGCCAGGGTGATGGCCACCTGGATGGTAGCCAGGAACTTGGAGGGCTGCTCGGTGAGGGACAGCAGCTTTTTCGCGCGCTTGTCCCCCTCCTCCGCCAGCATCTTGAGCCGGCCCTCGCTCATCGAGATCACCGCGATCTCCGAGCTTGCAAAAAGCGCGTTGACCGCGATCAGAACGGCTTGTAAAATCAAAGCACCAATCATAACAATTATTTCTCCTATCTATGTCATAAAAGTTTTGAACGCAAAAAAGCACAGCCCGCAGCTTGAAAAAGTGCAGACTATGCCTTATAAATTCATCCGATTCATAACACGCCGAGGAGAAACAAAGGCGGCCGTATGGGGATCCCCATCCGAACTGTCTTCCATCGAGCTGTTGCACCTCCCTTTCTGTACAAATTGAGGTCATTATACCACACACAAAGGGAAATGTCAACTTGTATCCATCAGGCGGGCAGTTCCGCCCCCAAATGATCTGCGATGCGCTGTCTGTCCAGCCCCTCCCCGATGACGATGATGACCTCCTGTCCCTGGGGGATGGGGCGGAGGGTCAGGCTGTCCGGGGTGGCGTTCAGCTCCAGCCACCCGTCCTCTGCCGGCAGGAAGCCCTTGACCCGGAAGATCCTGCCGCAGGCCGCGTCCGACCACAGATCCTTCACCCGCTGGCGCAGCGTCGGGGCCGGCAGGTCCACATGGAGGAAGTAGGCCGACTCGAAGCCCCCCGCCGTTTCCAGCGTGCGTTTGGGGCAGCTGGCCTGCTTCCAGCCGCAGGCCGCCAGGCGGGCAAAGTCCCGGTCGGTGAGGTCATCCCAGTTTTTGGCCAAAACGTCCTCCCCGCCGGAAAACCGCCGGCTGCATCCCGCCGCTTCCAGCGCCCGGTCCAGATGGGCCACCGTGGCGGCGGCCCGCCCGGCACCGGCCTCCTGGGTCCGGCTCAGCACGACGCAGCCGGCGCTGGCAGCCTCGCTGGCCAGCAGGTATTCCGCCTCTCCGGACAGGTCCTCCTCCAGGCAGGCGTCCAGAATGGTGATCACGCTGCCCGGCTCATACCAGCGGTCCACCGGGGATTCACAGAGGGCGTCAAAGAACTCATCCACGTCATAGATGCCCGACGGCTCCACCAACACCCGGTCATAGCCCAGCATCCCCATGGCGATCAGCTTGGTGCGGAACCGCCGCTTATGGCAGTCGGCGCAGCACCCGCCCGAGATCATCTCCAGGTCGCACTGGGGGCCTTCCAGCCCCTGCAGCAGCATCATATCCACATTCACCGCACCATAGTCGTTTTCCAGAATGCCGATCTTCTGCCCCTGGTCCATCAGCCAGCGGGCATATTTCTGGATGAAGGTGGTCTTCCCCGCCCCCAGAAAGCCGGTGATCAAATCGATTTTTATCATAGAAAAGCCTCTCCTGGCAATCATTTTTATGGGTTTGTCCTGCCCTATTATTATAGCACGTTCCCCGCAGAACGCAACCAAGGAGCAAGCGCTTTCAGACTTCTCTTTTTTCCATCCCGGCCTTGCGCTGGGACAAAAGCAGTCCCGCCAAAGTGAGAGCCGTACCCACCCCGGTGCGCCCCCCCAGAATCAGAACAGAAGCCACCAGACGCAGCTGGCCATCGTAGACCACTCGGCGCGTCCCTTGCTTCATCTGTCCGCCCCCTCGCCGTCTGTCCTACCGGTATTATACTACACCCCGGGCCGGCAGTCTTGTAAAATAGCTTCAAAAAACAGCAGGCCGCCCGGGCTGGCGCATACCAGCTGCCGGGCGGCCTGCCGCCTTGGTTTTGTTATACCCGTGTTTCGATGACGCTGTGCCTGATCTGCAGCAGCACAAGCACCAGGCTGACCCCCAGCAGGATGTGGCCGATCCCCGCAATGCCCGAGATGGCTGCATCCAGCCCGGAGGACAGAGGGCTGCCTAGCACCTGCACCACCCCGCGGACCGCCAGCATCAGGGCGGTCAGGTTCAGCCCCGCGTGGTAGACGGCCAGCACCGGCCCGGTCTTGTGGGTGGTGAAGCGGAAGCTCTTTTCCAGCAGGAGAAGCAGCAGGAAGAACACCATACCCAGCAGAAAATAATGGGTATGTACCACAGAGAGGGCCGTCTTTCCGGTGTAGCCGGTGAACCGGGTGAACTCCCGGTAAAACACCCCTCCCACCATGGCCAGCACGGCATAGAGAAGGGCGGTATGGATGTAGCGTTTCATGGTCAGTTCTCCTTTCCTTTCTGTTCCTGTTTCATTGCAAAGTAGCCGATCAGCACCGTCCACACATAGGCGCAGGTCTTGGGGATCATCAGCATCCCGATCATGGGCACGGCGTCAGCCCACAGCACCACCGGGATATAAAAGCCAAAGCTCAGCACGATGGTCAGCCACATCCAGCGGAAGGCGCGGTCCTTGTGCTGTTTGGCACTGCGGTAAAACAGGCAGATGATCACCAGCCCCAGCGCCGCAAAGGGGACGTTGCGGGCAATGCCCCAGCTGAGGGGCGCGTCCGCGCGCAGCCACTGGTTTTGGGGCATCATGCACAGCAGCACCCGCAGCCCGGCCAGCCCGTACACCGCAGCGGTCAGGCCGCGCCGGCCGGCGATCTGGTAGCGCTTGCGCCACACATGGTACAGCAGCAGATAGAATACCGTCATGGTGATGGATGTGATCCACTTGCCAGCCCCCAGGGCCGCCGTGTAATGTTCCAGCCCGGTGGTGCACAGAGCCACCGCCCGGGGCACCAGGTGGAACGAATCCCCCGCCCCCAGAACCACCGCCATCCAGCCGAACAGCCGGTATTGGCTGCCCGGCCTGCTCTGCCGGATCATCAGCACCCCGATGGTGATGACCGAGATCAAATAGACCGCGTCAAAAAGCGTTTCCATAACAGCCTGCATTGTATCAACCTCCCTGGTTCTCCCGCCGGGCGTTTCCGCCCGGCCCTGTTATGAACAATGTTCAAGTTCATGGGCAAAAAAGCCGCCTTGCGGCGGTGCCTCAGTAGAGGGTGCGGCGGATGATCTCCAGCGCCGGGGCATAGTCGAAGTCCTGCCGCAGCATGGCCGAGAGCATCAGAGAAAACAGCACGTCCGCGAACCGTTCCGGCGTGAAGCGGCTGTCAAACGCGCCGGGACGCACCCGGGGGTCCTGCCGCAGCACGGCGCACAGGGCGTCCAGCAGCTGCTGCCAGGCCCGCTGCATCCGGCGCCGCCCGTCCTGCTTTTCGTCGCCGGTAAAGCGCAGGGCGTGGAGGGTAAAAAAGCCCGGATAGGCCCTGCTCCCGTACTCCATCCGCCCATACAGCCAGGACACGCAGGCCGCCGTATCTGCAAAGCCCTCTGTCCCCTGGGGCAGCTGGAAGATCTCCTGCCATACGCTTTCCACCACGGCGCCCACCAGCTCGGCCTTGGAACCGAAATAATTGTAGATCGATCCCACCGACACCCCGCAGGCCTGGGCCACCGTGCGGATGCTCACCACACCCCAGCCCTGCCGCTGGATCAGCTGGCGGCTGTGCTGCAAAATGTCCTCTCTGGATGTCACCACGGTATTCATACTGTCTCACCACCTCAAACTGAACAATGTTCAGTATAGCATTCCGCCGCGCTCCTGTCAAGGGGGGGTGGAAAAACCTTCCGCTGCACAAAAAAACAGCAGAGGGGCAGGCCCCATCTGCTGCTTGCGGCTGAATCTCTCTTTTCAGGATGCGCGCTGCCGTGCGGCCCGCAGGACCGACTGGCGGCTGGCCGCCCGGTTGGCGCCCTCGTTCATCACAGTCATCAGCACCAGGATGGCCAGCAGGTACAGCGGCATCAGGCTGATGGTGATGTTTTGGGCGATCAGGCCAAAAAGGGGCGGCATCAGGCAGGTGCCCACATAGGCGCTGGCCATCTGCAGGCCGATCACCGCCTGGGAGTGGGAAGCTCCAAACCGGGCCGGGGTGGCATGGATCATGCTGGGGTAGATGGGGGCGCAGCCCAGACCGATCAGCACAAGGCCCGCCTGGGCCGCCCAGCTCGAGGGCAGCAGCATGGCAGCCACCCCCGCCAGGATGATCCCCTGCCCCAGGCGCACCATCCGTACATCCCCAAGGGCAGTGGTGATAAAGCCGCAGGCCGCCCGGCCCACCGTGATGCCGATGTAGAACAGGCTGACCAGCTGGGCCGCCCGCTCAGCCGAAAGGCCGCTGTGCAGCACCAGGTAACTGCCCGCCCACAGTCCGGCGGTCTGCTCAACGGCGCAGTAGCAGAAGAAAGCTACCATGGCGTTTTTGGCGCCGGGGATGCGCAGAGTCTGACCCAGGGACAGCGCCTCGCGGGCCTGGTCGTCCTCCTGCTGACCGGCGGCGCCGGGCTGGCGCTTCCACAAAGGCAGGCTGAAGATCAGGACAGCGGTCAGCACCACCTGCAGCAGGGAGATGTACCGGTAGCCCATCTGCCAGCCCTGTCCGCCGGACAGGGCGTAGCTGATCAGGTTGGGGCCCACCAGGGTGCCCACGCCCCACATGCAGTGCAGCCAGCTCATGTGCCGGCTGGCATAGTGGATTGCCACATAGTTGTTCAGGGCCGCGTCCACACTGCCGGCGCCCAGGCCATAGGGCACCGCCCACAGGCACAGCATCCAGAAGGACGTGGAGGTGGAAAATCCAAACAGGGCCGCCGCCGTCAAAGCCACACTGCAGGCCGTCACCCGGCCGGGGCCCAGGGCCCGGGTCAGACGGTCGCTGCCCAGGCTGGAGACGATGGTCCCCGCCGAAATGATCATCGAGATCACCCCTGCAAACGAGACCGGCACCCCCAGCTCCCCATAGATGGACGGCCAGGCCGAACCCAGCAGCGAGTCGGGCAGGCCCAGACTGATGAAGGCCAAATAGATGACCCCAAGCAACAAATGTACCATAGTGTTTCCTCCTGATGTTCTTTCCTGCGCGCCCCGTGGCCTGCGCGGCCGGACAGGGTTTCCAAGCGTATCTAGAATACCGCCAAGTTCCTCTTGATTCAATCCATAAAACGCCGTATACTATAAAAGAAACGACAAAAAGGAGGCCGACTATGGGTCTGAAAGTCTGCGGGATCAACCCCGATCTGAACATCACTCCCCAGCGCCGGGAGCTGCAGCCCCATGGCACCCTGGATTTCCCCTGCGCAGGCTATGCCGAGTGTTATTCCCCCGACCCCGACCACGCGCTGCCCTGGCACTGGCACGACGATCTGGAGGTCATCTACATCCTTTCGGGCCAGCTGACCGCCGAGACGCCGGGGGTCCGGTACGAGCTGGCCGAGGGGGACTGCATCGCCTTCAACGGAGGGGTCCTGCACAGCGCCAACACCAGCACTTTCTGTGAGATCCGTTCGGCGGTGTTCAGCGCCGATCTGATCACCGGCGGCAAGGACACCGTCTTTGCCAAAAAGTACATCCTTCCCCTGCTGGACTGCTACGCCTTCCGGGCCTTCAAACTGGACCGGGAGGCCGACACCGACGCCATCCAGGCGTTCCGGGAGGCCTGCAACGCCCTGGCCGCCGAGCGCCCCGGCTATGAATTTGTGGTGCGGGACAAGCTGTCGGCGGTCTGCATGGCCCTGTACCGCCACTATGCCTCCGATTTCCAGCAGGCGGGGCCGCTCCGCTCCAACCTGGATGAAGTGCGGATGCAGCAGATGCTCACCTGCATCCAGGAGAACTTTTCCCATGGGCTGACCCTGGCGGATATCGCCCGGGCTGCCGGCATCGGCGAGCGGGAATGCCTGCGCTGCTTCCAGAAGACCATCCACATCCCGCCCATGCAGTACCTGCTGAAATACCGCATCATGCAGGGGGCCGACATCCTGCTGGCCCGCCCCGACGAGAGCATTGCGCAGGTGGCCGCGGCCTGCGGCTTTGACAGCCCCAGCAATTTCTCCCAGCAGTTCCGGCGGTTTTACCGCTGCACCCCCCGGGAATACCGCCTGCGGGGGGCCGCCCGCCAGCAGCCATGACAAAAACAAAACGGCAGAGCGCCTTTGTACAGGTGTGCTCTGCCGTTTTTATGGATTTACCTGTGGGCGTCCCGGGCTTCCTTCTCCCGCTGGGCCTGTTCCTGCCGGAGCCGTTCTTTGGCCTGGGCCACCGTCTCCCCGTCTTGGGTCAGGTACTGGTCCACAAAAGCATCCTCGATTTTAGTGTAACCGCCCACCACAGCGTTTTCGATCTTGTCAAACGCCCCTGTCACCTGCCGGGCGATCTTCTCATTGGCTTTGACCAGCTTTGATTTTGCCATCCTGTTCCGTGTCCTTTCTGCACCGTTCGTTGCCTTACCAGGGCAGCAGCTGATCCAGCAGGCTGCGGCCTGCCTCCAGCGCCCCGTCGATGAAAGCTCTGCCCCGGTCCATCGAATCCTGGATGGCCGCCCCCAGGCCGCCCTGGCCCCTGAACAGTCCCAGGACGCTGCCGGCTGCCACGCCGGCTGCGCACAGCAGCGCACCCGATACGCCCAGGGCCACCACGGCCTTGACGACCGTCTCGGCGGACGCGCCGCCGGTGGCCTCCCGTTGTTCCGGACTGGTCAGGGCGGTGCAGTTGGCGGGCAGCTTAATGGTATCATTGGTTTTCATGGTGATTCTCCTTTTCGTCTGTCTTTCTTATAAATGGATCGGTTCAGTCTTCCAGGCCGCGGGTCAGCGGGATGAGGCACAGCAAAATCACAATGCCCAGCAGGCCGATCACAATGCCGGCCACCAGTCTGCCCCACACCATGGAGAAGCACATTCCCACGCCCAGCATCAGGGCGCCCAGAATGCCCACCGCAATGCTCAGTATCATCTTGCCCGATACCTGGATGGGCGCTTTGTGCTCCATACGGCGCCAGAGGATGAAGGTGACCAGGGCCATCACGGCGCCCAGGCATCCGAATACCACGCCCGGCCGGAATGCGTTCCATTCCGGGATCAGGGCCATGCACATTCCAAGGGCGAACAGCACGCCGCTGACCGTACCCAGGATAAGGGTGATAAAACTGCTTTTTTTCATAACACTATAACCTCCTGTCCATGTTCTGCGATCGATGTTCTGCTTTGCATTTTGTCCGGGGCGATCCCTCCTGTCCTGCATTGCGGGAGCATTGTACACCTGTTTTGTTTCCGTTTGGTTAGAATTGTATCCCGCTTCTGTTTATTTTTCGCCCGGCACACAAAAAGCGTGTCGCAAAAGCGACACGCTGACGGCAGGTCTTTTCGATGCAGGTGGTACTTTTTGGCAGAATAGAACAGCGTGGGGTTTTCCGATACACCTTAGGCAAAATAGGCGTTCTGCACCGCCAGCAGCACCCCGGCGCGGCTGGCCGCAAAGTTCAGCCCGCCCTGCAGATAGCAGGTATAGGGGGCCCGCATGGGGCCGTCGCAGCTCAGCTCGATGGTACTGCCCTGGGTGAAGCTGCCGCTGGCCATGATGACCTCGTCGGTGTAGCCCGGCTCGGGGCAGGGTTCGGGGGCGGCATAACTGTCCACCGGGCTGGCCGCCTGGATCCCCCGGCAGAAGCCCACCAGCGCCTCGGCGGTGCCCGCGTCAAAGCAGGTGACGATGTCGTTGTGGCTGTCGCAGTAGCGGGGCACCGGCTTTTTGCCCACCAGCTCCAGCAGGCACTGGGCGTATATGGCGGTCTTAATGGCCTCGCACACCACCCCCGGCGCATAGTAGAAGCCCATGTACATCTCCCGGGGCGCGTCCAGGGTACAGCCCAGCTCTTTGCCCAGGCCGGGCGCGTTCAGGCGGTAGGCGCACTGCTCCACCAGATCCCGCCGGCCTGCGATGTAGCCGCCGGTGGGGGCGATCCCGCCGCCGGGGTTTTTGATCAGGCTGCCTGCGATCAGGTCCGCCCCCACCTGGCAGGGCTCCTGGGTCTGGGTGAACTCGCCATAGCAGTTGTCCACAAAGACGATGATCGAAGGGTTGGCCTCCTTGGCCACCCGGGCCACTTTGCGGATGGTCTCCAGGTCAAACGCGTTGCGCTGCATATAGCCCCGGCTGCGCTGGATATGGCAGACCTTGGCCCGGGGAGCCGCCGCCGTAATGGCCTGGTAGTCGGGAACAAAATCCACCCCCAGAGGCACCTCCTCGTAGCGGATGCCGTAGTCGGTCAGGGTGCCGGTCCCCTTGCCCTTGCCGTCTATGCCGATCACACCCTCCAGGGTGTCGTAGGGCCGGCCGGTAGCGGCCAGCAGGGTGTCGCCGGTGCGCAGCAGTCCAAAGAGGGCCACCGCCAGGGTATGGGTGCCGCTCATGAATTGGCTGCGCACCAAAGCATCCTCACAGCCCATGGCCTGGGCAAAGATCTGCTCCAGCTTGGCCCGGCCGGTGTCCCACAGGCCGTAGCCGGTGGTACCCAGCATATCGGTGGCCGACATCTGGTTGTCCGCAAAGGCGCGCAGCATCTTGAGCTGGTTGTAGTCGCGGATCTCCTCCGCCTGGCGGAAATAGGGGGCGCACAGCTCCATGGCCTTCTGGTCCAGAGCCAGCACCTCGGGTTTATAGTCAAAAAAACGTTCGATCATGGGTCGTATCTATCCTTATCCTTCCTGATTCTGTATCGTGTCCCCCACCTGGTAGGCATACAGCGGGGCGGCCTCGGCAAAGCCCAGCCTGCGGTAAAAGGCCCGGTTGCGGGGTTCGCTGTAAAAAACGCACTGCCAGCCCTCGGCCGACAGGGCGTTGGCCATGGCCACCACCAGCCACCCGCCCAGGCCCTGGCCGCGGCAGGCCGGGTCGGTGTGCAGCAAAGAGAGGTAAGCCTGGCCTTCAAACAGCGCATCGGCGCCCATGGTGGCCCGCAGCCGGCCCTGCCGGTCCCGCAGGCCCCACAGACGCGCCAGACCGTGGTTGACGGCGGTGCAGGTGCGGGAATAAAAGCCGTCGCGGTAGCCTGAATGGGTGGGAAACAGCAGCCCGGCGGCCTCCCCCACCCCGACCTCCCGGTCCGGAACGAAGCCCTCCGGCAAAGGCGGTTGGGGCAGGGCGCCGCCCGGCGGCAGCGTCAGCCCCGTATCCTGGACATCGGGGCGCAGGCCGGGCCAGCCCCGCAGGTCGGCCGGAGTCTGCAGGCAGCCCACCCCGGCAAACCGCAAAAAGCTGTGCAGTTCCTCGGGGTCATCGGGCAGGCCCGACATCCATGCACAGCCGTCCGACAACGAGAGGGCTGCGCCGCCGGCCAGATACAGCTGCACCGGCGCGCCGCTGTTGCCCGCCCACAGGGTCAGATCCCGCCCCAGCACCGCGTGCAGCATGGGGTCCCTGCGGGCCGCCTCCAAAAAGGCCTGCCGCTGGGCCGCAGTGGCAACGGCCGCGATCATTCCGCCTGCTCCGGCAGGCTGTTGACGATCTGCTTGTAGTGACGGCCCCGCACCTCGAAATTGGGGTACACATCAAAAGAGGCGCTGGCCGGGGACAGGCTGACCACATCCCCGGGGCGGGCTGCGCTGCGCGCCAGGGCCACCGCTTCCTGCATATCCCCGGCATGGAGGATCACCAGACCGCTGTCCTCAAAGCCGGGCTGCTGCCGCACCGCCTCCTCGATCCGGGGACCGGTGGCGCCCATCAGCACCAGCACCTTGACATGGGCCAGGATCTCGGGGGCCAGGGGCTGATAGGGGATCTTTTTGTCGTAGCCGCCCGCGATCAGGATGATCTTCTGCGCAAAGCTGCGCAGGCCCGCGATGGTACGGGTGGGGCTGGTGGCGATGGAGTCGTTGTAATAGGTGACCCCGTCCAGGGTGCGCACCGGCTCGATGCGGTGTTCCACTCCGGTGAAGGTGCTGCCCACCTTCTGGATGGCCTCGACCGGCACCCGGCCCCAGACCGCCGCAGCGGCGGCCAGCAGGTTTTCAATGTTGTGCAGGCCCCGCAGCTTGACGTCCTTCTGCGCCAGGAAGGGGGTCACCGTCCCGTGCTCGGCCATGCAGAGCATCCCGTCCTCCCGCAGGAACGCGCCGTTGTCGGTCTCATGCAGGCGGGTGAACCACACCTGCTCCCCCTTGCAGTCGGCCTGCATGGCCCGGGTGATGTCGTTCTCATACCCCAGCACGGCCCGGCAGGGAGGCTGCTGGTACAGCAGGATGTTCCGCTTGGCGTCGATGTACTCCTGCATATCCTTGTGGTGGTCCAGGTGGTTGGGGGTCACATTGGTGACCACCGCCACTTTGGGGCTCTTGCGCATACTGATCAGCTGGAAGCTGGACAGCTCCACCACGGCCACATCTTCCGGGGCCACCTCGGGCAGCATGGGCAGCAGCGCCGCCCCGATGTTGCCGCCCAGATGCACGGTGCGCCCGGCCGCCTTGAAAAACTCGCTGATGAGGGTGGTGGTGGTGGTCTTGCCGTCCGAGCCGGTCACCGCCACGATCTCGCAGGGGCAAAAATCGAAAAAGAGCTCCACCTCACTGGTCACCATGGTGCCGGCGGCAATGGCGTCCTGCAGGGGTTTCTGATAGAACTCAAAGCCGGGGGTGCGCAGGATGATGTCCTGCCCCTTGAACCCGTCCATGTAGTTCTCCCCCAGGCTCAGCCGGATGCCCAGGCGCCGGATGGTATCGGCATACGCGCCGAACTCCTCCACCGACTTTTTCCGGTCGCAGAGGGTCACTTCTGCCCCCAGGCCCACAAACTCCTCGATCAGGGTCTTATGGCTGACCCCCGCGCCGATGAAAGCCACCTTTTTGCCGCGCACCAGCGCAGCAAGCTGCTGCTGTTCCTTCTGCATAACAAAAACCTCCCCCGGGGCGTGGCGCCCCAAACTGCCGGTTGATTCAGACACAAGGTCTATTATAGCCCTTTTGGCTTCCGTTGGCAACGAAAATCCCAAAACAGAGCGCAAATCCCTGTTGTTTTTTCGCGGCCTTTCTGCTACACTTGACTTGTTCCGGCCGCCCGCTCGTCTGCACAAGGCTGCGCGGCATGGATCTTTTTCTGATGACATACCTATAAATCATGCTATACAGGATCCCGGCGCGGCGGCCCGCTGCGCCGGTCACGATAGAAAGGAACTGCACCTTGAAACGTTTTCTTGTTCGGCTGACGGCGGCCGTACTGGCAGCCGCCCTGCTGCTGCCCCTGGCGGGCTGCACCCAGGGGTCCGGCGTCAACAGCTTCACCTGGTTTGTGGAAGAGCTGCCCACCAACCTGGACCCCCAGGTAGCTTCGGCCGTATCGGACGTCATTGCCTGC
The DNA here is from genome assembly GCF_002161515.1 of Faecalibacterium sp. An58. NCBI lineage: Bacteria > Bacillati > Bacillota > Clostridia > Eubacteriales > Oscillospiraceae > Faecalibacterium > Faecalibacterium sp. An58. The sequence goes on from NZ_NFHX01000009.1 coordinate 18,235, forward strand.
ACCAACCTCTGCGGCGGCCTGGTCCGCCTGGACGCCGAGGGCGATCCCCAGAACGATCTGTGCGAGAGCTGGAGCGTCTCCTCCGACGGGCTGGTCTACACCTTCCGTCTGAAAGAAGGGTTGACCTACAAGGCCACCCGCGGGGAGGCCACCAGTTACGCCATCACGGCGGAGGACTTTGTCTACGCCTTCCAGCGCATCTTCTCCCCCGAGACCCGCTCCCCTTACGCGGTGGAGTTTTCGGCCATCGAAGGGGGCAGCGCTGCTCTGGCCGGCCTGGCCGACCCCAGCGACATCGGAGTGGAGGCCGCCGACTCCCTGACGGTGGTGTTCACCCTCACCGAGCCGGACGACAACTTTGTCCACAAGCTGGCGCTGCCCGGCGCCATGCCCTGTGACGAGGAGTTTTTCCTCAGCACCGGGGGCAGCTATGGCCTGACCAGCGACACCACCCTTTCCAGCGGCAGCTTTTATCTGTACAACTGGACGTCCGGCGGCCTGTTCCTGCGCCGGGACGTCAGCGGCGGCCTGATCGACTCGCTGCGCCTGGTGCAGAATACCGGTTCGGCCCAGTCCGCCCAGGACCTGATCCTCAACGAGCGCTGCACGGCCGCCCTGGATGACACCAGCACTCCCACCAGCCTGCGCTCGGTCCGCTATTCCGACACCACCTGGTGTATGCTGTTCAACAGCCAGCATCCCGCCTTGTCCAACACGCTACTGCGGCAGGCTCTGGTCTCAGCGGCCCGGCAGGCGACTTCCCTGACGGTGGACACCAGCATCTACCAGCCTGCTTCCGGCCTCGTGCCCGAGGGGCTGTCGGTGGGCAGCGTGGACTACCGTCAGACCGCCGGCGATCCCGCCCCGGATCTGGGCAACGCCTACGTCCTCTACCGGGGCGCCCGCCAGACCGTCACCAGCAGCGACCTGATGGGCATTACCATCCTGGTGCCCGAAAGCGCCGGCCTGACCCAGGCGGTGGAATCCATCAACAGCGTCTGGCAGCGGGAATTGTCCCTTTTCTTCTCCATCGAGGAGGTGCCCGATGAGACGTTTGACGCCCGGATGGCGGACGGCGAGTACACCATTGCCATCGCTCCGGTCACCTGCACCGACGGCAGCGTGTATACCCTGCTGCGCAGCTTTGGCCCCGACGGCCTGTGCCGCTACGACGACGTGGGCTACGAGACCCTGCTGACCCAGAGCACCACTGCCGCCAACAGCACCGTCCGCTGCCAGCTGCTGGCCCAGTGTGAGCGGCAGCTGCTGGCCGAAGGGCTGGTCCTGCCCCTGTTCGCCCAGCAGAAGCGGCTGCTTCTGGCCGACGGTGTGGAAGGCCTGGTCTTTGATCCCTATGGCCCGGTGCTGGACCTGACCTGGACCGTCAAGAACTGACCTGTTATAAAAAGGAGAGCGTATATGGAGATCCTTCCCCTGCGTCTGCACCCGGAGCTGGCCGCGCAGGCCGCCGAGTGGTTCCATCAAAAATGGGGCGTACCCGCAGAAGATTACCGGCAGAGCATCGATGCCTGCCTGCAAGGCAGGGACGCCGTCCCGCAGTGGTATCTGGCGCGGGAAAACGGCCAGATCGCCGGCGGGGTAGGCGTCATCGAAAACGACTTCCACGACCGCAAAGATCTGTCCCCCAATGTCTGCGCCCTGTATGTGGAGGAGCCTTTCCGCGGGCAGGGCCTGGCAGGCCGTCTGCTGCTGATGGTCTGCGCCGAGATGGCCGCCCTTGGGGTCGATACCCTTTATCTCGTCACCGACCATACATTCTTTTATGAACGGTACGGCTGGAACTACCTGTGCATGGTGCAGGGAGACGACGGCCTCCCCATCCGGATGTACACCCGCCGGATCCGATGACAAAACCGGCCCTGCGCTAAAATGCACGGGGCCGGTTTTTTGCAGCCGTCAGCTCTTAGATAGAGTAAGCCATTTTCCGTCTCCCCTTTCGGTCCGGTCTCAGTCGTCCTCCACCGTAAAGATCTCCTCGATGGGCACCTCAAATACTTTGGCGATGTTCCAGGCCAGCACCAGCGAGGGGTTGTAGCGGCCCTTTTCCAGGTTGCCGATGGTCTCCCGCCGCACTCCGACCAGCTGCGCCAGCTCCTCCTGCTTCATGCTGCGGCGGGCGCGGTATTCCTTAATTCTGTTGTGGATCATGCCCTGCCCCCAAACTCTCTCTGGTGCGGTAATACGCCACCAGCAGTGCCTGCACCGCTACCGCCAGGCCCCACCCCGTGCAGACGCCATACAGCATGGCCTGCTGCAGGCTGTGCCCAAACAGGATACAGCCGGCGGTCACCACCCCTGTGGCGAACATATCGCAGTAGAATGCACGGGCGGCAGCCTTGTCCATGTAGCGGTCCATCATCTCGTCGGTCTGGATGAAGAAGTATTCGAAGTCCACCGCGAAGGCAAAAAAGGACAAAAAGTATTTTTCCTCCGTGAAAATGCCTACAAAGCCCAGCAGGGACAGCAGCCCCAGCAAACCCTCCATATAATACCTTGAACGCATAGGCGCCTCCTTTGTTATGCGGTGTATTTCTAACTTTATGTTAAAAATATACCATATAACCTGCAAACCGTCAATGGGCGTTGTGCACAGGATCGTCTCTTTCTTTCGCAGCATTCTGCCCCAGCGGCAGAGCAAAGCGCCCCTCCCCTCTGCCCGCGCAGAAGGAAGGGGCGCTTTTGGGTCCGGCTGCTCACATCTCTTTTTCGTATTTGCAGCGGCAATAGACGGCGTATCCCTCTACAAACAGGTAGGCAAACACCAGCAGCAGCAAAGCAGCCAGATCCACCTCCATCAGGGCGAAAGACACCATCAGCGCCCCGAAAACAAAGGTCATCAGATCGAATGCACGGCCCTTGGCATGGTCTGCAATGGCCACGTTCCGTTCATCCCGGCGGAGGATCTCCTGTTCCTTTTGCAGGGCGGGGTCATTTCGCATCGACCAGCGGGCCACCAGCTCCCCTGTGCCATGGCCGAACAGCCCGCAGCCCAGCCCAATGCAGACATAACCCAGGACGCTGCCGCCGGCTCTGACCTGCCACAGCCCTGCCAGCACCAGCAGCACCCCCAGGGCAGCGGTCAGCGGATCGCGATAGTTCTTCATCGTCTTGTCCTCCCTTACAGTTTCTTTTCAAAATTGCGATAGATGAGAATGCCCAAGATGTATTGGAACACAAGCAGAGCAAACACCATGGCGATCACCCAGGCCTGCGCCTGCAGCAGGGCCAGCAGCAGTCCCAGGAACAGCAGGACAAAGGACATGACCGCATTGCACAGCCACCCTGCCCGCATCCGCAGCATCTGCTTGCGCTCGTCCACTGCGTCGATGTGGTCCTGCCGCCTTTTGGCCTGGTAGGCCGCCTGGCGGGACGGAGCCTGCCACCACATCTGCCGGGCCAGGTGCACCCCCTCGGCCACAAGGGTGCCAAAGCCCATCCAAAAGACCAGATTGCTGTAATAGTCGGAGCGGATCGCCAGGCTGACCGCCATCAGCACCGCGCCCACGGCCATGTAAATGAGAAAGGGCAGTTTTTCTTTCATGGCTTTTCCTCCTCTTCATAGATGAAGATATCTTCGATGGTCAATCCAAAATACCGCGCGATCCGGAAAGCCAGCAGGATGGACGGATTGTAGCGTCCGTTTTCCAGCGAGCCGATGGTCTGGCGGGATACCTCCAGCGCACTGGCCAGCTCTTCCTGCTTGATGCCCCGGGCTTTGCGCAGTTCTTCAAGACGGTTTTTCATCCAGCACCTCCTTCCGGTCGGATGGAAAGTTTGCTTTCCGTAATCCCAGTATAGCAGATTCCGGCCAAATGTCAAGCGTCCTTTCCATTTTCCGCAAAAAAGCAGCAGGGCGGCACAGCGTTGTACTGTGCCGCCCTGCTGCGGGTCCATTTCCTTTCTTATCCCTGCGCCGCCCATTCCTTTATCTCAAAGATTTTTCTGCATCGCTTTTTCCGGCCGCAGCCTGGTCCGGGGCTGCGGCGGCATCCTCTTCCTCTTCCGGCTGGGAGATGGGTTTGGCGCGCCCATAGGTCTCGGACATCCGGCGGATGCGGGCGGCCAGCTCGGGAGTCAGAGCGTCAGCTTCCACGCGCCAGCGCCAGTTGCACCCCAGGGTCGAGGGTCGATTGATCCGGGCGCGGTTGTCCAGCCCCAGGTGATCCTGCAGGGGGATGATGCACCACCGCCCCACCGAAGCCATGGCGGTGCAGACAAAGTCCAGATACAGAGGCTCCACTGCATCCGGAGCCCGGTGCAGATAGCGGCAGACCGCCGCCCGCTCGGCATCGGTGATGCCGGTCTGGAACCAGCCGGCCACCGTCTCGTTGTCGTGGGTCCCGGTGTAGACCACACAGTTCTCGGGGTAGTTGTGGGGCAGATATTCGTTTGCGCCGCTGGAATCCCGGGCATCAAAAGCGAACTCCATCACCTTCATGCCGGGGAATCCGCAATCCGCCACCAGCTGACGGACGGTGTCGGTGAGATAGCCCAGATCCTCGGCAATGACCGGACGGTCTCCCAGGGCCTTTCGCACGGCGTCAAACAATTCTTTGCCGGGACCGGGCATCCACTGGCCGTCCCTGGCGTCGGGGGCGCCGGCCGGCACCCGGAAATACTCATCAAAGCCGCGGAAATGGTCGATGCGCACCACATCGTACCGCTCAAAGCAGGCGGCCAGCCGCTGGATCCACCAGCTGTACCCATCGGCCCGATGTATCTTCCAGTCATAGAGGGGGTTGCCCCACAGCTGTCCGGTGGCCGAGAAGCCATCCGGCGGCACCCCCGCCACGCCGGTGGGGCGGCCGTCCTTGTCCAGCTGGAACAGCTCAGGCCGGGCCCAGGTATCGGCGGAATCGAACGCCACATAGATGGGGATATCCCCGATGATCCGGATCTCTTTGCTGTTGGCGTATTCTTTCAGCCGGCTCCACTGGCGGTCGAATTCATACTGCACAAACTGCTGGAAGGCCACTTCCTCCCCCAATTCGCTGCGGGCCCGGGCCAGGGCATCCGCCCGGCGCAGGCGCAAGGGGTCGGGCCACTGGTCCCATGCGGCGCCCCCCTGCCGGTCCTTGATGGCCATAAAGAGGGCATAGTCCTCCAGCCAGGACGCATTCTTTGCCAGAAACTGCCGGTACTCCGCCTCCCCGGGGCCGCCCGCCGCACGCCATGCCGCAAAGGCCTGCCGCAGCAAGGGCCAGCGGTTGCGGTACAGTTTGCCGTAGTCGATGTCGGTGGGGTCGCTGCCCAGGTCGGCGGCGGCGCAATCCCCGGCACACAGCAGCCTCTCCTGGACCAGCGTCTCCAGGTCGATGAAATAGGGGTTGCCCGCAAAGGTGGAAAAAGACTGATAGGGACTGTCCCCATAGCTGGTGGGACCCAGCGGCAGGATCTGCCACAGGGTCTGCCCCGCGTCGGCCAGCCAGTCTACAAAGGCCCTGGCCTCTTTTGAAAAGCAGCCGATCCCATAAGGGCCGGGCAGGCTGCTGACCGGCATCAAAATGCCGCTTGCACGCTTGTTCATGGCTTCCTCCATTCTGCCGAACAGGATGTTCCGCTTGCACCCGCGTCTTTACGAAACATTACGAAACATTGGTATTATCTGCATTGTAGCTCTACCGTCCATAAATTGCAAGAGCTTTTTCTTGTTTTGGAGTATATTCCGCAGTTTTACCAAATGGAGTCCTGTGTTTTTATAGGTTTTGCAGAGGCGATTCTTCCGCGCCGCAAAAGTTTTTCGAATTGTTTCGCTGCTTGACGCCCGTACCGGCGTGCGCCCTGGCACGGCAGGCCGGATGCGCCCAGATCGAGCTGGTCACCAACCAGCGCCGCGCCGGGGCCCACCGCTTTTATCAGCGGGAAGGGATGCACAGCACCCATTACGGCTTCACGCTGCCTCTGTGAGCCGTACGGTCTTGACAAACGGCGCGCACACCTGTATACTGAATACATACCAAGAGAATGTTTTTGGAAGGGAGGCCGGTCTATGGCGCGGAACAAATACCCGGAAGAAACGGTGCAGCTGATCCTGGATACGGCCCAGCGCCTGTTTCTGGAAAAAGGCTATGACAACACCACCATACAGGATATCGTGGACCAGCTGGGCGGCCTGACCAAAGGAGCGGTGTACCACCACTTCAAGTCCAAGGAAGCCATCCTGAGCGCGGTGAGCGACCGGCTGTTTTATCAGAACAACCCCTTTGACGTGGTGAAGGACCGCACCGACCTGAACGGCCTGCAAAAACTGCGGGCGGTGGCCCGCGCCCACCAGTCGGATACGGACAGCACCAATCTGACCATCCAGCAGCTGTCCATCGCCCCCAACCCGGAACTGCTGGTGGATATGATCGTATCCAACCGGCAGATCCTGACCCCCTACTACCAGGCCATTCTGGAGGAGGGCAATCGGGACGGCTCGATCCACACCGACTACCCCCGGGAGCTGGCTGAACTGATGCCCATTCTTAGCAGTCTGTGGCTGATCCCCTCCCTTTTCCCCGCCACCAAAGAGCAGGCCAAGCGCAAGATGCTGTTTATGGGGGATATGCTGGAGAAAATGGGGGTCCCCTTCTTTGACGAGGAGATGCTGCGGGTGGTGGACGAATACTTTGAGCAGATCCCCGACTCCATCTATGAGAACTGACTATCCTGCCCCCTGCGGGGGGCTGTTTTTGGAGCTGTATACATTCGTTCGATCGGTATGTTTCAAAAGGCTGTGGCACAGGCCTTTTTTCTTTTGACTGCTATACATACCTTCCAAATGAATGTTATAAATAAAAGGAGGTATCCCATGCAAGACATCACACTATCCACCCGGGGGCTGACCAAGTGCTTTGGCGGCCGCACCGCCGGTTCTCGGCGGCGGACAGGTGGTCGTAAAAGGCGGGGGTCTCGATGAGGCTGCCGGTCTGCCGCAGCAGGGCGGGGCGGTCCCGGATGCTGTCCAGCCCCAGGATGGACGCCGACCCGGCGGTAGGGCGCAGCAGCCCCAGCAGCAGCTTGAGCAGGGTGGTTTTGCCCGCGCCATTGCGGCCCAAAAGGCAGCAGACGGCGCCTCTTTGCACCTGCAGGGTACAGCTGCAAAGGGCGCCTGCACCTCGCCTATATGGGGATGCAGGACCGGGACCCTTCCCCTGACCTATGGGCGGCCGGCCCTGCTGGCGGGATGCCTGTTTTTCTTTGCCGTACCTACGGCGCTGGCCGCAGCGGATCTGATCCACACCATCGAATCAATGGAGGTATGAACCATGAACAACGATCCATTTGACCGCCGCGCCCTCCGGCTCATTGCCGCGGGGGCAGCCGTCCTGGGGACGGCGCTGCTGTGTTTCCTGCTGCGAAGGAGGGAGAAGGCATGAGCGAAAAACTGTTCAACCGCAACTTTGTCTTTCTGATCCTGGGGCAGGTCAGCTCGCTGGTGGGCAATTACACCCTGAAATTTGCCCTGTCCATGTATGTGCTGGAGCAGACCGGCTCGGCCTCCCTGTTTGCGGGGCTGATGGCGGCGGCCATGCTGCCCACCATCCTGCTGACCCCCTTTGGCGGCATCCTGGCCGACCGCGCCGACCGCCGCGCCATCATGGTGGCCCTGGACAGCCTGTCCGGCCTGTCGGTGCTGCTGGCGGCTCTGGCCTTTCCCGGCCGGGGGCAGGGCATCGGGGTGATCGGGGCGCTGCTGGTGGCCCTGTCGGTCCTGTCCGCCTTCGAGTCCCCTACCGTACAGGCCTGCGTCCCGCAGATGCTCACCGGTGAGAACGTGCTGCGGGGCAACGCCATGGTCAGCCAGGTGGCCTCTCTGACCGCCCTGGTGACCCCCTTTCTGGGCAGCCTGTTCTACACGGCCGTCGGGCTGCGGCCGGTGCTGTATACCACCGTCGGGTGCTTTTTCCTCACCGCGCTGCTGGAATGCTTCATCCGGCTGCCCCGCCGCCAGCCCGGCCCGAGATCCCGCCTGGCCGATGTGGTGCGGGACGACTTTGCCCTGACCCTGCGGTTCATGCGGCAGGAACAGCCCGCCACCCTGCGCATGCTGGTGCTGGCCGCCCTGGTCAACCTGCTGATCACCGGGCTGGTGGTAGTAGGCTTCCCCTACCTGGTGCGGACAGTGCTGGGTCTGTCGGCCAACCATTACGGCGCAGCCGAGAGCGCCATGGGGGTGGCCGCCGTTTTGGGGGCCGTGCTGGTGACCCTGCTGGCGGGCAAAATGCGTCCCCGCCACCTGACCCTGCTGATCCTGCTGGTGGGGTTCCCCCTGCTGCCCGGCGGGGCCGCCTTTTTGTTCCCTCTGGGCAGTCTGGGACGGTATCTGGTGCTGGTGGCCGCTTTCTGCGCCTGCCAGCTGGGAGGCAGCATCTTTTCCACCTATGCCATCACCCTGATCCAGTCCCGGACCCCTGAGCAGCTGATGGGCAAAGTGATGTCCTGCGTCTATACTGTGGCCCTCTGCGCCCAGCCTCTGGGACAGATCCTCTACGGGGGCCTGCTGGACCGGTTCTCGGACAGCGTCCACTGGGTGCTGCTGCCCAGCGGTCTGCTGGTCTGCCTGCTGGGACTGGCTTTCAGCCGGTTTTTCCGCCAGCTGGAGCACTGACCCTCCCACAACAAAAGCCGCCTCCGCCTTCCCGTCCAGTCGCTGCCGGACGCCGCGCGACTCTTTGGGCTGTAACGCGCCGCTCCTCCTCCACAGGGATCGCGCGGGACTGCGCTGTTTTTTCCAGCGCGTCAAGTTATCGTTGACAAATGCCACAAAATGCGTACAATATAGTTAAAAAGTTTTGATGCCTAGAAGGAGGTTTTATACATGTCAAAACTGGAATCCCGCAGAACGTTCCTGAAGAAAACCGGCTTGTCCCTGAGCGGCCTGGCATTCCTCAGCCTCGCAGGCTGCTCGCAGACAGCTTCCAGTTCTTCGGTCGCAGCATCGGTGGCTTCTTCCCAGCCCGCTGCCGATGCGGCTGCTGCGGACGCCGAAATCGAGATCCCTGCCCATCCCTACCCCGCTTGTGAATTTGACCTGGACCGGGTCGAGCAGCTCGCCTACGAGAGTTTCTATGAGAACGGCTGCTGCTACGCGGTGACCAACGCCCTGCTGACCGAGCTGCAGGAGAAAGTGGGTTTCCCCTACACCGCCATCCCCGCTGAAATGTTTGTCAACGGCAAGACCGGCTATGGCGCCAGCTCCCTGTGCGGCTCTCTGGGCGGTGCGGCCGCCATCATCGGCCTGATGTGCGCCCCGGATGACGCCTCTGCCATCACCAAAGAGCTGTTCAACTGGTACACTTCCACCAATCTGCCCATCTATCAGCCCGAGATCACGGCGGAGACTCCCACCATCGCCAAAACCGTGAACTGCGCCGACAGCGTCACCGCTTTCATGGCCGCAGCCGGCATCACCGAGATGAGCGATCCGCGGAGACTGGCCCGCTGCGGCGGCGTCAGCGGCGACGTTGCCAAAAAGACCGCCGAACTGCTGAACGTCCACTTTGGTTACATGGAAGCCGCTCCCGCAGAGCCCGCCCCCGAGGAGACCCTGGCTGACAACGAATACATTGGCGAGGGCGAAGGCTTTGGCGGCACCATCCGCGTCAAGGTCACCATGGACGGCGACCAGATCAGCAAGATCGAAGTGCTGTCCCACGGCGAGACCGCAGGCGTTTCCGATCCCGCCTTCGAGACCATCCCCGACGCCATCATCGCGGCACAGTCCACGGAAGTCGATGCAGCCGCCGGCGCCACCTTCTCCAGCAAGGGCATCATGGAGGCCGTGAACGACGCCCTCTCCAAGATCGGCACCTGATCTCCTGACACAGCTTTACCGCCGTACACCCACGGCGTGAATCGATTTTTCTTTCTCAAAAATGCAGAGACCCCAGCACAGGCTTGTGAAGGGGTCCCTGCATTTTGTTTTGGCGGCGCACAGGGGTGAGCGGAGCGGCGGTTTTACTGAGCGGGATAGAATCTATACCCATACCCAATCACTGTTTTGATATATTCATGTTCTTTGGCATATGGCTTCAATTTTTTCCTTATCTGGAAGATCGTGTTTTCTACCGCGTGCAAATGATCGTTGGCAGGTTCGCGCCAAATCTTTTGGTAGATCTCCTCCTTTGTAAAGGTAGTTTGAGGGAATGCATACAGCAAATAAAGCACCCCAAATTCATTGACCGACAGGTATATTTCCTGTCCGCCCAGCATGGCACAATGTCTTTTTACATCCATATATAAGGCGCAGTTTATCTGGTCCAAGCCCCAGTATTTTCTTGCCAGGAATCGGTCCGCTTGCACTTGTTCCATCAGTGCAGATAAATCATCAAATTTTCTGACTTCTCTCAGTTTTTCATACAGGCAGACCGTTACAGCACATCCGTATATATCATTGTCAAAATCCAAGATGTGCGTCTCGATCGAAATGTTTTTGTCGTTGTCAAGCGTGGGTCGTGTTCCGATATGGGTAACACCATAATATGTATGGCAGTTCAACAAAACTTTCGACACATATACGCCAGTTTCAAGTGCGGTATCGTGCCCTTCCATTTGCAGGTTGGCAGTAGGCGTGCCGACGTGTTTTCCAATTCCCCTGCCATGCACGACGACGCCTGTTATCGTATAAACAGCTTCCCTATCTTTCTTTTCCTTCATGGCTTTCCTCATATCATGCCCTTCATGGACAAGATAACCAAAACGCAAGTAACAATCGTCAGCACTGCAAGTAAAATCAGCCCGTTTCGTTTTTGATGGACCGTCTCTTTTTCTGCTGCAACATAGCCGCTTTTTCTCAAAGCAGTAACGACCGGTTTATACAGCAAAAATGTTATGGCCGCGTTCAACACACTTTTCAGTAAATTGAACGGAAGAAATACCGGAAGAAGCAATTTTGCGACCGCCTCTCTTGGGTATCCCATATAAATCGGTGTAACGAGATAATTCCACAGCATCATGACCGACACCATAGCTGCGCACCCGATAAAAAGACCGATCACTGCGCCGTATAGAGTTCGTTTTTTCTTGTAAATGACAGAAGCAGTACAGGCAAAAGAAAGGGTTTGAACAATATTCATGATGCATCCCAAGATACCTGTGTCGCTGACCGTTATCATCTCAATCACTGCCACAAGAACCGATACGATACAAGCCGTCATTGGTCCCCAAATCAGCCCGCCCAAAGTAACGACAACGTCCGACGGATCGTATCGCAAAAACAGCACAACGGGGATTCTCCCCACAGCTACGATCACATAGGTAATCGCACACAGCATACCGACTGCCGTGATCTTTTTTGTTTTACCATTCATATAAACTTCCTCCCTCACAAAAACAGCACCCAAAAGGAAATGCCTTTCGGGTGTCAAACCATTGATAGAACGCAAAACATTGCGCTTCTGTTTCGCGAGTCCTATGCATCTTCTTTGATCCAGACTGTACTGTTGGTTTTGGACTCGCACCAAATCATGCGCTTTCACGCTCGCGGACTTTACCGCCAATCGGGAATTTCACCCTGCCCCGAAGACATTTCTATTCAGTTGTACATTCCAAGAATATCTCTTATGCCGGACTCCTGCAATAGCTTGCGCGGATTTCGGAAACATTTCGGAAGCCCATATAGCCTGACACCGCAATGGCAGCAAAAAGCCCGCCGGCAGATTGCCGGCGGGCTTTTTGCGTCTTGTGGCGTCCTCGGGCAGATTCGAACTGCCGGCCCCTCGCTTAGGAGGCGAGTGCTCTATCCAGCTGAGCTACGAAGACAAAGTCGCTGTTTATTACAATAAAACGAGTGTCCTTGCAGCTGACGCTGCAAGAGCACCCGTTGTGGTGCGAGGGAAGGGATTTGAACCCTCAAGGTTACCCACACGCACCTCAAACGTGCGCGTCTGCCAGTTCCGCCACCCTCGCATATCTGTCTTGCGGTGCTGTCAAAGCACCGTGCGCTGAACTGCTTGATTATAATATCACACCGCCGGCGCAAAGTCAAGGCGTGAAAGCGATTTTATAGGCTTTCATAGAATTTTCTTTCCTTCATATCCTGATACTGGATCTTTTTATAAGGAGGCTTTTGGTATGCAGTTTTCATTTGCCAAAGGGCGTTTTGCGGCGTGCTGCCTTCTTCTGGGCGCCGTCTGTGCAGCAGCAGGGTTTGCCCTGGGCGCGGCGCTGTCGGCGCGTTCCTCTGCCGGGAAGACCCCGGCGCCCAGTGTCCGCCTTCTTCCCGCAGCCATCTCTCAGCCGTCGCCGCCGCAAAGCCAGCCCCTGCCCCAGCGCCTGGTCTGCCTGACCTTCGATGACGGCCCCAGCCGCACCACCCCCGCCGTACTGGAGGCTCTGGCTGCGGAAGGAGTGCCCGCCACCTTTTTTGTAGTGGCCAGCGAATCCAACGAATCGTACCTGCCCCTGGTGCAGCAGGCCCAGCAGGCGGGTCATGAGATCGCCCTGCATTCCGCCTCCCATAAGTACAGCGACATCTACCGCAGTGCCGACGCCTTTTGGGCCGACATCGAGTTGCTGCGTCAGCGCCTGGCCCCCTATGTGGACGCCGAAGAACTCCGCTGCCTGCGGTTCCCTGGGGGCAGCACCAACACGGTCAGCCACAAATACGGCGGCAGCGGCATCATGCAGCAGCTCAAGGAGCAGGCCGAGCAGCAGGGCCTGCGCTGGGTGGATTGGAACGTCTGTGCCGAAGATGCCACCGGCCAAAAGCTCTCGGCCGACGCAGTCTGCCGCAATGTGACCGAGGGCAGCCAGGGGCTGGACCGGTGTGTGGTTTTGATGCACGATTCGGCCACCACGGCCACCACCGCCCAGGCGCTGCCCGCTATCATCCGCTGGTACAAGGAAAACGGCTATACCTTCTGCACCGTATCCCAGCTGTACAGCAGAACCGGCTGAAAGGAGCTGCATCCGCCCGCCGCCCTCCCCCTGCAGCGCAAAGAACGCCGGACTGCCCACAGACAGCCCGGCGTTCTTTGCTGCTATGTCTTTCTGGCAGAAGGGCGTTACCGGTCCATCCTAAGCCAGGATGGCCCACAGCCCCAGCAGCACCGCCAAAAAGAGCAGATTGGACAAGGTGAACAGGGCAAAATAACGCCCCTTCCCTGCCGGCTCCTCCCGGGCGATCTGCCGGTAGGAGATCAGGCTGGCCATCGACGCGATGAGGGTACCCAGACCGCCCAGGTTGGTGCCGATGATAAGGGCCTGCACATCCTGGGTAAAACCGGACAGCAGCAGCGCCGCCGGCACATTGCTGGTGACCTGGGAGGCCAGTACCGCCACCAGCACCTCCCGTCCGGCGATGATCTGCCGCAGCCAGTCCGAAAAAGCCTCCACCCGGCCCAGGTTTCCGATAAAGATAAAAAATGCCACAAAGGTCAGCAGCAGGGAGTAATCCACCCGGCCCAACGTGGCCCGGTCCGCCAGCAGCGTGGCCGCCAGCACCGCTCCAAACGCCACCGGATAGGGCAGCACCCGCACCACCGCCAGCAGGCAGACCACGAACAGGGCCGCATCCATCCAGATGATCCGCCCGTCCGCTGCAACGCTCTGCTGCGGGGCCAGGAAGGGGCCGCCGGTCCCCTTGCGGACCGGGCTGCCGCCCCGGCAGAGCCACACCGCCCAGCCGGCCAGCAGCGCCAGCGAGGCCAGCGTATAGGGCAGCATCAGGGCCACAAAGGCGCCCATCCCCATGCCGCTGCGGCCATACAGATAGAGGTTCTGGGGGTTGCCGATGGGGGTCAGCATACTGCCCAGGTTGGCCGCGATGGTCTGCATACACACCACCGGCAGGATCAGTTTTTCCCGCGCCTCGGCGCCCAGACTGTTCAGGACCACAAAGGTAAAGGGCACGAAGGTGAGCAGCGACACATCATTGGTGATGAACATACTGCCAAAAAAGCACAGTCCCACCAACACCAGGACCAGCTGCAGAGTGCTGCCTGTCAGGGCCAGCAGGGCCCGGCCCATCCGGTCAAAGATCCCCTGCTGCCGCAGCCCGGCCATCACGGTCATCAACGAAAAGAGGATGGCCAGGGTACGGAAGTCGATGTAGCCGAGATACGCCCCATCCGGGGGTACAAAAAAGGCCGAGAGCAGTGCCAGGACCGCCGCCACCGAAAGGACGGCCTCCTGTTTGATGAATCGTATCAACTTTGTCATGGTTCCCACCCGCAAAAGGGAGCGGCACTGACCGCGCCGCTCCCCCGTTTTGTTGAACTTTTACTGCTTTGCCGCAAGGAAGGTGCTGAAAGCGCGGTAAGCCATGTACAGGTCGTTCTTGCTGACCACCTCGAAGGGCGAGTGCATGGACAGCACAGGCACGCCGATATCCACCACGGCGATCCCCTGGTGGGCCACTTCGGTGGCCACCGTGCCGCCGCCGCCCAGGTCGATGCGGCCCAGCTCGCCGATCTGCCAGGCCACGTCGGCCTGGTCCATCATCCGGGTCAGGTAACCCATCTGCTCGGCGGTGGCGTCGTTGGCGCCGCTCTTGCCGCGGCTGCCGGTGTACTTGAAGAAGGCCACGCCCCGGCCGGCATAGGTGCCGTTCTGGGGCTCAAAGGCGCTGGACCAGGTGGGGTCGTAGGCGGCAGTGACGTCCGCCGACAGGCACAGGCTGTTGCGGAAGGCACGGATCTCATCGGCCCCCTGCATCCGGCACAGCTGGCGCAGCCAGTCGAAGGTGTAGGCGCTGCCCATGCCGGTGATGCCGTAGCTGCCGATCTCCTCCTTGTCTGCCAGAACGCAGATGGTGGTGAAGGCGGGGTCCTTGACCTCCAGCTCGGCCTTCAGGGCGGCGTAGGCGTCCACCCGGTCATCCTGGCCGTAGCCGCCCACCATCGACCGGTCAAAGCCGATGTCGCGGGCGGGGCTGGCGGGGACGATCTCCAGCTCGGCGCGGGTGAAGTCCTTCTCGGTGACGCCGTACTTCTCGTTGAGCAGGATCATGGTGTTCAGCTTGACCTTCTCCTTGACGTCCTCATCCTCCACGGCGTCCGAGCCGATCAGGATATTCAGTTCCTCACCCCGGATGCCGTCGGACAGCTCGCGCTTATTCTGCTCGGCGCTCAGGTGCGGCAGCAGGTCGGTGATGCAGAACACCGGATCCCCTGCGTCCTCGCCCACCTGCAGGGTGACGGTGGTACCGTCGGCCCGGGTGAATACGCCGTGGATGGCCAGCGGCATGGTGACCCACTGGTACTTGCGGATGCCGCCGTAGTAATGGGTCTTGAGGTAGCTGAAGTGGGAAGCCTCATACAGAGGGTTGGGCCGGACGTCCAGCCGGGGGCTGTCGATATGGGCGATGACCAGGTGGAAGCCCTCCTCCATCGAGCGGGTGCCGATGGTGCCGCAGAGCACCGTCTTGCCCTGGTAGATCCAGTAGACCTTGTCGCCGGCAGCGTACTGCTTGCGGTCATCGTACAGCTGGTAGCCCGCTTCCTGCAGGGCCTTCTCGGCGTAGACAGTCACTTCCCGCTCGGTCTTGCAGCGGGTCAGGAAATCCTTGTAGCCCTCACCAAAAGCGGCGGCAGCCTGACGCACCTGGGCGTCCTTGTCGCACTTGTAGGCGGGCTCGTACAGCAGCTCTTTGGCTTTCTGCTGTGCGGCAGTCAGTTCTTTCATTTCTATACACCTCTCAATTTACATTCCAGGGTTTTTGCAAAATGCACTTTGTTTCGTCCTAAAATACTGTAAAGTAAAATTGCTTTTCAGTATTTTACGCGCATCGCGCACCCGCAAAAGCCCTCTTTCCGTTTATATACTGGAGCCGTCATGCTCCGTATAGCTTGGTTTCTGCTCCTCTCCCAGACTCAGGCGGGAAAGGTCGGTGCAGAGGTACTCATAGACCCGGTCCACCGTCTCAAAGCCCATCCGGGCGTAGAGATCTTTGGGTGTGTCCTCCGGGTCTGCGTGCAGGTACAGGGTGTTCCCTTCCCGCCTTGCCTGCAGGGCCATGGCCTTGAGCAGGGTCGTAGCCACATAGCGGCAGCGGAACTCGCTGTCCACCAGCAGGCCGTCCATGCAGGTAAACCCGCCGTATGAATAGGTGTAGCAGGAGCCGGCCAGTTTCCCGTCCAGGTAAGCCCCATGGTAGGTGAGCTTCTGCCGCAGGCGGCAAAGGTTCCGCACCGTGAAATCCTCGCCGTACAGCGGACCATAATAGCGCAGCTCGTTTTGCTCCAGCTGGACGGGGTCAGGCGGTCCGACCGTGACGTTGGGGGCAGATTTCCAGGTCGAGGGGTCCACCTCGTCCGGCAGGACCATGGTCAGCGTTTCTTCTCGCTCCAGCCCGAAGTCCTTCTCCAGCGGCGCGTATCCCTCCAGCTTGAGGAAACCGTCCCCTCTCGCCTTCTGGTACGCCAGCGCCCTGCGCACCTCCTGTTCCGACGGCTGCCCCTGATAGAAAAATGCGTTGTGATCGTATTTGTCCCGCAGCTGGTCATCCTCTCGCTTGGTCAGATGCTCCGAGAACGGGTGCGAGACCGAAAACAGCGCCAGAAATTTCTCGTCGGTCCTTCTTATCTGTATCATATCGTAATCTCCTCAAAGCCGCCTACGATGCAGCGTCATACAGCCTGGTATATCGCTCATAGCAGCGGAGGATCTTCTCTACATAGTGGTTCATCCGGCTGTATGGGAAGGAAGGCAGGGTCTTGCCGTCCCCCACATAGTCCTCATGGGCCAGCAGGCTGTCCACCGTGCCCCAGCCGCTGTGGTAGGCCGCCGCGGCAGTGGCCACATCCCCGCCATACCGGTCCAGGCAGAGCCGGAGATAATACGCCCCAAAGCGGATGGCGCAGCCGGGGTCATAGAGGTCGTCAAACGTCAGTGGTTCGTCGGGGGCCAGCTTGGACTTGATCCACTCAAAAGTGTCGCTGGTCATCTGCATCAGGCCCCGGGCCCCCACGCTGGACACCGCGTCCGGCTTGAAGCTGCTTTCGGTGCGGATGAAGGTATAGATGAGCAGCGGATCCAGGTCGTATTCCGCCGCATAGGTCTCCACCTGGGCGGAAAAGCGCCGGGGGTACAGCTGCAGCTCCACCTGGCGCACTGCGGTGGGCAGGCAGAGCAGCAGCACCGCCGCCAGCAAAAGGGCAATGCATGTTCTTCGTGATTTCAAACCGTCTGACCCGCGCCCCCTTTCGCCTCGGCCAGCAGCCGGGCCGCAAGGGCCTGGGCCTTGCGGTGCAGCTGCTCTTTGGTGCCGTCGTTGTGCAGCAGGATATCCGCCCGGGCCGCCAACTGGCTTTCGGACAGCTGGGCGTCCAGGCGGCGGCGGGCCATTTCGGGGCTGATGCCGTCCCGCTGGACGATCCGCTCGACGCTGGTCTCGTAGGGGGCGGTAACTGCCACCAGCTTATCCCACTGGCCGTCCAGGGCGCTGCCCACCAATACCGCCCCGTCGATTAAAAACAGAGGGCTGCCCGCAGCCCGGGCCTGCGCCTGGGCCTCATGGATGCGCCGGATGATGGCCGGGTGTGTGATGGCATCCAGCGCCGCCTTGCCTTCCGGGGTCTGGAAGGCGCGGTCGGCCAGCAGCCGCCGGTCCAGTACGCCGTCCCGAAGGATGTCGGAGCCGAACCGGTCCGCCAGCTGCACCAGCACCGGGCTGCCGGGCTGCAGGATCTCGCGGGAGATCTGGTCTGCATCGGCCGCCGGCACCCCCAAAGCCAGAAAGCAGGCGGTCACTGTGGATTTGCCGCAGCCGCTGCGGCCTGTGATCCCCACCGTCATCATAGCCGGATCACCCGGAACGCCGCGGCGCGGATCAGACGGTTGTATACCGCCATCGAAACGCCGTCCTTCCGGGGGCAGCGGGCGTAGACCACCCGGTCCCCCTGTTCGTCCAGGGCCCGCAGGCACCGGAAGATATGCCGCGACTGATCGGCCCCGTCCCCTTCCCGGCCATATTCCACGCAGGGCACGCCCAGTTTCTCCGCCTCCCCGGTAAAGCACAGGCAGGCGGGGTCCTGGCCGGCATGGGCCTCCACATAGGCCTTGAACTGCTCAAAGCTCCCCTCCAGGATGGTGATATCCGCTTTGGGGGCGTAGTGTTTGTACTTCATGCCGGGGCTGCGGGCTACCTCGCCCTCCGCCAGCTTTTCCAGGATGGCCCCGGACAATATCACTTCCTCGCCCAGGGCGCGCTCCAGATCCTCCAGAGTGATGTACCCGGGGCGCAGCAGGGTGGGCTTCTCTCCCACCACCGAAACGACGGTGGATTCCACCCCCACCGCACAGGAGCCGCCATCCAGGATCAGGGGCAGGCGGCCCTGCATATCGGCCAGCACATCCTGGGCGGTGGTGGGGCTGGGCCTGCCCGAAAGGTTGGCCGAGGGGGCCGCAAAGGCGCAGCCGCTGGCCTCGATCACCTGGCGTACCACCGGGTGGCTGGGCATACGGATCCCCACCGTGTCCAGTCCAGCGCAGCACTCGTCGGCCACCTGGGGGCCGCGGGGCATGATGATGGTCAAAGGCCCCGGCCAGAAGGCCGCAGCCAGCAGCTGGGCCCGCTCAGGGAATTCGCTGACCAGGCCGGGCAGCATCTTTACATCGTCGATGTGGACGATGAGGGGATTATCCTGGGGACGGCCCTTGGCCTTGAAGATCTTTGCCACCGCGCTGCCGTTGCGGGCGTCGGCTGCAATGCCGTACACCGTCTCGGTGGGCAGCGCAATGATCTCTCCCTGCCGCAAAAGGGCGGCAGCCCGGGCAATGCCATCCCGGTCCGCCGGGCAGAGAAGGGTTTCTATCGCATCCATTCTTTCATCGCTTTCCGGCGCGGTCAGGCCGCGCCTCATCCAACGGCTCAAAAAGCCAGTTTGCCCAGCTTTTCGGCCTGTTCATGCAGCACCAGGGCATCCAGCACCTCGTCCAACCCGCCGTCCATCACCTTATCCAGGTTGTGGACGGTCAGGCCGATCCGGTGGTCGGTGCAGCGGTCCTGGGGAAAATTGTACGTGCGTATCTTTTCGCTGCGGTCGCCGGTGCCCACCTGGGCCTGGCGCCCCGCATTGATCTCGTCCTGCTGCTGGGCCTTTTTGCGGGCCAGCAGGCGGCTGCGCAGGATCTCCAGGGCTTTGTCCTTGTTCTGGAACTGGCTGCGCTCGTTCTGACACTCCACCACCATGCCGGTGGGCAGATGGGTGACCCGGATGGCGCTGGACGTCTTATTGATATGCTGGCCGCCGGCCCCCGATGAACGGAAGGTGTCGATGCGCAGATCTTTCATGTCCAGCTGCACCTCCACTTCCTCGGCCTGGGGCAGCACGGCCACCGTGGCTGTGGATGTGTGGATGCGGCCCTGGGTCTCGGTGTCGGGCACCCGCTGCACCCGGTGGACCCCGCTTTCAAATTTCAGGCGGCTGTACGCCCCCTGGCCGTCCACCGACACCACCGCCTCCCGCACGCCCCCCAGCTCGGTCTCGCTGAGACTGAGCAGCTCCAGCTGCCAGCGCCGGTTCTGGGCGTACATGGTGTACATCCGCAGCAGGCTGTGGGCAAAGAGGGCTGCCTCCTCGCCTCCCACCCCGCTGCGGATCTCCATGATGACGCTGCGGTTGTCGTATTCATCCCGGGGCACAAGCAGCAGTTTGAGAGAATTTTCCAGTTTCGCCGCCTGTTGCGCTTTTTCGCAGATCTCCTGCTGTATCATCTGTTTGAAGTCCGGCTCCCGGGCGTCCTCGCTGTCCAGCAGGGCCTGGGCCTGGGCCAGGTGGTCCAGGGCGGTCTGCCATTCCCGGTAGGCAGCCACCGCCGGTTCCGCCTCGTGATACTCCTGCATCAGGCGGCGGAACAACGCAGGATCCGCCGCGGTCTCGGGCTGGTTCAGCCTGTGGGCCAGTTCTTCAAAGCGGCGGCTGACCACCGCCATTTGCTGTTCCAGTGACAAAAGGGTGCTCCTTTCCGCATCGTGTCGCAAGTACCTGCAAAAGGAGAGCGTCTACCCTTTGTCGTCGGGGCCGGGAGCGGGCTTCAGGACCTTTTTGATGTTCTTTTCGATCTTGGCCCGGGGCAGCATGACCTCCCGCCCGCAGCCTGTGCAGCGGATGCGGAAATCCATCCCCACCCGCAGCACCTCAAAGCTCGAAGCGCCGCAGGGGTGTTTTTTCCGTGTCTGAATGATGTCGCCCACAGCGATGTCCATAAAGCCGGACTCCTTTCCTTTCTGTGTGTACGGGCCAAAACGCACCGTATCCCATAGTATAAAACAAATGACCGCAAAAATCAACAAAGCAAATACCGGGCTGAAAAATTGCATATGCTGTAACAGGCCGCCCCGGCGGCTTGCTACCGACCATGCAACAGAACCGAAGAAAGAGGAATGAAAGATGATGCAAACCTTTAGAACCGAAGGCAACTACCGCGACGCGGCCCGCCTGGGCAGCGCCGAACTGCGGGCCGCCATGGCCAGCGGCGAGATCCTCCAGAGCACCGCCCTGGCCTTTGACACCCAGCGCCAGCTGCGGTTTGAGCTGGGCGGCGTGCGGGGGGTCATGCCCTTTGCCCAGTGCGCCGACGGCGCGGGCACCGGGGCCGTGCGCGACATCGCGGTGCTGACGCGGGTGGGACGCCCCACCTGCTTTGTCATCGAGAGCCTGGAACAGGACCCCCAGGGCCGGCCCTATTACCTGCTGTCCCGCGCCAGAGCCCAGCAGATGTGCAAGGCAGAGTACCTGGACACGCTGGGCCCCGGAGACATCCTGCCCTGCGCGGTGACCCACATCGAATCCTTTGGGGCGTTCTGCGACGTGGGCTGCGGCATCAGTGCCCTGCTGCCCATCGACTGCCTGTCGGTCAGCCGCATCTCCTCCCCCGCCGACCGGGTCAGCGTGGGCCAGCAGATCCTCTGCGCCATCCGCAGCCGGGACGCACAGGGGCGCTTTGTCCTGACCATCCGGGAGCTGCTGGGCACCTGGGCCGAAAACGCCGCCGCCTTCTCGGCCGGGGAAACGGTGGTGGGCATCGTGCGCAGCGTGGAGGAATACGGCACCTTCATTGAGATCGCGCCCAACCTGGCAGGACTGGCCGAAAGCTGCCCCGACCTGCGCCCCGGCCAGGCGGTCAGCGTCTACATCAAGAGCATCCTGCCCGAAAAAATGAAGATCAAGCTGGTGATCGTCAACCGCAACCTGGGCCAGAGCCATCGGTTCGACCTGCAGTATTTTATCACCCAGGGGCACATCGACCGGTGGGTCTACTCCACTCCCGAGAGCAAAAAGCAGATCGTGACCGAATTTACCTGCCCGGCCTGCAATCCCGCTTGAAATCCGCGCCAAAATTCCTTATACTGTTTATATTGACCCAAAAGCCATACCGGCGGGCCGCCGCCCGCCCTTGTGTATAAAGGATGTGAAGAACCATGGCTGAACGCGATGCTTTTACCGCCGGGGTCCGGCCCGGCGGGCTGAACAACAGCACCGAGATCCGTCTGCTGCTGTGCTACCTGGTCCAGCACAGCGGCCCCATCACCCAGCAGCAGCTTGAGGCCGGGCTGATGGACGCGCAGCTGGTGAACTATTTTGAGATCGGCTCCTGTCTGGACGACATCAAGCGCCAGGGCCTGGTGCAGCAGGACGGGGACGGGCAGTTCACCATCACCGAAAAGGGCCGCCGCGTGGCCCGGGAGCTGGCCTACGACCTGCCTCTCAGCGTCCGGGAACGGGCGGTGGCCGCTGTGGTCAAGGCGCAGCTGTGGACCCGCAAACAGGCCGAATACAGCGCCGTTATCTCGGAGCGGACAGACGGGCACTGCACCGTCCGCTGCATGATCAACCGGCTGGACGAAAAGCTGTTCTGCCTCGAGCTGGGGATGCCCGACCGCCTGACCGCCGAGCTGGTCAAACGCCAGTTCATCCTCAAGGGCAACGAAATTTACCAGCTGCTCATCAACAAGCTGACCGAAGACGAGCTGTGAGCAGCCAAAAACTGTTCAAAGTTTGTTCACTTTCCCCTCACAGTTTTATCACCCCATACAAATCTTCATCAAACGGTTGACAAGCTTTCATCCTCGTGCTACTTTTGTGTCGTTCAAAAGCCAGATGCCAAATGCGATGAACAGGACGCACCTGCCCGCACACCGCTTGCAGAGAGTCGCCGACGATGGGAAGGCGGCAGCAAGGAGCGGGCCGGCCATCCCCTGCAAGCAGCCTGTGTGAACGGCGCACCGCGCCCAGTAACCCAGGCCGGGAAGCCCGCCGTTAGAATGGGCACGCGGTAAAGAGGCCCAGAGCCTTCCGCCGCGGCAGAGCGGCCGCCTTTCGGGGCGGCAAGCAAAGTGGTAACGCGGAGCATTCAGCCTTCGTCTTTGCAGCAGCCTTCGGGCTGTCCTGCAAGGGCGGAGGCTTTTTTCATGCGGCATTTCCGCGCAGCCGGCTGGAGAACCACCGCCCCGGACCACGGGGCAGGGCCTGTCTGGACCATCCAAAGCGCCCGGCGCGGCCGGTCGTTCAGGCTCGTCCAAATCAAAAGAGAGAAGGGAAAATCATGAACACACTCGTAATCGTCCTCATCGCGGCGGTGTGCCTCATCGCGGCCTATGCCCTCTATGGGCGCTGGATCGCCAGGAGCTGGGGCATCGATCCCACCGCCAAGACCCCTGCCGTTCGCCTGAACGACGGCAAGGACTACGTCCCCACCGACGGCTGGACCGTTTTCAGCCATCAGTTCAGCTCCATCGCCGGGGCGGGCCCCGTCACCGGCGCCATCCAGGCAGCCGCCTTCGGCTGGCTGCCGGTGCTGCTGTGGATCCTGCTGGGCGGCATCTTCTTTGGCGCCGTCACCGACTTCGGCGCCCTGTACGCCAGCGTCAAGAACGACGGCAAATCCATGGGCCTGCTGATCGAGAAATACATCGGCAAGCTGGGCCGCAAGCTGTTCCTCCTGTTCTGCTGGCTGTTCACCCTGCTGGTCATCGCCGCCTTTGCCGATATGGTGGCCGGCACCTTCAACGCTTTCGGCACCGACGGCGCACTGGTGGAGGCCGCCCAGAGCAACGGCGCAGCCGGCACCATCTCGCTGCTGTTCATCGTCTTTGCCATGATCTTCGGCCTGCTGCAAAAGCAGTTCCACTTCACCGGCTGGAAAGAGGTCGCCGTGGGCCTGGTGTGCACCGTGGCCGCCCTGGCCCTGGGCATGATGATGCCCCTGATCGCCGATCAGAACACCTGGACCTACATCACCTTTGTCTACATCTTCTTTGCAGCCGTACTGCCCATGTGGCTGCTGAAACAGCCCCGCGACTATATGACCACCTTCATGTTCATCGGCATGATCGCGGGCGCCGTGGTGGGCCTGCTGGTGGCCCATCCCACCATGAACCTGCCCGTCTTTACCGGCTTCCACAACGCAAGCCTGGGCGATCTGTTCCCCATCCTGTTCGTCACGGTGGCCTGCGGCGCCGTGTCGGGCTTCCACAGTCTGGTGTCCTCCGGCACCTCCTCCAAGACGGTGGAGAACGAGAAGGATATGCTCAAGGTAGGCTATGGCGCCATGGTGCTGGAGAGCCTGCTGGCGGTACTGGCCCTGTGTGTGGCCGGCGCCTCTGCCGCCGCTGACGGCACCGCTGCCGCCGGCACCCCCTTCCAGATCTTCAGCCGGGGCGTGGCCGGCTTCCTGGAGATGTTCGGCGTGCCGGTCTATGTGGCGCAGTGCTTCATGACCATGTGCGTATCCGCTCTGGCCCTCACCAGCCTGGACGCCGTGGCCCGCATCGGCCGGATGAGCTTCCAGGAGCTGTTCAGCGTGGACGACATGGCCCACGCCGAGGGCTGGCGGAAGCTGCTGTGCAACACCTACTTTGCCACCGTGGTCACCCTGGTGTGCGGCTTCATCCTCACCAAGGTGGGTTACTCCAACATCTGGCCCCTGTTCGGTTCGGCCAACCAGCTGCTCAGCGCCCTGGTGCTGGTCACCCTGTGCGTTTTCCTCAAGGTCACCGGCCGCAACAACAAGATGTTGTTCCCTCCCCTGGTGATCATGCTCTGCGTCACCTTCACTGCTCTGGTGGAGCGTCTGATCGCTCTGATCCAGGCATTCCAGGCAGGCAGCGCCACCTTTATGCTGGAGGGCCTGCAGCTGATCATTGCCGTGCTGCTGATCGCTCTGGGCCTGACCATCGTGGTCAACTCCCTGCGCTCCTACTTCCAGGCCAAGCACAACAGCGAGGTCAAATGATCCCGCTGTAAAAAACAAGACCCGCCTTTCCCGGCTGCACAAGCGGAAAAGGCGGGTTTTTATTTTGTCCCGGCCGGGGCTTTTATGCCAGCCAGGCCAGCAGGGCAGCTTGGGCGGCTTCAGGGCTGGGCGCGGGCGGCCCGCCGGTGAGGTAGGCCACCGCGTCATCCCATTCCCGCTGAGGCGCGCAGTCGGGCGCAAGTTCGGCCAGCGCCCGGCGCAGCCTCGCCCGCTGGCCGGGCCCCGGCCGGTGCAGATCGCTCAGGCAGGCGCAGCCCGCCCGCCAGGCCAGATAGTCCAAAAGATGTACTTCCACTTGCATAGGCGCGCCTCATTCAAAGTTCTTTTCATGGAGGCCGGCTTTGGACAAATCATCTTCTGGGCATACTTGTCTAAAAGCTTCTGCTGCCGCCGCGCCGCCTTCCGCGTAGTGAATTTTAAGATAGGAATGATATACAATGCCACCGGCCTGTGTTGAAGGTGTTCCAAAAGCGGCACTGCCAATTTCCTTTACTTCACCTTTGAATGTCATCTCGATTATATTAGGACTAACAGAAATAGTATGAAACGCATCATCCTTAATATATATTTCGGCACCTGAAAAATAAGCGTTTACACCGCTAGGAAAGCCGCTATTGAAGGCACCACTCATGATTTCAAGTTTATTTGATGCGGATATATCCACACTGGTTAAAGAAGGAGACATAGCAAACGAAAATCCGCCGATTATAAGATTATTTTGTCCGGATACTTTGACTTCTTCAAGCTGCTGACAGCTGGCAAATGCACCGCTTCCTATTGAACTTACTCCATCTAGTTTAACTGTTGTTAGCACAGGAGAATAATAAAAAGCGTCTACTCTTTTTAAAAACTGATCATTTTCGTCGATTCCATCTGCGATGCTAGTCACCCCGCTGTTTCCTTCCACCACAAGGTGCACAACATCCGTCAGCGAAAAATTACTACTATCAAATCTTTTATCTTCCGCTATTCCCTGTTCCGCATTCAGTCCTTCCAGGGTAGAGTGTTCGCTTAAAGTTGTGTCCCCCATAATGGCAGCTGCGCCTTTGCGGAAAGTCAGTGTTTTTGTGCTTTCATCCCATTGCACCGGGTAAGTGGCCTGTACAGGCTCGTCCGGGTCTGTGGCACCGCTGTTGCCGGAATCATCGCTTCCCGACCCGCTGCTGCTGCGCCAGGTCAGCACAGCTGCGTAATAACTGCCGTCGGATTTGACCATGCTGATGAATCCTTCCTCCCGCCTGCCCGAGAGGGTATCCAAAATCTCCTGTGCGATTTTGGCGGCGGCATCCTGAGGACGCAGAGAACCGCTGACCGTGTAAATCTCCAAGGAATAGCGGCCCGTTAAAAGCTCCTGCATACCGTTGTTCCGGGTCATGGCCTGCTGGATGTCAGAGAGCTGTGCCGCTTCTTCCAGCGCGGCCCACAGGGCGCTGGTCAGCTTTTGATGGGTTTCAAAGGTGACCGCTGGGCGGTTCCCCTGTGCCTCGTTGAGGGTTTTAGCCGCCAGCGCGGAATAATCTGACCTGCCGCAGCCAGCCAATGTCAGCACCGCAAAGACAGCAGACAACAAGAGTGCTATGCATTTTTTTGCGTTCATACGTTTACATCCACACAAAAAGTGAAATTTTTGCCTGGAGTTTGGAAGGGTATACAATTCCGGACTGGTATTTTTGGGTGATACGCAGTCTGTTTTTCATTGCACAGGCCACTATTTTATGTTATAATCCATCCTGAGAAATGGACGCTCGGGCCGGTTTGGAAAGGTATACTTTTCCAAATCGGCCTGTTCGCTTTTTCGGGGGGAACTTTCCCGGACAAACCGCCCGTCCGGACAGCCCAAAAGAGCCGCCTCCGCTCCGTCTGATTTGTGTTCATCCTGTGACATTTCCATGCTTTACGCGCATGAATCACTATAACAACCAAGTATTGGACAAACGCACCCTCTTGCTTTATGATAATAGCAGAACAGTGCACTGTATCACATTTATCTTCTGTTTGAACGAGAGGGGCATTTCCATGAAAATACGTGATTTTCTCAAGCTGTCCGCTGCCGCCGCCCTGGCCGGCGCCGCAGCGGCCTGCGGCGCGGCCCCGGCGGCCAGTGCTTCTTCGGTGCAGGCGGCCAGCCCGGCCCCTTCCGCCGGCTCTGCCAGCCCGGCGACCTGATCCAGATGGGCGAGGGCGGCAGCTGGCGCCATGTGGTCATCATTAGCCAGCTGATACCGGGACCTTCGGGCGAGACCATCGACTATCTGGTCTGCTCCAACACGTCCAACCTCTCCAACTGGCCCGCCAGCCTTTATGGCTATCCCCAGCAGATGCTGACTTGCATCGCCGGGTGGAACTGAAAGATCCGTCATCCCGCCTGTGCGCATGGGGCGCCCGGGCGGGATTTTTGCCTCCCGCAGCCTGGCGGGCGACCGCCGCACCACCGAGCAGGCCCTGCGGGAAGAATAGGCAGCAGCAAAACGCGCCGCCCGTGCAGGTATGCATGGACGGCGCGCTTTTCGCTCTTTATAGAAGAATGCAGATCAGGCCGGTGCAGCCCTCGTTGATTACCCGCTCCAGGGTCTCCTGCATTTTGGTGCGGGCTTCCTGGGGCATATGCAGCAGCTTTGCCTGCAACCCCTCGTTGACCAGCTCATGCAGGCTCTTGCCAAAGATGTTGGACTCCCAGATCTTGACCGGATCCTCCTGGCAGTCGGCCAGCAGGCTCTCCACCAGTTCCTCGCTCTGGCGTTCGCTGCCCACGATGGGGCTCAGTTCGGTGCGGATCACCGCCCGCATCATGTGGATGGACGGTGCGCTGGCTTCCAGCCGTACACCGTACCGTCCCCCCTGCCGGACGATCTGGGGCTGTTCCAGGTGCAGCTGCTCCACCGAGGGCATCACGATGCCATAGCCGGTGGCCTCCACCTGCTCGAGGGCACTGCGCAGCTTCTCATATTCCCGTTTGGCCCGGGCCAGCTCGATGATGCAGGGCATCAGACCCGCTTCGTCCCCGATCTCCAGCCCGGTCTGCTCGCTGAGCACCTGGTAAAATACCTCAGGTTTCAGCTCCACCGTCACCCGGACGCTGCCCTCGGCCAGATCCATCCCGGTGACAGACGACTGCTGCACCGCGTCACAGGCCAGGCCCTGGCCGCCGCTTTGCAGGTCCTTCATGCGGGACACCCGGCTGGCAAAATCCATGGCCGCCCCATAGACGCTGCTTTGCAGCCAATGGCCGCTCTCCAGCATGGTCACCCAGCGCGGCATGGCAAAATCCAGCTCCCGCACGGGGAACTCATACAGCACCCCTTCCAGGATCTTTTCCAGGGCGGGGGCGTCCAGGTCGATGCAGCTGACCGGCAGCACCGACCGGTGGTATTGCCCCTCCATGGCGGCCGCCAGCCGGACGGTCTCGGGGGCGTCGGGATGGGCGCTGTTCAGCAGGATGACATAGGGCTTGCCCAGCTCCTCCAGCTCTGCGATCACCCGCGCCTCGGCTTTTTCGTAGCCCGCCCGGGGGATGTCGCTGATGGTGCCGTCGGTGGTCACCACCACGCCGATGGTGGAGTGATCCCGGATCACCTTGCGGGTGCCAGTCTCGGCCGCCAGGTCGAATGGCACCGCCTCGTCGAACCAGGGGCTTTTGACCATCCGGGGCTTCTCGTCCTCCTCGTGGCCCATGGCCCCCTCCACCATATAACCCACACAGTCGATCAGCCGCACCCGGCACTCGCCGCCCCCCTCCAGCTGGAGGGGCACCGCCGTCTCCGGGATGAACTTGGGCTCGGTGGTCATGATGGTGCGGCCGGCAGCCGACTGGGGCAGCTCATCCCGGGCCCGGGCCCGGGCGGCAGGGTCCTCCAGCGCGGGCAGCACCAGGGCCTCCATAAACTGCTTGATCAAGGTGCTTTTGCCGCTGCGCACCGGGCCCACCACTCCGATGTAGATATCGCCGCCTGTCCTGGCGCCGATCTCCCGATACAGTACAGGATTTTCCACGGTGTATCTTCCTCCTCTCAGGCGCCGGGCACCAGCAGGCGGCAGGCCGCCGCCAGGGTGCGGGTGTCGGGCTCCAGGCCGTTTGCCTCCAGCATCTGCCCCGGGGAGACATGGAACCGCCGTGCGATGTCGAACAGTTCCTCTCCCGGCTGGGCGTAATAGATCCGCAGGGAGATGTCCGGGTCGGCGGGGGCCAGAGGCTCCCCTGTCTGGATCTCGCTGACAAAGGGCCTGCTTTCCCGCCGCAGCACCGCTCCCTGGGCCCGGGCGCTGACGGTCACCTCCAGCGTCCCGCCGGTACAGGCGGCCCGGACGTCCTCCGCGGACAGCCAGCATTCGGCATACAGCTCCCCTGCGGGGCAGCCGGCCAGGGGCAGGGTGAGTTCGGCGGATTTGTCATAGCTGTCGATCTCGTCCAGACTGTTCTGGCCAAAGGCAGTCACCTGCACCTTGGCCGTCAGCACCGGGGCATCCCCCTGCATCTCCACCGACACCGGCCCAAACGAGGCAAAGCAGGCCAAGAGCCGGGTATTCTCATCCGGCAGCGGCCCCGAACAGGTCACGGCAACGCTCTGGTCCACCATGCAGGCCAGCTGTTCCGCCTCCAGAGGGGCCGTCTCGCTGAGAATCTCGCACTGGGTGGAAAAGGCGTCCGCCACGCAGCGCAGCTCATAAGGCCGCCAGGCGCGCAGGTGCAGCAGGGCGGTGGCCGTCAGTTTGCCGGGTCCTCCCTGCTCTCCCTCCGCGATGGTAAAGCCCACCGGCTCGGCCACGCACAGGCACTGGCAGTCCTCCGACAGCCCCTCCACATCCAGGATCTGATTGAAGGGGATCACCGCATCCTGGCTTTGCAGTCCGCCCCCATCCCCGGCCCGCCAGGCGCACTGGGCATGGATCTCGCCCTTGACCACCGCCTTGCCGCTGAGCAGTTTCACCTCTTTGACCAAGGCGCTGCCGCTGACGTCCAGCACGGCGGCGGGGGGCTGGGCAAAAGCGATGGGACCATCGGCCGAGATCAGCTTATCCAGGACGGCGGCCCGCCGCACCCCCTGCAGCAGATCCAGGCGCTGCTGGATGCCGCAGTCGGCCAGGCCGGTGATCACCTCGGTGCTGCACTGGGCCGACACCGAAGCCGTCAGCTCATAGGCGCCCCGCACCTCGATCCGCCGCGGGTTGACCGCCCTGCAGTTGAGGTATTCTGTCTCCCCTTCCACCACGGCGCTCCAGGAGGAAAAAGAGAACTCCGGCAGCTCCAGACTTTTGTGGAAGGGCAGTTTCTGCTCGGTCTGGCACAGGCCGGCCCCTTCTTCCCCCTGGTAGTAGACGGTGCAGCGGATGTACCCGTCCAGATTCAGGCGGCCCGGCTGCAGCTGTTTTTGCAGCACCACCGGCCGCGCAAAGCACTTGACGATCTTGAACACCTGGGGCAGATAATCCGAGATGAGGATCTCGGCCTCCACCGGCAGTTCTGCCTGGACGGTGCAGCACCCGCCCCCGGCGTAGAGTATATCACGGAAGACCTTCAGTTCCATTGTTGATGGCGCTCCTTTCCTGTCCGCGTTCATGTCCCATTGCGCATGGTCCATTTTATGCGGCAGCCGGCCGGGTTTAGACCGGACGCAGCAAGGCCCGCAGGGCGGCTTGACTTGCAAGCGGCTCTGCGGGCCTTCCGGCTTTGGATTCAGTTTTCTTTCCGGACGCCGAACAGCAGGCGCAGCAAGCCGGCCAGGCATCGCGGGCTCTTGATGACGATGATCTGCATAAATGGTTCCCTGCCTTTCCTTCTTTGCCCTATTATAGGCGGCAGAGGCCCAAAATGTTCCGATCAGGGGGCATCCGGCTTTGTTTCCACCACCAGCAGGGCCCCTTCCCGCACCGACAGGGTGATGCAGTCCGAACCGGGGGCGTATTCGTTGCTGACCCCCAGAGGGTAACCCGCCGTCAGTGTGGCGTCGGTCAGCTCATAAAAGGCGCCCCGGATGTTCACCCCGGCGGCCCGCCCTTCCATGGGAAAGACGGACAGATAGAAATATTCCCCTTTGGGGTAGGCGCGGCTCTGTCCCGGCAGCAGATAGGTGAGGCGGCTGTGCTCATCCAGAAGGGTGGTCCGCACCCCCCGCTGCTCCAGCCCGAGGCCGGTGCAGAGATTTGCCAGGGTGTGTTCCAGCCGGCTGCCGCCTAGGCAGCCCAGCATCAGCACCTCCCGGTATCCCTCCCGGGACGCCAGCTTGGCAGCGTATTCGGTGTCGGTGTCATCCTTTACATGGGGCAGCACCACCAGCTCCTCCCCGGGCAGGGCCTGGGGCCGGGGGGCCGAATCAAAATCCCCCACCACAGCGTCGGGCCTGCGGCCCAGCACCTGGCAGCTGCGGTAGCCTGCATCGCAGGCGATCAGGTGATCGTCGGGCCGCAGCGCCGCAGCCATCTGCCCGCTGACCGGGCAGGCCGAAAGGATCACACAGCGCGGCATAGCGTCACTCCTTTTCTCTCCCCATCCCGTCCGGGCGGGTTTTTTTACAGGCTGGGCTCCTGCCGCCGGGGCTGTTCCCAGTCTTTGACGTCCTTTACCTCGTCGTACATGGCGCAGTAGCTGTCGTAGCGGGTCTGGGACAGCAGTCCCTGTGCCAGAGCCTCCCGGATGGCGCAGCCCTTTTCGCTGCGGTGGGAGCAGCCCGTGAACTGGCACCGGCCCAGATAAGGCCCGAACTCCGGGAAGGCCAGCTCCAGTTCTTCCTTGGGGATATAGCCCGCCCTGCCGGCCTCCAGGCTGGCAAAGCCCGGCGTATCGGCAATGCGCCCTCCAAAAGCTTCAAAGATGGTCACTTCCCGGGTGGTGTGGCGGCCCCGGCCCAGCTTGCGGCTGATGGCCGCCGTCTCCCGCCCGGCATCGGGCAGAAGTGCGTTGAGCAGGGTGGATTTGCCCACCCCCGAGTTGCCGCAGAAAGCGCACAGCCGTCCGCTGATCCAGCCTTTCACCTCGTCCAGACCTTCCCCTGTCTCGTAGTCGATCCGGATGAAGGGCAGGGTGGACTTTGCATAGGCTTTTTCCAGAAAATCCGCACCGGCCAGATCGCTCTTGGTGCAGACCACCACCGGCTGCACCCCTTTATCCACCGCAATGGCGGACAGCTTATCCAGCACCAGGGTACTGGGGGAGGGCTGGGTGGTGCTGGCCACCAGGAACAGCACATCCAGATTGGCTACCGGCGGCCGGACAAAGACGTTTTTGCGGGGAGCGATCTGGTCGATGACGGCGGCGCCGTTCTCCACGGCCAGGGTGACATTGTCCCCTGCCACAGGGCTGCGCCGCTGCTTGCGGAAGATGCCCCGGGCCTTGCACTCCACCACGCCCTGCGATGTCTTGACGTAGTAGAAGCCGCCGATGCCTTTCACGATATATCCGTCCATCCTGCGCCCCCGTCAAAACCAATCCCAGGGCCAGATGGTGGTCGTGTCCGACGAGCTGGAGCTGCCGCTCTGCCCCTCCGAGGAGGAGCTGGAGGAGCCGCTGCCCCACAGGTCGCTCCACCAGTCGCCGCCGCTGTCCGCGCCGCTGCCCGCATCCGAGCTGGCGGGCGGTTCGGGCGCAGGCTCCGGCCCGGCCGATACCGTCACATTGACCCGGGTGTTGAACTTGACGGTGGACCCGGCCGCCGTCTCCTGGGCAATGATGGTGCCCACAGGCTGGTCGCTGTAAGCCTGGGTCTGGCTGCCCAGGGTCAGACGGTTCTGCACCAGCAGGGTGCGGGCGTCATCCACCGTCATGCCTACCACCGAGGGTACGGTGGTGGTGGTGGTGACCTGCTGGCGGCTGACATACACCACCACAGTGCTGCCCGCAGGCACCACGGTGCCGGCCACAGGGTCGGTGCGGATCACCGCGCCCACCGCCACCGAAGGCTCCACGTTCTGCACCACCAGCACCGACAGGCCGCTGTCCCGCAGCAGCTGCTCGGCGTCGGCCTGCACATAGTTGGTGGTGTCGGGGATGGTGACATACTGGGTGCCCAGGCTGACGGTCAGGGTGACGGTCTGCCCTTCCCGCACCACGCGGCCCGCCGCCGGGGACTGCTTGTAGATATAGCCCTCGCCGTAGGTGCTGCTGTATTCCTCCACCCACTCGATGTTGATCTGTCCCGAACTGACCTGGGGGCTGGCCTCGGCCTCGGTGCGGGTCTCGCCCACATAGTCCTCCAGGACGATGTCGGCTTTCTGGTCGGTGAGCATATTGTTGGCGTTGCGCAGGATCATCAGGCACAGAGCGGCGCAGGCCACGGCAAAGGCCACCGTGATGCCCAGCAGCACCGGGATGAATACCGAACGCTTCTTTTTCCGTTTATGGGGCCGCTGGCCGGACGGCCCTGCGGTATGTGGCTCTTTTTTCTGGCTCATTGTCTGTTTGACCACCTTTTCAGGTGCTTCCTCCGTGATATACTTGTAGGCAAAGACCACATCCGGGTCCTTGACATACTGGTCCAGGGCGCTGAGCATCTCCCGGGCGCTGGCATAGCGGTTCTCGGGCAGCTTTGCCATGGCCTTTTCGGTGATCTCCACCAGGGCCCGCGGTGTATCGGGCGCGGCCTGGGCCAGGGGCTGGGGGGTGTCGGTGATCTGCTTGAGAGCCACCTTGACCGCGTCGTCCCCGTCGAAGGGCAGCCGCCCCGACAGCATCTCGTACATCATCACGCCCACCGAGTAGATGTCGCTGCGGGGGCCTGTCATTTCCCCTTTGGCCTGTTCGGGGCTGATATAGTGGACGCTGCCCATGGCCTTGCCGCTGATCAGCTGGTTTTCGGCCCGGGAGATCCGGGCGATGCCGAAATCCATCATTCGCAGCTGGCCGTTGTCCAGCAGCATGATGTTCTGGGGTTTGACGTCCCGGTGCACCACCCCATTGCGGTGGGCATGGTCCAGCGCCTGCAGGATCTGGGAGATGAAGTGGACCGTCTCCCGGCTGGTCAGCCTGCCGCCCCGCTCGTTGAGGTACTCCCGCAACGTCATGCCGTTGACATACTCCATCACGATATATTGCAGCCGGTCGGTGACCGACACATCGTACACCTTGACGATGTTGGGATGGTGCAGCAGCGAGATGGCCTTGGACTCGTTCTTGAACCGGTTGACCAGGTCCGGATCGTGCATATACTCGGCCCGCAGCACCTTGACCGCCACCACCGTGCCGGCGGGCACCGGGCCGTTCTGGCCCACCGCCACCGCCTTGTAGACGTTGGCCATCCCTCCTGAACCGATCAGCTCCCGCACCTCATACAGGCCGTCCAGCTTTTTGCCGATCAGATTATCCATGGCGCTGCACCTCCACCGGCTCGATGCCCAGCAGAAGGGCCGTGATGTTGTCCTGGCCGCCCGCCGCGTTGGCCGCGTCGATCAGCCGGTCGGGCAGGTCATAGAAGTTGACCTTGTTCAGCAGCGACTCGATCTCCCCCACCGTCAGGGCGTTGGTCAGCCCGTCCGAGCACAGCAGCAGCATATCCCCCGGCAGCACCACCACCGAGTTGTTGTCCGGCCCCAGGCGGTAATCCACCCCCAGAGCGCGGGTGATGATGTTCTTTTGGGGATGGTGTTCCGCCTCCTCGGGGGTGATGGTGCCGCAGTCCACCAGCTCCTGCACATAGGAATGGTCGTGGGTCAGCTGATGCAGCCGCCCCGTGTGGAACAGGTAGGCCCGGGAATCCCCTGCATGGCAGATATAGGCCCGGCCATCCCGCACCAGGGTGCAGACCACCGTGGTGCCCATGCCGGCCAAAGCCTCCTCCTGGGCAGATTTCTGGAAGATATAGTGGTTGGCGTTTTCCAGCGCCTGGGTCAGGAACTGTTCCTCGGCGCCGGGCAGGCAGCGTCCATACTGGTCCTGGAAGCAGCGCTCGATCACATCGCAGGCCCCATGGGAAGCTTCCCGGCCTCCCCGTGCGCCGCCCATCCCGTCGCACACCAGGCCCCAGGCCGCGCCGCCGGGCAATTCCCCCGCACGGAAGTCGTCCTGGTTTTCCCGCCGGACCCGGCCCACATCAGTTTTCCCTGCAAGTTTCATAGGCATCTCCTTTCCCATCCGGCTGTGTGTGCTGCGCCTGGACCATCTCCTCCCGGCGCAGCTGGCCGCAGGCTGCGCTGATCTCGCTGCCCAGCCTGCGGCGGACGGTGGCGTTGACTCCAAGGCTCGTCAGCTTGGCCTGGAAGCGCCGGACATTCTCGGCGTCGGTGGCCGAATAGGGGCTGCCGTCCACCGGGTTGATGGGGATCAGATTGACATGGGCCCCCATCCCCCGGATCAGGCCGGCCAGCTGCCGGGCGCAGGCGTCGGAATCGTTGACGCCCCGCACCATCGAGTATTCAAAGCTGACCCGGCGGCCGGTGGTGTCCTGGTAGCGGCGCACCGCGTCCATCAGCTGGGCCACCGGGTAGGCGTTGTTCACCGGCATCATCTGGCTGCGGATCGCATCGTTGGGGGCGTGCAGCGAGATGGACAAAGTCAGCTGGAGCTTGCGCTGGGCCAGCCGGTCGATCTGGGGCACGATGCCGCAGGTGGAAAGGCTGATGTTGCGCATACCGATGTTGACCCCGTCGGGGGACGAAATGAGGGAGAGGAACTTCATCACCTGGTCAAAGTTGTCCAGCGGTTCCCCAATGCCCATCAGGACGATGTGGGAGATGCGCTCCCCGATGTCCTTCTGGGCTGTGTAGATCTCGGAGCAGATCTCCCCCGCCTCCAGATCCCGCACCCGGCCGGCCTGGGTGGACGCGCAAAAGCGGCAGCCCATCCGGCAGCCCACCTGGGTGGACACGCAGACGGTGCAGCCATAGTGATAGCGCATGACCACCGTCTCGATGCAGTTGCCGTCCGCCATCCGCAGCAGGTATTTGACCGTGCCGTCCTTTGCCTGCTGCCGCCGTTCGATCCGGGGCGCGGCGATATAATACGCCTCCTCCAGCCGGGCCAGCAGGGCCTTGGGCTGGTCGGTCATGGCGGCAAAGTCGGTGACCAGTTTCTGGTGCACCCAGTGGAAGATCTGCTTTGCCCGGAAGGCCGGCTGGCCCATGGCCTTCATCTCGGCGGCCAGTTCCTCAACAGTCAGGGAAGATATGCAGCGTTTGTGTTCCATGGTAGTCTCCTGTGCAGCGGCACGAGCGCGCTCTGCCCGGTATGCCGGCGCCGGGAAAGCCCGGATGCAGCCGCACCCCCGCTTGCCCGGCAGGCAGATCCCGCGCAGTGGGCCCTCTCAGTCCCGCTGCAATACACAGATGAAAAAGCCGTCCATCCCGGTGCGGCTGGGCACCGACAGGGCCCCCAGAGGGCCGGCTTCCATGTCCTGGGGCAGGGCCGGCTGGGGCCGCACCACCCGGAAATCCGGCTGCCGCTCCAGAAACGCCTGGATCTGGGCCTGGTTTTCGTCGGGATGGATGGTGCAGGTGGAATAGACCAGACGCCCGCCCGGCTTGAGGTAGCCGGCGGCGCAGTCCAGAATGGCGCGCTGGGTATCCAGCAGCTGCCGGCGGCGGGGCTCGTCCAGAGTCTTGTAGCGGATATCCGGCTTTTTGTGCAGGATACCCAGGCCGCTGCACGGCACGTCGGCCAGCACCCGGTCCGCCCGGGGAAACGCGGGGTTGGGCTTTGCGGCGTCGTTGCACACCGCTTCCACGCAGCCAAGGCCCATCCGGCCGGCAGCGGTGCGGATCAGCCCCACCCGCTTGGGGGTGACATCGCAGCTGAGCAGCCGGCCGCTGTCCCCCATCTCCTGGGCCAGGGTCAGGGTCTTGCCGCCCGGAGCGGCGCAGAGATCCAGCACCGTCTCCCCGGGCCGCGCTCCCACACAGAGGGCCGCCAGCTGGCTGGCCTGCCCTTCCACATGGAAGTACCCCTGCGCAAACAGCGGGCTGGCGGCAGGGCTGCCCTCAAAGGCGGCCAGCAGGCTGCCCGGCACGCGGCCCGGCACAGCCTCGACCCCTTCCCCGGCCAGCAGGTCCGCCAGGGCCTCCGGGGTGGTCTTGAGGGGGTTGGCCCGCAGGGCGGTGCGCCCTCCATCCGCCGGGGCGGTCAGGATATCCAGAGCCTCATCGGGGTAGTATTGGCGGAGAAACGCAGCCACATCCCGCCCTGCCGAGCCCAGCACCATCAGCCGCTGGACCTCGTCCTCGAAGGAGGCGGCGGACAGGTCATAGTTGCAGGCTTTGCGGAGCACGGCGTTCACCAGTCCTGCCGCGCTGGACTTGCCAAACGCCCGGACCAGCTCCACCGCCTCATGGACGGCGGCCGGGACCGGCACCTGCATATACCTGGCCTGGGCCAGGGCGCTGCGCAGGATGGCCCGCACCGGCGGGTCCAGCCTGTCCACCCCCTTGGGCAGAAATTGCCCCAGGATAAAATCCAGCGTAGCCTGCCGCTCGACGGCGGTGTAAAAGATGGCGGCGGCGAAGGCGCGGTCCCGTCCGGCCAGGGCGCTGCGGTCCAGCTGAGCGTCCAGCACCAGGTTGGCATAGCCCCCCTGCTCCTGATGCAGCAGGGCTTCCACCGCCGCGGCCCGCGGGCCCCGGGGCCTCAAAGGAGATCCCCCGCTTTGAGCCGCAGCCCCGCAGCAAAGGCGCTGCCCTCCATGGGCTTGGAGCCCTCGGGCACCACCTGCAGCAGCTCCACGGCGCCCTCTCCGCAGGCCACCGTCAGGGGCTTTGTACGCAGGACGGTGCCGGGGGCCTCGCCCTGGCTGTCAGCCAGACGGCAGGCCATCACCTTGACTTTGCGTCCCCCGCCGGTGACGAACCAGGCGGCGGGCCAGGGGTTCATCCCGCGCACCCAGTTGTGGATGTGGGATGCCGGGTCGGTCCAGTGGAACCGGGCCATTTCCTTGGTCAGCATGGGGGCCAGGGTGGCGGCCTCGTGGTCCTGGGGCACGGGGGTCAGGGTGCCGGCGGCGATCTGCGGCAGGGTGCGGCACAGCAGGCCGGCCCCCACCTCGGTCACCCGGTCGAACAGCTCGCCGCTGGTCTCCTCGGGCTGGATGGCGATCTTTTCACAGGCCAGCACGTCTCCGGTGTCCAGCCCTTCGTCCATCTGCATGATGGAAACGCCGGTCTCGCTGTCGCCGTTCAGCACCGCCCACTGGATCGGCGCGCTGCCCCGGTATTTGGGCAGCAGGGACACATGCAGGTTGATGCAGCCGAACCGGGGCATGGCCAGCACCTGCGCCGGCAGGATGCAGCCATAGGCCACCACCACGATCAGCTCAGGGGCCAGGGCGCGGATGTTGGCGTCCTCTCCCCCGTCCCGCAGGGTGCGGGGCTGGAACACAGGGGTACCGTGGGCCAGGGCCACCTGCTTGACAGGGGGCGGGGTCAGCACCTGCTTGCGGCCCACAGGCTTATCCCGCCGGGTGTAGACGGCGCAGACCTCATGCCCTGCGGCATACAGAGCCTCCAGACAGGCGGCTGCAAT
The DNA here is from genome assembly GCF_002161515.1 of Faecalibacterium sp. An58. Classification (NCBI taxonomy): domain Bacteria; kingdom Bacillati; phylum Bacillota; class Clostridia; order Eubacteriales; family Oscillospiraceae; genus Faecalibacterium; species Faecalibacterium sp. An58. The sequence continues at coordinate 55,871 of NZ_NFHX01000009.1, forward strand.
GTCCGGGGTGCCCATAAACAGGATGCGCATTTAGTTCTCCTTTGCGTTGCGGGCGGCCTCGCGGCCCTCCTCGGTGTCCTCATAGAAATAGTCGCTGGACTGCATGATGGTGATGCCGTCCAGATGGTCGTTCTCGTGCTGGATGCACCGGCCCAGCAGGCCGTCGGCCTCCAGTTCGAACCACTGGCCGTTGCGGTCCTGGGCCCGCACCTTGACGGCTGCGGGCCGGGTCACGGCGCCGTTGTGGCCCGGGAACGACAGGCAGCCCTCATAGTGGGTCTCGGTCTCCTCCGAGACTGCCACGATCTCAGGGTTGATAAAGTCGATGAACTTGTACTCGTACCCCTCGGGGATCTCCTCGGGGGCGTCGGTGGTGTCCCACACTACGAACAGCCGGCGCAGCATCCCCACCTGGGGGCCTGCCAGACCCACGCCGTCGGCGGCGATCATCGTCTCATGCATATCGTCCAGCAGGGTGGCCAGACGCTGGTCAAACTGGGTCACAGGGCGGCAGACCTTGTTCAAAATGGGGTCGCCTTCCTGCACGATGGTACGGATTGCCATAAATCATTTCCTCCCTTAATCGCAAAACTTGGAGCGCTGCGCGCCCCGCGGTCAGATCTCTCCATCCGAGTGCATATCCACCGCCAGCGCAGCCCGGGCGGGCAGTTTTTCCTGCTCGTACAGGCCCAGAGCCTGGCGCAGCAAAGCCCGGAACCGCTTGTCGTTGCGGCACTTGATGGTGAGTTTATAGCGGTATACTTCGTTGATCATCAGGATGCTGCCGGGGGTGGGGCCCAGCACCCGCAGGGGGATGTCCGGCTGTTTGACCGCCAGCCCTGCCAGAAGCTGGCCAAAGCGGGCGGCCGCCTGAGCCACCTCCCCTTCCTTCTTGCCCGAAAAGCTGACGATGCACAGGCTGCAGAAGGGCGGGTAGAGCCCCAGCCGCCGGTATTCGATCTCCTGGGCAAAAAAGGCGTCGTAGTCCTGCGCGGCGGCCAGCGCCAGCACCTGGTTGGCGGGGTCGGTGGTCTGGATGATGGCCCGCCCCGGACTGGAAGCCCGGCCGCTGCGGCCCACCACCTGGGTCACCAGGCTGAACACCGTCTCGCTGGCCCGGAAGCCCTGTGCAAACAGCAGCGAATCGATGCCCAGCACCCCCACCAGGGTCACGTCCTCAAAATCCAGCCCTTTGGCCACCATCTGGGTGCCCACCATGATGTCGTATTCATGGCGGGCAAACTGGGCCAGCAGTTTTTCGTGGGCATCCTTGGCGGCGGTGGTATCCTGGTCCATCCGCAGCACCCTCGCCTCGGGGAACAGGGCCGCCAGTTCTTCTTCCGCCTTCTGGGTGCCGAAGCCCCAGTATTGCAGCCTGCCCCCGCAGGCCGGGCAGGTCTCGGGCCGGGGGGACAGCTGGGTACCGCAGTAGTGGCAAAGCAGCCGTCCGCCCCCCGCCTTGTGGTACACCATGGGCACGCTGCACTTGGGGCATTTGAGCACCTGGCGGCAGTCCTCGCACTGGGCCATGGTCTGGTAACCCCGGCGGTTGAGCAGCAGGATGGCCTGCTTGCCGGCGGCCAGGTTTTCTTTCAGGGCATCTTCCAAAGCCAGGCTGATCTCCCGGGGGTTGCCCGCAGCCAGCTCCGCCCGCATATCCACGATCTGGACGCTGGGCAGCGGCTGGCCCGCATACCGCCGGGTCAGCCGTACCAGCTGGCACCGCCCCGCCTGCGCCTCGTAAAACGTCTCGGTGCTGGGGGTGGCGCTGGCCAGCACCAGCAGCGCGCCGTTTTTGGCAGCCCGCCACCGGGCCACTTCGTGGGCCGAGTACCGGGGCGCCGACTCGGAGCGGTAGGTGTGCTCCTGTTCCTCGTCTATGACGATCAGGCCGATCTTTTCCAGCGGCGCAAACACGGCGCTGCGGGTGCCCACCACGATATCGGCCCCGCCGTCCTGGATCATCTGCCATTGCAGCAGCCGCTCGGTGTGGTTGAGGGCCGAATGCTGCACCGCCACCCGCCTGCCGAACCTGGCCTTGAGGCGGCGGATCATCTGGGGGGTCAGGCTGATCTCGGGCACCAGCACCAGGGCGGTACGGCCCAGGTCCAGGCACCGCTGGATCAGCTGCAGGAACACCAGGGTCTTGCCGCTGCCGGTGACCCCGTAGAGCAGCGCGGCATGGGGCCGGCCTGTCTCCAGATGGGGGGCCAGAGCCTGATAGGCGTCCTGCTGCTCTTTTGTCAGCTCCAGGTGTTCGGCTTCCTGGGGGATGTGGGCGTACAGGTCGATGGACTTGTTCACCCGCTGGCTGGCCAGCACCCCCTTGGCACAGAGGTTTTCGGCCACCGCCCGGCTGATCCCATGGGCCTCCAGGTCCGCCTGGGTGCGGGGTCCCCCGCCCAGCAGCGCCACCGCCGCCAGCTGCTTGGCTGTGGGCTTGGGCTTTTGGGGCAGCGGGCCCGCCAGGCTGTACAGGATCTCGGTGTGGCGCACCAGCTGCTTTTGCAGCACGGGCGTCACCCCGTCGGCGGCCAGGGCGGGCTTATACTGGGCCCCATAGGGGATCACCGCCTTGACCGCCTCATACCAGGTGCAGAAGGTGCGCGCCTTCAAAAAGCGCACCAGCTCCAGCAGTTCCTCAGTGAGGCAGGCGGAGGCGGGCGCCACGTCAAAGATGTATTTCAGTTTGGCGCTCTCGGGCTCGGCGTCGCAGGCCAGCACCACCCCCATGCGGGAGCGGCTGCCGCGGCCGAAGGGCACCAGCACCATACTGCCCAGCCGCACCTGGTTTTGCTGGTCGGGCATGACCGCGTAGGTATACAGCTTATCAAAGTGAAAGGCCGCGTTGCTCACCGCAACACCCACCGTCTTCGGCATCCGTCCAGCTTCCTTTCTTTGTGGTATGTATCGCTTTTCCGGTCCCGCTCAGAGGGACAGCCCGGAGCGCCGGATCATCACATCGTACAGTTCCTCTGCGGCCCGTCCGATGTCATCGTTGACGATCTTCAGGTCGAACGCATCGGCGCAGCGCAGCTCCTCCTGCGCGATGGCCAGCCGCTGCCGGATGTTCGCCTCGCTGTCGGTGCCGCGGCCCCGCAGCCGGGCTTCCAGCGTATCAAAGGACGGGGGAAGCAAAAAGATGCTGGTGGACCCGGGGTAGAGCCGCTTGATGTTGGCCGCGCCGTGGATGTCGATGTTCAGCAGCGTCAGCTTGCCTGCGGCCATCCGCTTTTCCACCTCGGAGCGCAGGGTGCCGTAGTAGTTGCCATTGAAATGGTTGCTCTCCAGGATCTCCCCCTGTTCCAGCATCTGCAAAAACTGCTCTTTGGTGCGGTAATAGTAGTTGACCCCTTCCTTCTCCCCTTCGCGGGGGGCGCGGGTGGTGGCCGAGATGGTCTTTTCGATCTCGGGATGGGCCTGCCGCAGCCGGCTCATCACGCTGTCCTTGCCGACGCCCGACGGCCCCGACACTACAAACAAATATTTTTCGCCTTCCATGGTTATGCTTCCTCCTGTGGGGATTTGGGGTCGGGCTGGACCGGGCTCCCTGCGCGGCCCGCCACCGTCTCGGGCTGCAGAGCCGACAGGATCACATGATCCGAATCCATGATCAAGACCGCCCGGGTACTGCGCCCATAGGAAGCGTCGATCAGCCGGCCCTGCTCCCGCGCCTCTTTGACGATGCGCTTGATGGGAGCGGAATCCGGGCTGACCACCGCCACCAGCCGCTCGGCGCTGACCATATTCCCAAACCCAATGTTGATCAGTTTCATACCCTTACTCCAGATTCTGGATCTGCTCGCGGATCTTTTCGATCTCCGCCTTCATGTCCACCACCACCCGGGTGATGTCCAGGTCCTGGCACTTGGAACCGATGGTGTTGGCCTCCCGGTTCAGCTCCTGGGTGAGGAAATCCAGCTTGCGTCCCACAGGCTGGTCGCTGCCCAGGATCTCCCGATACTGGGCGATATGGCTGCGCAGGCGGACCGTCTCCTCATCCACGGCGGTCTTGTCCCCAAAGATGGCGGCCTCGGTCAGCACCCGGGCGTCGTCGATGGAGCGGTCCTCCAGGATGACCTTCAGACGCTCATACAGCCGCTGGGTGTACTTTTCCACCCGGCCGGCGCTCAGGCTCTCCACACGGTCCACACAGGCCTCCACCGTATCCAGACGGGCGGCGATGTCGGCCAGCATCTTGGCGCCCTCCACTCCCCGCATCTCCACAAAGCGCTGCAGGGCCAGAGCCGCCACATCCGATACATCGCTCCACAGCTGTTCCTCGTCCACCGGGGCCTGCCGGGCCACCAGCACATCGGGGAAACGGGCCAGCAGCCCTGCGGTGATGTCGTTCTTGACGCCGAGACTTTCGGACATATCCCGCAAGGCCTGCTGGTAGCTGCGGGCCAGTTCCATGTCCACGGCCACCGCCATGTCGGACGCCTCGGTGTTCTGGACCGTCAGGGTCAGCTCCACCTTGCCCCGGGCAATACGGCTGTTCAGCAGCGCCTTGAGGCGGCTGTCCAGGAAGGCGCAGTTCCGGGGTATCCGGGAGCTGTACTCAAAGTACCGGGCGTTGACGCTGCGCATTTCCACCGTGATCTCCCGCCCGCCGCACACCGCGCTGGCGCGGCCGTAGCCAGTCATGCTGTAAATCATAGTTCCTCTTCCCTTTTCATTCTTTCCAGATCATTTCTGTATATATATCCGCCTTTGGGTCACAGTAGCCCATGTTACGATACATATGGTATTATTTTACTATTCCGGCGGCCTTTTTGCAAGGGAAGCAGACAAAAAACCCTGCTTTCACACACAGTGTTCACCAAACAAAAAAGCCGCGGCTCTCCGGGCCGCGGCTTCAGCCGTTCATTCCTCAAGATAATCCCGCAGGCGCTTGGCCCGGCTGGGATGACGCAGTTTGCGCAGGGCTTTTGCTTCGATCTGGCGCACCCGCTCCCGGGTGACGTTGAACTCCTGGCCCAGCTCCTCCAGCGTGCGGGGGCGTCCATCCTCCAGCCCGAACCGCAAAGACAGCACCCGCTGCTCCCGGGGGGTCAGGCTGGCCAGCACCGACACCAGCTCCCGGTGCAGCATCTGGCGGCCTGCCTCATCCGCCGGCACGCCGGCCGTGTCGTCCTGGACAAAGTCCTCGATGTGGGCGTCCTCTTCCTCCCCCACCGGGGTCTCTAGGCTGACCGGTTCCTGGGACAGCTGCAGCAGCTGGCTGACCCGGTCCGGCTCGATGGACAGCCGCACGGCGATCTCGGCAGGGGTGGGTTCCCGGCCGTTCTGATGCAGCAGTTCCGAGGAGGTCTTTTTGACCCGGTTGATGCTCTCCACCAGATGCACCGGGATGCGGATGGTGCGTCCCTGGTCCGCAATGGCCCGGGTGATGGCCTGGCGGATCCACCAGGTGGCATAGGTGGAAAACTTGAACCCACGCTGCGGCTCGAATTTTTCCACCGCCTTCATCAGCCCCAGGTTCCCCTCCTGGATCAGATCCAGAAAGGGCAGGCCCCGCCCGGCATAGCGCTTGGCCACCGACACCACCAGACGCAGATTGGCCTCGCACAGGCGCTGCCTGGCCCCCGCGTCCCCTTGCTGGGCCGCCTGGGCCAGGGCCAGTTCCTCTTCCGGCTGCAGCAGGGGCACGGCGCCAATCTCTTTCAGGTACGCCTTGACCGGGTCGTCCAGCGTCACCCCCGAGGGGGACAGCTCCTTTTCCAGCGTGCCGATCTGGGCCTCGTCAAAGGGAGGCAGGTCAGGCTCCTCCCCCGCTTCGGGGGCCAGGGCCACCCCGCGGGCCTTGAGGGCCTCGTACAGCGCGTCCAGCCCCGACAGGTCAAAATCCTCCGCCTCCATGGCGCGGCTCAGCTGCTCGGGGGTCAGGGGCCGGCGGCGTGCCTTCCGCGCCAGGGAATCTGCTAGCTTTTCTGGGGACATCAAAAGAGGTCTCTCCTTTCAGTCAAGATGCAAAGCGCACAGGACAGGTGTGGTTCATTCCTCTTGTTCCGTCTGTCCGCCCCCCTTGCGCTGCCGGATCTGGGCGATGTAGTCGGTCAGCTCCTGGTCGCTCATGCCGCCGGCCTGGGCCGAGCGCGGCGCCCCCCGGGCGATCCGCTCCAGGTGCATCTCGATATCCTGGGGCGTGCAGCTCACATGACTGTATTCTGCCGCAGCGGCGCTCAGTTCATTCAGGGCCTTTTCCCCGATCTCCCCCGCTACGGCTCCCAGGCTCACCTCGCGGCCCTGCTCATAGCAGCGCAGGATGGCCTGGTAGCCCTCCCGCAGGTCCTCGTTGAGGATCCCTTCCGGCTTGAGAGCCGGGGCGATCTTTTTCAGGTACTCGGGCTGGCGCAGGGCCGCCGCCACCAGCCAGCGCTGGGAAGAGGCCGCCCCCAGCGCCCCGGGTCCGTTTTTGCCAAAGGGCAGTTTGATGGTATCCATCTCGCCCGAGTGCAGGATCTCCTTCTGCCGGGCCGAACGCCGCCGGGCGCCCTCCTTGCGGACGGCCAAGTCCAGCTGGGCCATCACCGCCGTCTTGGAAAGGTTGGTCTCCTCGGCCAGGCGGCCGGCGTACAGCTCCTTTTCGGTGGGGGTGGAGCCGTCCGCCAGGATGGACACCGCCTCCTGGATGTACTCCAGCCGCTGGGTATCCTGCTTGAGATCGTATTTGGACCGGGCCCGGGCCAGCCGGAATTCCAGCGCGTTGCCCGCCCCGTCCAGCAGCTGGCGGAACCGCTCCGGGCCAAACTTCTTGATGTACTCGTCGGGGTCCTTGGCGTTGGGGATGTTCAGCACCCCCACCTGCACGGGGCTGTTGCGGAACAGCTCCAGCGAGCGCAGGGTGGCCTTCTGGCCCGCCTCGTCCGAGTCATAGCTCAGGATCACCTCGTCGGCGTATTCGCTCAGCAGTTTGACCTGGTTTTGGGTCAGGGCGGTGCCGCAGGCGCACACCGCCGTATCGATGCCCGCCTGCTGCATACTGATCACGTCCATATACCCTTCGCACAGCACATACCGGCGGGAAGCGCTCTTTTTGGCGATCTGGAGGGCGAACACCGTATCCGACTTGTGGTACACCAGCGTCTCGGGACTGTTGACGTATTTGGGTTTGGAGTCATCCATCACCCGCCCGCCAAAGGCGATGACGTTGCCCCGCAGATCAAAGATGGGGGTGATCACCCGCCGCCAGAACAGGCAGTAGATCCGCCCCGCCTGACTGCGCTTGAACAGGCCGCTGGCGTCCATTTCGGCCTGGGTGTAGCCCTTGTCCCGCAGAAAGTGGTAGAGGGCCTGTCCATCGTTGGGGGCATACCCCAGCCCGAACCGGGAAATGGTGCGGTCATCCAGGCCGCGCCGCCGCCAGTAAGCCCTGGCCTGGGCGGCCTCGTCCACGCTGGAGTTGAGGCAGGCATGGAAAAACCGGGCCGCCTCCTTGTTCATCGAGAGGATGCGGCTGCGCATCCGGCCGGTGCCGTCGTCCTCCTCGGGTTCGGGCATACCGGCCCGGGCCGCCAGCAGTTTGACCGCCTCGGGGTATGTAAGGGAATTGATCTTTTTGACAAAGGTGATCACATCCCCGCCCGCCCCGCAGCCAAAGCAATAAAAGCTCTGGGTCTCGGGGTAGACATAAAAGGACGGCGTCTTTTCGTTGTGGAACGGGCACAGCCCGCCATACAGCCGGCCCTTGTGTTTGAGCTGGACATAGCTGCCCACCACGTCCACAATATCGCTGCGGCGCACCAGCTCTTCAACATATTCGTGTGGGATCATCCAAATAACTTCCTTGCTTGATGGTATTCTTCCGCAGTCCCGGGGCGCGGGCCGCTGCGGTCACAGGACGTGCCAACGCCGGGGCACATACAGCTCCTCAAAGGCGCGGATGGCAAACTCGTCGCTCATCCCGCTGATATAGTCGGTGACCGCCCGGTCGTCCCCTTCCTCCTGCGCGATCCGCTGATAGAGGGAGGACATCCGTTCGGGGTGGGCCATGTAGTATTCATACAGGGCCTCGATCACCTTTTCCACCTTCTGTTCCTCGCGTTTGGCCACCTTGTCCACGTAGACGGTGTCGTACATGAACGCCTTCAGCGCCCGGAACGCCTCGTCCTCCGCCGGGCCCGCCTGGATCGCAGGGGGCCGGGTGTGGACCAGGATGCTGTTGATCATGGCGGTGATCCGGGCCGACTTGGTCAGGCCCAGCACATCGGTGGCCTCTTTGGGCAGCAGGGCTGCATCCAGCACCCCCGCGCGCACCGCGTCCTCGATGTCGTGGTTGACGTAGGCGATCTGATCCGCCATCCGCACGATCCGGCCTTCCGGCGTAGCGGCCCAGGTGCCCTTGGTGTGGGTGACGATGCCGTTGCGCACCTCCCAGGTCAAATTGAGGCCCCGGCCGTCCTTCTCCAAACGGTCCACCACACGCAGGCTCTGCTCATAGTGCTTGAACCCGCCGGGGCACAGGCCGTTCAGCGCGCGCTCTCCCGCATGGCCGAAGGGGGTGTGCCCCAGGTCATGAGCCAGGGCCACCGCTTCGGTGAGGTCCTCATTGAGGCGGAGGGCCCGGGCAATGGTGCGGGCGATCTGGGACACCTCCAGGGTGTGGGTCAGGCGGGTGCGGTACAAGTCCCCCTCGGGCGAGAGAAAGACCTGGGTCTTTTGCTTGAGGCGCCGGAAGGCCTTGCAGTGGATGATCCGGTCCCGGTCCCGCTGATAGACCGGGCGGATGGGGTCCTCCGGCTCGGGACGGGCACGGCCATGGCTCCGGTCCGAAAAACTGGCCCAGTCCGCCAGGGTCAGATGCTCGATCTCTTGGGTGCGCAGGCGTACATCCATCGGCTATACCTCACTTTCAACATCACGGCACAAGGTCCGCCGGCAGTATTCTACCACAGCGGGCGTGTCACAAGGGGTAGAATGATGGGGGGTGGAAAAATTTTCCAGTTCAAATGGGTCCGTAGAAAGGCTGGGATACCTCCACCCTGCCCTGGCCGCGGGTCAGCTCCCGCAGCTGGTCCAGCAGAGGGGCCTGGGTACCCGCCCGCATCTGCCACTGCAAGGCCACCCGGTCGGTAAAGACGGGATCTGCGAGTTTCCCTCCCGCCGCCTCCACCAACAGCGCCGTCCGCTCATAGAGAGGGTACTCCACCGTCATGGACAGCCGCACCACCGGCTGCACTGTGACCTGGTCGGCCGCTTCCAGTGCCCGGGATGCCGCGGTGGTGTAAGCCCGCACCAGGCCCCCGGTGCCCAGCAGGATGCCCCCGAAATACCGGGTCACCACCACGATCAGGTCGGTCAGGCCGCTGTGGCCGATCACCTCCAGCACCGGGGTGCCCGCAGTCTTGGCGGGCTCGCCGTCATCGGAATAGCGCTCCCGGTTGCCCGCACGCAGCTTATATGCATAGACATTGTGCCGGGCTGTCCGGTTGGCCGCACGGATCTGCTCCAAAAAGGCCACCGCCTGCTCCTCGCTTTCCACATGGGCTGCCGCCGCCAGGAAGCGGCTTTTCTTCTCCTCATATTCCCCGGCGGCCTGCCCCCGGATGGTGCGGTATTCTTCCAAGGCCCTGTCCTCCCTTACTTTATTCAAGTATAGTATAACATAAAACAGCGTTTGCGCAAGGGTGCAGCCCGCCCGGCAAAAAGCCCTGGCCTGGCCCCCAAAACAAAAACGGGCGCCCCGCCCGGAAGGCGGAGCGCTCGTTGGAACGCATGGAGATGCAGTTTTTACTGTAAAGCCGTCTTACTTGGCAGCCTTGGCAGCCTCGATGGCCTTGACCAGTTCAGGCACGACCTTGAACAGATCGCCCACGATGCCGTAATCTGCAACGCCGAAGATGGGAGCAGACTCGTTCTTGTTGACGGCAATGATGGTCTCGGAGTCCTGCATACCAGCCACGTGCTGGATGGCGCCCGAGATGCCCAGAGCCACATAGATCTTGGGGTGGACGGTCTTGCCGGTCTGGCCCACCTGGTGGTCGGCGGTCATCCAGCCTGCATCGGTGACGGCACGGGAAGCGCCCACAACGCCGCCGCCCAGAGCCTGGGCCAGCTGCTCGGCCAGGGCGATGCCCTTCTCGACATCCTTGGAGATGCCGCGGCCCACCGAGACGATCACGTCTGCGCCGATCAGGTCCACCAGCTTGGTGGCGGCCTTCTCCACGCTCAGGACCTCGGTCTTGATATCCTCAGCCGTCAGGGAGAAGGCGGGCTTGACGATCTGGCAGGCATCTGCCTTGGCCTGATCGAAGGGAGCCTTCTTCATAACGCCGGGACGGACGGTGGACATCTGGGGACGGAACCGGGGGCAGATGATGGTAGCCATCAGGTGGCCGCCGAATGCCGGACGGGTCATCTTCAGGTTGCGGTCCTCATAGTCGAACTTCTGCTTGGACAGATCGATGGTGGAGCTCTCAGCCAGGAAGTCCACATACTTCTTGGTGTCGATGTCCAGATGGGTGGCGTCGGCGGTCAGGCCGGTGTGCAGGCGGGCTGCACAGCGGGGGCCCAGGTCACGGCCAATGTTGGTGGCGCCGATCAGCAGCACCTCCGGCTTGTACTCGTTGACCATATCGCAGACCACCTTGGCGTAGGCGTCGGTGGTGTAATCCTTCAGCAGGGGGCTCTCGCAGACCATGACCTTGTCTGCGCCGTAGCCGCCCAGTTCCTTGGCGATGGACTCCACATGGTCGCCCAGCAGCAGGCCGGTGACCTCGCAGCCCAGCTCGTCGGCCAGCTTGCGGGCCTCGCTCACCAGCTCGAAGTCGGTGGACATCAGTGCGCCCTGCCGCTGCTCGCAGAAGACCCACACGCCCTTGTATTCGTTAAAATCAGCCATTGTAATCCTGCTCCTTTCGTCAGATCAGATGCTTGCTGGCGAGGACAGACGCAAGCTGGGCAGCCACGTCGTCGCCGGTGAGCATGGTGCCTGCACCCTTCTGGGGAGGAGTGAAGGACTTGAAGACGTTGGTGGGCGAGCCCTTCAGGCCGATGGTGTCCACCTCGATCAGGGGATCATCTTTCAGCGCCTCGTAGTCGAAGACTTCCATCGGCTTGTCGTAGCAGGTGAAGATGCCGTTGATGCTCATGTAGCGGGGCTGGTTGAGCTCCTTGATGCAGGTGATCAGGCAGGGGGTCTTGACCCGGATCATCATGTAGCCGTCTTCCAGCATACGCTTGACCACCAGGCTGTCGCCGTCCTTCTGGATGTCGGCGGCATAGGTGACCTGGGGCAGGTGCAGCTTCTCGGCGATCTGGGGGCCCACCTGGGCGGTATCGCCGTCGATGGCCTGACGGCCGCAGAAGACGATATCCTCAGGGCCGACGCCGATCTTGTTGACGGCGGCGGCAATGATCTGGCTGGTGGCGAAGGTATCCGAACCGCCGAACTCACGGCCCGAGATCAGCACGGCACGGTCAGCGCCGCGGGCCAGCAGCTCGCGCAGCATCCCTTCGGCCGGCGGGGGGCCCATGGTCACCACGACCACTTCGCAGCCGGTGGCGTCCTTCAGCTGGAGGGCGGCCTCCAGGGCGTTCAGGTCATCGGGGTTGGTGATGGTTGCCATAGAGGCACGGTCGAGGGTCCCGTCCGGCTTGACTGCCACTTTGCCGGAAGTGTCGGGAACCTGCTTGACACAAACAATTGCTTTCATCGTAACATTGCCCTCCTTACTTCAGCATCGCGCCCGAGATGACCATCATCTGCACTTCGCTGGTGCCCTCGTAGATCTCGGTGATCTTGGCGTCGCGCATCATCCGCTCGATCGGATAATCGCGGGTGTAGCCATAGCCGCCGAAGAGCTGCAGGCAGCGGCGGGTCACATCGCTGGCGGTGCGGGCTGCGATCAGCTTGGCCTCGGCAGCCTCCACGCTGTAACGGGTCTTCTGGCCGTTCATGACGTCCTGCTTCTTGAGCGCGGCGGCGTACACCAGGTACTTGGCTGCGTCCACGCGGGCCTTCATCTCAGCCAGCTCGAACTGGGTGTTCTGGAACTGTGCGATGCTGCGGCCAAACTGCTTGCGCTCCTTGACATAGGCGACCGTCTCATCGAGGGCGCCCTCTGCAATGCCCAGGGCCTGGGCGGCGATGCCGATACGGCCGCCGTCCAGAGTGGCCATGGCCAGCTGGAAGCCGCGGCCCTTGACGCCCAGCAGGCGGTCCTTGGGAATCAGGCAGTCTTCCATGATCAGCTCACAGGTAGAGGAGCCGCGGATGCCCATCTTCTCCTCGGGCTTGCCGACCTTGAAACCGGGGTCGGTGCGCTCGACGATGAAGGCGGAGATCTCTTTGGTCTTGCGGCCGCGCTTGTCCAGCACGGTACCAGTAACGGCAATGATGATGAACACATCGGCAAAGCCGGCGTTGGTGATGAAGATCTTGGAGCCGTTCAGCAGCCAGCCGTCCTCACGCTCCACGGCGTAGGTCTGCTGGCCCTGGGCATCGGTGCCGGCGCCGGGCTCGGTCAGGCCGAAAGCGCCCAGCCACTCGCCGCTGCACAGCTTGGGCAGGTACTTTGCCTTCTGCTCGGGGGTGCCGTTCTCATAGATAGGGGCCGCGCACAGCGAGGTGTGGGCCGACAGGATAACGCCTGTGGTACCGCAGACCTTGCTCATTTCCTCCACGGCCATGACATAGCTCAGCACGTCGCCGCCTGCGCCGCCCACAGAGGTCGGGAAGTAAATGCCCATCATACCGAGCTTGCTCATCTTCTCGACGGTCTCTTTGGGGAAGTATTCTTCTGCATCCACCTGCTTTGCCAGGGGCTTGACTTCGTTCTCAGCGAACTCGCGGTACATCTTCTGCGCCATGAGCTGCTGCTTGGACAGAGTAAAATCCATCACTGCTTCCTCCCTTGGAAATGTATTGTTGATCGGGCGGGGGCAAAACCGCTCCCCGCAGGCTTTTTGGTTCTGCAGGGAACGTTCTTTCACGCCCGGTTACCCTTGCGGTACGGTGTTACAGCTTGTCCACAGGGGTCTTGGTGCGGTCTGCGTTGTAGACATAGAAGCCCTTGCCGGTCTTGCAGCCCAGGTTGCCGCCGCGCACCATCTTGCGCAGCAGGGGGCAGGCGCGGTACTTCGAATCGCCGGTCTCCTTGTACAGCACGTCCATGATGGCCAGGCAGATGTCCAGGCCCACGAAGTCGCCCAGCTCCAGGGGACCCATGGGGTGGTTGGCGCCCAGCTTCATGGCGGTGTCGATGCCCTCGATGTCAGAGACGCCCTCCATCTTGATGAAGGCAGCCTCGTTGATCATGGGGATCAGGATGCGGTTGACCACGAAGCCGGCAGCCTCGTTGACCTGCACCGGCTGCTTGCCGATGGCCACCGAGATCTCCTTGATCTTCTCCACCACGTCGGCGGGGGTGTTGCCGCCGGCGATGACCTCGATCAGCTTCATGCGGTCGGCGGGGTTGAAGAAGTGCATACCCACCAGCGGGCGGCTCAGGCCCTTGCCGATCTCGGTGATGGACAGGGAGGAAGTGTTGGAAGCAAAGATGCACTCGGGCTTGCAGATCTTGTCCAGCTGGGAGAAGGTATCCTGCTTGACCTTCATGTCCTCAAAGGCAGCCTCCACGATCAGGTCGCAGTCAGCACACAGATCTTCCTTGATGCCCGGGGTGATGGCATCGCAGATCTCGTCGGCCTTGGCCTTGGTCATCTTGCCCTTGGCCACCAGACGGTCATAGCCCTTGACGATCTTGGCCTTGCCGTTGTCCGCCCACTCCTGCTTGATGTCACACAGAACGACGGTGTTGCCGCCCACCTGTGCAAATGCCTTTGCGATGCCCTGGCCCATGGTGCCAGCGCCGATGACGCCGATTTTCATAGCAATTTCTCCTTTTTCATTTATCCTGTCTTAAAACATCAGTTGTTGGTGAAAACAGCCTTGGGTTTCGGTTTCTCACGGGAGAGGAAGCAAGCCATGCCCTCTCTCTGGTCGTGGGTCTCGAAGCAGTCGCCAAACAGCTTCTCCTCCACTTCCACGGCCTTCTCGATGGGCAGCGAGATGCCCTCGTTCATGGCCTTCTTGCAGTTGCGCACCGCGATGGGCGCGTTTTTGGCGATCTTGCCGGCCAGCTTGAGCGCGTTCTCCATCAGCTCGGCCTGGGGATACACCGCGTTGACCAGACCGATGCGCAGAGCCTCGTCGGCCTTGATGTTCAAAGCCGAGTAGACCAGCTGCTTGGCCATGCCCAGGCCCACCAGGCGGGCCAGACGCTGGGTGCCGCCAAAGCCCGGGGTGATGCCCAGGCCCACTTCGGGCTGGCCGAAGACGGCGTTGTCCGAGCAGATGCGGATATCGCAGCTCATGGCCAGCTCATTGCCGCCGCCCAGCGCAAAACCGTTGACTGCGGCGATGACGGGGATGGGGAACTGCTCGATCATCAGGAAGATGTCGTTGCCCAGCTTGCCGAAGGCCTCGCCTTCTGCCTTGGTCATAGTGCTCATCGAGCCGATGTCCGCGCCGGCCACAAAGCTCTTGTCCCCTTCTCCGGTCAGCACGATGCAGCGGATGGTATCCTGGTCCACGGCCTCAAAGGCGGCCTTCAGGTCGGCCAGGACTTCGGGGTTCAGCGCGTTCAGCGCCTTGGGGCGGTCGATGGTGATGATCTCCACCGCGCCCTGCACTTCAGTTTTCACAAAAGCCATTTTTGTCGTTTCCTTTCAGACTATCGGGCCGGGGCGGCGCAGGAGCCTGCGTCCCCCGCCCGGATCGGATCTTTTTCGCAGACAGGCTCAGTCCATCTCGACGATGGTGGCGCAGCCCATGCCGCCGCCGATGCACAGGGTGGCCAGGCCCTTCTTGGCGCCGCGATGCTTCATGGCGTACAGCAGGGTGACCAGGATGCGGGCGCCGGAAGCGCCGACGGGGTGACCCAGAGCGATGGCGCCGCCGTTGACGTTGACCTTGCTCATGTCGAACTCCAGGTCGTGCGCCACAGCCAGGGACTGGGAAGCGAACGCCTCGTTGGCCTCGATCAGATCCATGTCAGCCACGGTCAGGCCGGTCTTGGCCATCACCTTGCGGGTAGCGGCCACAGGGCCGACGCCCATGATGGAGGGGTCCACGCCGCCCAGAGCGCCTGCAACCCAGGTAGCCATCGGGGTGATGCCCAGCTCCTTGGCCTTGTCCTCGCTCATGAGGACCAGAGCGGCCGCGCCGTCGTTGATGGCGGAAGCGTTGCCGGCGGTGACCTTGCCGTCCTTCTTGAAGGCGGGCTTGAGCTTGGCCAGCACATCGGGCGTGCTCAGGCGGGGGCCTTCGTCGGTATCGAAGATGATGTCGCCCTTCTTGTTCTTGATGACCACGGGGACGATCTCGTCCTTGAAGGCGCCGTTCTTGATGGCCTCAGAAGCCTTCAGCTGGCTGTTGTAAGCGAAGTTGTCCAGATCCTCACGGCTCAGGTTCCACTGGTCAGCCACGTTCTCGGCGGTGATGCCCATGTGGTAGTTGTTGAACGCATCCCACAGCGCATCGTTGACCATGGTGTCCACCAGCTCGCTCTTGCCCATGGGGTAGCCCATGCGGTAGCCGTAGCGGCCCTTCATCATGGCAAAGGGAGCCATATCCATGTTCTCGGTGCCGCCGGCCACGACGATGTCGGCATCGCCGGCCTCGATCATCCGTGCCGCGTTGTTGACGCACTCCAGGCCGGAGCCGCACACCACGTTCAGGGTGACAGCGGGGGTCTCCACAGGCAGGCCTGCCTTGATCGAAGCCTGACGTGCCACGTTCTGGCCCAGACCAGCCTGGATGACGCAGCCCATATACACCTGATCGACCTGCTCGGGCTTGATGCCGGCGCGGTTGATGGCCTCCTTGATGACGATGGCGCCCAGCTCGGCGGCGGGCACATTGGACAGGGTGCCGCCAAACTTACCGATGGCGGTGCGGCATGCAGATGCAATGACGATCTTTTTCATGTTTGTTTGCCTCCTGTTATGGTTGATTGTGTGGAAGGACGGATTTGCTGCGAATAAAACCTTCTATCAAAAACCCTTTGGGATGCGCCCTCAGGGGCTTTTGCATGGATGTGCCCTTTTATAAGGACGGGCCGGCTGTGCGCAGAGCGCTGTATTTCTCGTGCACGGCCTTCTCCACATTGGGGGTGACGAACTGGCTGATGTCGCTGCCGTAGCGGGCCGCTTCCTTGACCACGGTGGAGGACAGATAGCTCCACTTGATGCTGGTGGCCAGGAACACCGTCTCGATGCTGGGCATCAGGGCGTGGTTGGTCTGGGCCAGCTGGATCTCGTTTTCAAAGTCGGTGACGGCCCGCAGCCCCCGCACCATCACGGTGGCGTGGCATTTTTTTGCGAAATCCACCGTCAGTCCGTCAAAGCTCTGTACGGTGACGTTGGGCAGGTCCTTGCAGCACTCGGTCAGCAGCGCCACCCTTTCCTCAATGGTGAACAGCGGCCGCTTGGCGCTGTTGATCAGCACCGCCACGATCAGCTGGTCGTGGATGTTGGCCGCCCGGTGGATGATATCCAGATGCCCCCGTGTGACCGGGTCGAACGAGCCGGGATAAATGGCGATGGCCATGGAAACTGCCTCCCTGTTTTGCGCACGGGCCTGCCATACAGCGGCCCTGCGTTCCGTGTCAAACGGCCCCTGTCGTTATTTTTCTAACGACCCGTGGGCCAAGGCGGCGTCCCTCGCCTCCTGACACCCATAGTAAAGCACATTGTCAAAAGTTTATCAAGTAGTTTTGTGCAGATTTTCTGTTTTCATGCCCCAAACAATTTAAAACAATCTCTCATCTTTTTGTAGATTTTGCCAAGAGAGGGCATGACAGCGTCATTTTTGCGTTTTTCTATTGATTCTCGACTTCGTTAATGCTATAACTATCAGCGTAAGGGGCCCAAAAAGAGGCCTTTGGCTTCCCTTTTCCAGCCTGGCCCGATTGTACCAGCAGGATGTGTTCAACCGATGTGCAGAATATGTACAGCTTTTGAATCCCTGTGCAGCAGGGCCCATCCATCCCAAAAGGACGCGCCGGCGCGTCCACTTGACCCGGGGGTCATACCGTGTTATTATTTTAACAACGGGGCGTGTCCCCTCTTTTTATGCAGTGGAAATGAAAACGAGGTGCAGTACCATGAATTTCGAGGATCTGATCGCAAGAGTAAAGACCTGCGGCAAGCAGAAGCTGGCCGTGGCAGCCGCCGAAGACGACGCCGTCCTGGAGGCTGTGGACGCGGCCCGCAAGCAGGGCATCGCAGACGCCATTCTGGTAGGCGATGAGGCCGCCATCCGCAAGATCGCCGCCCAGCTGGACATCGACCTGTCCGGCTATGAGATCATCAACGAGCCCGACAAGGTCAAGGCATCCCTGACCGCGGTCAAGCTGGCCCATGACGGCGTGGCCAATATGTACATGAAGGGCCTGCTGGACACCAAGACCTTTTTGAAGAGCGTCCTGGACAAGGAAGTGGGCCTGCGCACCGGCAATACCCTGTCCCATGTGGCGGTGTTTGAAGTCAAGGGGATCGAGCAGCTGCTGTTCCTGACCGACGTGGCCTTTGTGACCTACCCCACCCTGGAGGACAAGGTGCACATCATTGAGAACACGGTGGCCGTGGCCCATGCCTGCGGCGTGGAGTGCCCCAAGGTGGCTCCCCTGGCCGCTGTGGAAGTGGTCAACCCCAAGATGCCCTGCACCGTGGACGCAGACGAGCTGCGCAAGATGAACGCCGAGGGCAAGATCACCGGCTGTGTGGTGGATGGTCCCCTGTCGATGGACATCGCCATCGACCCCGAGGCCGCCAGACACAAGGGCGCCCAGGACCGCCCGGCCGCCGGCTGCGCCGACATCCTGCTGTTCCCCGACATCCAGGCCGGCAACCTGGTCTACAAGACCCTGGTACACACCGCTGAGTGCAAGAACGGCTGCATCCTGACCGGCACCCGCGTGCCCGCCATCCTGACCAGCCGGTCGGATTCTTTCCAGACCAAGGTCAACTCCATCGCCCTGGCCGCCGTCGTGGCCGCCAACCTGAAGGCTGAGTAAACAAAAAGGAGAAGAGAGTATGTCGATCAAAACGCTGGTCATCAACCCCGGCTCCACCTCCACCAAGGTGGGTGTGTTCGAGGACGAAACGCTGCTGTTCGAGGAGACCCTGCGCCACCCCACCGAGGAAATCGCCAAATACGCAAGCGTCATCGATCAGAAGGACTTCCGCAAGGAGATCATTCTGGACTTTTTGAAGGAAAAGAACTGCGACCCCCACAGCCTGGATGTGATCGTGGGCCGGGGCGGCCTGCTCAAGCCCATCCCCGGCGGCACCTACGCCGTCAGCGATGCGCTGCTGGCCGACCTGAAGAAGGGCGTGCAGGGCCAGCACGCCTCCAACCTGGGCGGCATCCTGGCCCGGGAGATCGGGGACAAGCTGGGCGTGCCCAGCTACATCGTGGACCCGGTGGTGGTGGATGAGCTGACCGATAAGGCCCGCCTGTCCGGTATGCCCGAGCTGCCCCGCCGCTCCATCTTCCATGCCCTGAACCAGAAGGCCGTGGCCCGCCGCTATGCCAAGGAGCACGACGCCCGCTATGAGGACCTGAACCTGATCGTCATCCACATGGGCGGCGGCGTGTCGGTGGGCGCCCACGACCACGGCCAGGTGGTGGACGTGAACAACATCCTGGACGGCGAGGGCTGCTTCAGCCCCGAGCGCAGCGGCACCGTGCCGGTGGGCGACCTGGTCAAGATGTGCTTCAGCGGCAAGTACACCCAGCAGGAGATCTACAAGAAGATCTGCGGCAACGGCGGCTTCAACGCCTACCTGCACACCAACGACGCCCGCGTGGTGGAGAAGATGGTGAAGGAAGGCAGCGCCGAGGCCAAGCTGGTGCAGGACGCCTTCTACTATCAGATCGCCAAGGATGCAGGCGCCATGGCCGCCGTGCTGTGCGGCAAGGTGGACCAGATCATCCTGACCGGCGGCATCGCTTATGATCCCTACACCTATGAGGTGCTGGAGAAGTATCTGGGCTTCATCGCCCCCATCACCGTCTACCCCGGCGAAGATGAGCTGCTGGCTCTGTGCCAGGGCGCGCTGCGGGTGGTCACCGGCGAAGAGCAGGCCAAGGAATACTGATCCGCTCCCCTCTGCGACCAAACACGCCCCTGCCCTCCCTTGCGGGAAGGCGGGGGCTTTTTTGCTGCGCAGGCGGTGCGGACGGTTGACCGCGGCCCCGCTTGGTGGTAATCTTTAAGGTGTATCTGAGAAGTCAAAAATGCTGAACCATTTGTCAGAAAGATGCGGATGCAAGGCGCATGAGCGCCGCGGCACCTGCGCTATTCCGGTTTTCAGGATGGATGAGTTTTCCGATACGCCCCAAGCAGATCAAAAACAGCAAGGAGTGATCCAATGAAAACCAAGCAGATCGTGGGGCTGGCCGCTGCGGCCGCCCTGTTCATCGTCACGGGGGTCAGCAGCGTACTCACGCACCAACTGGCTGCCTCCCTCGTTCCTGTCCAGCCCACAGGGGTGGGGCTGACCGGCGGCTATACCTTCCAGGCCCCGGACGAGGATTACATCGGCGTGGTGCAGGTCAAGGGCACCATCGGTGAGCAGACCTCCACCACCCTGCTGGACACCAGCCAGACTTACCAGCACACCACCACCCTGGAATACATCGACTGTCTGATGCAGGACGAGTCCAACAAGGGCATCCTGCTGGACGTGGATTCTCCGGGCGGCGCAGTGTACGAGAGCGAGGAGCTGTACCGGAAGCTGCAGGAGTACAAACAGGTCACCGGCCGTCCCATCTGGTGCTATATGGGCCACTATGCCGCATCGGGCGGGTATTATGTGTCGGCTGCGGCGGATACCATCTACGCCAACCCCAACACTACCACCGGCTCCATCGGAGTGATCATGTCGGCGGTGGATATGACCGGTCTGTACGACAAGCTGGGCATCCGGCAGGAGAACATCACCAGCGGCCCCTTCAAGGCCGGCGACCTGACCGAAGAACAGATCGCCATCTATCAAAGCCAGGTGGACGAGAGCTACGACCGCTTTGTGGAAGTGGTGGCCGAAGGGCGCGGCATGGATGAGGCCGCCGTCCGCACCCTGGCCGACGGCCGGACCTATACCGCCCGGCAGGCCCTGGACAACGGCCTGATCGACCAGATCTGCCTGTACGACGAGGCCAAAGCCGCGATCAGCGAAGAAAGCGGGGTCGATCGGTTCTACACCCTGGAAGCCGGGCCCGCCCGCCTGCTGGACACCCTGCTGTCCGCCGTGGATCAGGTGATGCCCAAGTCCGAGGCACAGGTGCTGACCGAGCTGGCCCAGCAGACGCAAGGAGGGCTGATGTACTATGCAGACCTGTACTGAGAAAGATTGCACCTACGCCGGTTTCTGGGTGCGGCTGGCCGCCTTTGCCCTGGACAGCGCCATCCTGGCCGTGGGACTGCTGGCGGTACGGTTGGCCCTGGCAGGGCCCTTCGCACTGCTGGAACAAACCCCTCTGGGGGGCCAGGTATTGTTTGACCATACCCTGCAGGATATCCTGTTCTGGCTGCTGGCAGCGCTGTACAACATCCTGCTGGTATGGCGCTGCGGAGCCACCCCCGGCAAGCGGGTCATGAACCTGCGGGTGGTGGCCCGGGACGGCTCGGACCCGGGGCTGTTCAGTCTGGTCTACCGGGAGACGGTGGGCAAATACCTCAGCGGATTTGCCTGCATCGGCTACCTCATGGCCGCCTTCACCAAAGAAAAGACCGCCCTGCATGATATGCTGGCCGACACCCGGGTCATCTATGCCCGCCGTGTGAAGGTCTACCCCAGCGCGCCGGCTCCTGTTCCTGCGGCCACCCAGGCTGCGCCTGCAGCGGAAGCACCCGAAACCACCGTCCAGGATACGCCTGCGCCGGAACTTCCCAAGACCATTCCGGCTGCGCCCGCACCGGAAGCACCCCAAACCGTCCAGGATACGCCCACCGCAGAAGCATCCGAGGCTGTCCAGGACGCACCCGCGCTGGAGGCATCCAAAACCGAAGATCCGTAAAAGGAGCTTCCGCTTTGCGGCATCTCCCCTACAATGCCAAAACAGGACATCCCTTGCGGGATGTCCTTAGCGTGTCGTTTCGACACGCTCCAGGGGGAACCCATTTCTGCGCGCAGTCGCGCGGCAGAAATTCCTTCCCCCTGGCTCTCTTGCGCTTAGCCGATTTTCGCTGCGGGACTTACGCCCTTGCGAAAACCGGAGCGCTGCGCCAGCCGCGCCTTCGCTGTTTCGTCCGCAGGACGCGCTCGGCGCGGCTGCCCCCTGGGGACAAAATTTAGCGCCGAACCGCGCACTCGGCCTTGTGGCCTCGCACACTCTCAGCGCTAAATTTCCCTGTATGTGTCCTGTCCATCCGCACATGTCGGCTGGACAGGACTTTTTTCTGCCGGCCTCCGCCGCCCCAGCCGCCGGGGCAGCGCGATCACAGGATGGTCAGCATATTGTACAGCTTCATCAGCCGGATATCCTCTTTGGACAGACGCAGGCTCTTTTCAAACTCGGGCGTTTCTTTTTGCGGGCTCTTGGCGAACAGGATCTTGGTGGAGGTGGGCATCAGCGGGCGGCTGGAAATGCCGAATGCCAGCCCCCACTTGACCGGTCCATTCATATAAGGGCTGGGGATGCCCACCTGATAGAGGTCCATCTCCATATGCTGGTTTTGCAGGACCAGCAGGCTCAGCGTATCAAAATGGGTCAGACGGCCGTCGTAGAGGTTTTCGCACAGGTGATAGTGGCCGTAATCGTCCACGTTCATGTACATATGGACATGGAAGGACCCCGGTTCCGTCTCCTCCAGAATGTCCCCCACGCTGCGCACGATGCTGTTGCTCCGGCCATCGTAATAGTAACAGTAAAAGCGGTCCAGCCCCGAAAAGAAGGCGGGGACCGCCCCGCCCGGCAGGCCGGGGGTTCGGTCGGGCGGCAGATAGAGCAGCTGCGTCACCCGTACTTCCAGCGCGGCGGCCACATCGTACAGGGTGGCCAGGTCGATGGCGATCTGCCCGTTCTCATATTTGGAAACGCAGGATTTGCTCTTGCAGATGGCCGCTGCCAGCTGGTCGATGGTCA
Source organism: Faecalibacterium sp. An58 (assembly GCF_002161515.1). NCBI lineage: Bacteria > Bacillati > Bacillota > Clostridia > Eubacteriales > Oscillospiraceae > Faecalibacterium > Faecalibacterium sp. An58. Next base: position 77,970 of record NZ_NFHX01000009.1, read on the forward strand.
TCTGCCTCTTTTTTCGATAATACCGGATGCGTTCGCCGGTTTCGTGCACTATATCCACAAAAAAACGTCCCCTTTGTTCGTGCAAATTGTGCAGTTTCCGATAAATACACAAAAATCCGCTTTTGGCTCTTTTTTTCATTATACGGCATTTGCACCCTGAAAACAAGCCAAATTTCCACTTTGAAGAAACTTTTCGTCCAAATTGTTTCCTCCGGATAAATTCCGGTACATTGGACAACGGGGCAAGTCTTGGGTATAGTAAAGGCACAAACAAGGACAGCCCGGCGGCCGACGGGAAAGACGATCCTGAGTCAACCAAGCAAAGGAGTCTCGTATGAAATACAATTTTGATGAGGTCATTGACCGCAGCCACAACCGTTCCTCCAAGTACGATGAGCGGGTCAAAAAATTTGGCACAGCAGACGTCATCCCTCTGTGGGTCGCAGATATGGATTTCCGCACGGCGCAGCCGGTCATCGACGCCTGCAAGGCAAAAGCCGAGGAAGGCATCTGGGGTTACACTTCCCGGCCGGACAGCTATTTTGAGGCTGTGCAGCAGTGGCAGGTCAAGCGCAACCACTGGAAGCCCGACACCGCCCTCATGAGCTGGAGCCTGGGCGTTGTTCCGGCCCTGTCGGCCATCGTCAAGCTGTTCAGCAAGGACGGCGACAAGGTGATGATCCAGACGCCGGTCTACTCGGAGTTCTACGACGTGGTGGAAGCCTGGGACCGCACGGTGGTGGAGAACCAGCTGGTGGAGGAAAACGGTCGCTGGCATATCGATTTCGACGACTTTGCCGCCAAAGCGAAGGAGTGCAGCATCTTCCTGCTGTGCAACCCCCACAACCCCCTGGGCATCGTTTGGGACCCTGCCGACCTGCGCCGGATGGCCGAGATCTGCATCGAGAACGGAACGCTCCTGGTGTCCGACGAGATCCACTCCGACCTGATCTTCCACGGCAAGCATCACACCGTCACCGCTTCCCTCTCGCCCGAGATCGCGAGCCATATCATCACCTGCACCTCGGCCACCAAGACCTTCAACCTGGCCGGCCTGCAGGCCAGCACCACCATCTTCCCCAACCAGGAGATGAAGGCCGTCTTTGACAAATTCTGGGGCGGAATGGACATCCACCGCAACAACGCATTCAGCTCGGTGGCCATGGAAGCAGCCTACCGCGAGGGCGAGGAGTGGCTTGAGCAGCTGCTGTCCTATCTGTCGGCCAACTTCGACTATGTCTGCGACTACTGCGCCAAAAACATCCCCCAGATCAAGCCCAACCGTCCCGATGCCACCTATCTGATGTGGCTGGACTGCCGCGATCTGCAGATGACCAACGAGGAACTGCGCGATTTCTTTATCCACAAGGCCAAGCTGGGCCTGAACGAGGGCTACACCTTCGGCCGCAGCCTGAGCGGCTATATGCGCCTGAACGCAGCCTGCCCCAGGGCCACCCTGGAAAAGGCCATGGCCCAGCTGAAAGCCGCCGTAGATGCCCTGTAACGGAAAGGGAGGGACCGAATCATGTCTACATCGTCCAACATCATCAAACAAAAGACCTTCTGGCAGCAGTACGGCAACCTGATCCTGATCCTGGGCGGCATCGTTGTGGGCGCGCTGATCGGCGCCTTCGCCCCCAGTGTGGGCACCGCCATCAAGCCGGTGGGCGACATTTTCCTGAACCTGCTGTTCACCATCGTGGTTCCCCTGGTGTTCGTCTCCATCGCCTCTGCTGTGGGCAGCATGGCCAACATGAAGCGTCTGGGCCGCATCCTGGGCGGCACCATCGGCACCTTCATCTTTACCGGCCTGATCGCAGCCGCCTGCGTGCTGGTCTGGGTCAACCTGTTTAGCCCTTCCGCCGGCACCTCCATCGAGATGACCAGCGCCGAGGTTGGTGAAGCCAAGACCGCCGCCGAGCTGATCGTCAGTTCCCTCACCGTGTCCGACTTCTCGGACCTGTGGGATAAGTCCAATATGCTGCCCCTCATCATCTTCGCCATCCTCATCGGCTTCTGCGTGTCGGCCTGCGGCGGCGACGAGACCCCTGTGGGCAAGCTGCTGGTCAACCTCAACGACATCATCATGAAGTTTGTCGGCGTCATCATGACCATCGCCCCTCTGGGCCTGGGCGCCTACTTTGCCAACCTGGTGGCCACCTACGGCCCCGAGATCATCGGCGACTACGGCCGCTCCATGCTGGTCTACTATCCCCTGTGCCTGCTCTACGCCGTCATCTTCTTCCCCTTCTACGCCTTCCTGGCCGCCGGCAAGCTGGGCGTGACCACCATGATCAAGCACATCTTCCCGCCGGCCATCACCGCTTTTGCCACCCAGTCCTCCGCCGCCACCATCCCCGTCAACAAAGAGGCCTGCGACGCCATCGGCGTTCCCAAGGATGTCAGCGACCTGGTCCTGCCCATGGGCTGCACCATGCACATGGACGGCTCGGTCCTGTCCTCCATCGTCAAGATCGCTTTCCTGTACGGCATCTTCGGGATGGACTTCTCGGGCGCAGGCACCTACGGCATGGCCATCGTGGTGGCCATCCTCTCGGCCTTTGTCCTGTCCGGCGCGCCGGGCGGCGGCCTGGTGGGCGAAATGCTGATCGTCAGCATGTTCAACTTCCCGGCTGAGGCCTTCCCCATCATCGCGACCCTGGGCTTCATCTTCGACCCCGCCGCCACCTGCCTGAACTCCTCCGGCGACACCATCGCCTCCATGATGGTCACCCGCCTGGTGGAAGGCAAGGACTGGCTGGTCAAGGCCAGCGCCCGCAAGCAGGCCCGCTGAGCCCACGTACACCCCATTTACAGACATGAGAAAAGGAGCATTTGTATGAAATTGATCGACACCAAGAACGCCCCCGGCGCCATCGGCCCCTATGTGCAGGGCTATGTTGTGAACGGCATCGTCTATACCAGCGGCCAGATCCCCGCCAGCCCCGCCGACGGCAGCATCCCCGAAGGGATCGCCGCCCAGGCCCGCCAGAGCTGCGAGAACGTCAAGGCCATCCTGGAAGCCGCCGGCTCCGACCTGGCCCGGGTCATCAAGACCACCTGCTTTTTGGCCGATATGGGCGACTTTGCCGCATTCAACGAGGTCTATGCAGGCTACTTCACCGGCAAGCCCGCCCGCAGCTGCGTCGCCGTCAAGGCCCTGCCCAAAGGCGTCCTCTGTGAGATCGAAGCCATTGCGGAGGTGTGAGCCATGAACGTGACCGTCATCGGCAGTCATCTCTGCCCCGATACCCTCTATGCCCTCCATCAGCTGGCTGCCGCCGGCGCGGAAGTGGAATTCAAAGACATCCTCTCCTGCCATGCAGCCCTGCAGGATTACCTGCAGATCCGGGAGAGCAGTCCCCTCTACGCTGAGATTCGCGGCACCCGGCGGCTGGGCGTCCCCTGCTTTGTACAGGAGGACGGCAGCCTCACGCTGGACCTGCACGACATCCTGCGCTAAACCCGCCAAACCCACGATATACCCTCCTAATTTCCCTGGTTGACCCCGGCCGGCGCCCGCCGCGCCGGGGTCCTCTTGTGGGAAGGAGAGGCGAAAGGAGCGTGCCCATGCACGAATTGACCGAGCTGATCCGGCAGGACATGAAGCCGGCGCTGGGCGTCACCGAGCCGGGAGCCATTGCCTTTGCGGTGGCCTGTGCCCGGCGGCACACCAGCGGCGCTATCCGCCGGATCACATTGCGGCTGAACAGCGGTATGTTCAAAAACGCCTTCACCTGCGGCATCCCCGGCAGCAGCGAGGTGGGCAACGCCCACGCCGCCGCCCTGGGCGCAGTGGGGGCAGACCCGGACAAAGGTCTGGAATGTCTGGACGGCATCACGCCGGAACAGGCCCGCCAGGCCAGAGAGATGGTCACCGCCGGGATGGTCCGGGTGGAAATGGCCGGGATCAGCAGCCGCATCTTCATCGAAGCCACCGTGACCGCCAAAGAGCAGGAAGCCTCCGTCACCATCCGGGATACCCATACCAACATCGTCCGCATCACCGAGAACGGCCGTACCGTCTTTGAAAAGCCGGTCCCGGAAGACGTTCCGGACGACGGCGCCGTCCCCCTGATCCACCGCTACACCCTGGCACAGCTGCGGGATTACGCCCTCACCGTGCCGGCCGGCGAGATCGCCTTCATCCGGCACGCCTTCGAGATGAATCTGGCCCTCTGCAAAGCGGGCCTGGACAGCCCCAAAACCACCTATGCCCGCTATCTGCTGGCCGAAAACGGCGGCCGGCTCATTTCCCGGGACGAACAGGCCACCGCTTCCCTGCTCTGCAACGGAGCCATTGAAGCCCGGGTCCTGGGCCTGCCCCAGCCGGCTATGAGCATCACCGGGTCGGGAGCGCATGGGATCATCGCCACCATGCCCCTCTACGCCGCCTGTCAGGTACAGGGATATCCGGAGGAGAAACTGCTGCGCGCCGCCGCCCTGAGCTATCTGGTCTGTATGTACATCAAGGAGTATTCGGGCAAGCTGTCGGCATTCTGCGGCTGCGCCATTGCGGCGGGCACCGGCATGGCCTGCGGCCTTGTCCTTCTGCGGGACGGCGATGCAGACGCCATGGCGCGGACCATCTGCAACATGGCCAGCAGCATCACCGGGATGATCTGCGACGGCGGCAATCAGGGCTGCACCATGAAGGGCGTGGTGGCGGTGGACGCCGCCTACCGGTCTGTCTCCATGGCAATGCAGGGCATCGCGATCGATCCGATCCATGGCATCAACGGTCCCACCCCCGAGCAGACCATGCGGAACATGGGGCTGATCGCCTCCCCCGGCATGACGGGCACCGAAAAGACCATGATCGACATTCTGGAGCACAAGCAGAAAGGAAATTGAACGATGGAACGGAACAGCAACGTTTATCAGGCATATGTGCGCATCTTGCAGGAAGAGCTGATCCCCGCCATGGGCTGCACCGAGCCCATCGCCATTGCCTATGCCGCCGCCAAGGCGCGGGAGGTGCTGGAGGCCATGCCCGACCGGGTGGAGATCGGGGTCAGCAGCAACATCATCAAAAACGTCAAAAGCGTGGTGGTGCCCAACACCGACGGCCTGAAAGGCATTGAAGCGGCAGCCGCCGCCGGCATCGTGGCGGGCCAGGCCGACAAGGCCCTCGAGGTCATCTCGTCCGTGACCAGCGAGCAGAAGGCCGGGATGCATCGCTTTCTGGAGAGCACGCCCATCCAGGTCGAGGCGGTGGACAACGGCCAGATCTTCGACATCCTGGTCCGCCTGACTGCGGGAGAGAAGACAGCTTTTGTCCGCATCGCCCAGTACCACACCAACATTGTGCACATCGAAAAGGACGGGCAGGTGCTGCTGGACATTCCTGTGGAGGAAAGCGGGACTGCCTGCGGCCATGAGGGCAGCGCCCCCACCGAAGAAGGTCTGGCCGGCCGGGACCTTTTGACCATCGCGGATATCCTGGACTTTGCCGACAGCTGCGAGCTGGATGACATCCGCCCGGTGCTGGACACCCAGATCCAGTACAACACCCAGATCTCGGAGGAGGGGCTGCTGGGCGACTATGGGGCCAACATCGGTTCCACCATGCTGAAATTCTACGGCGACGACGTGCGCAACCGGGCCATCGCCAAGGCGGCAGCCGGCTCGGATGCCCGGATGAGCGGCTGTGAGCTGCCGGTGGTCATCAACTCGGGCAGCGGCAACCAGGGCATCACGGTGTCGGTGCCCGTCATCGAGTACGCCAAGGCTCTGGCCGTTCCCAAAGACCGGCTGTACCGGGCGCTGGCCGTCTCCAACCTCATCGCCATCCACGAAAAGAGCGGCATCGGGCGCCTGTCGGCCTATTGCGGCGCCGTGAGCGCCGGGTGCGCCGCCGGCTGCGGCATCGCCTATCTGCAGGGGGCGGACTACAAGGCCATCGCCCACACCCTGGTCAATGCGCTGGCCATCGTGTCGGGCATCATCTGCGACGGGGCCAAGCCCAGCTGCGCCGCCAAAATCGCGTCCAGCGTGGAGGCGGGCATCATGGGCTACCATATGTACCTGAACGGCCAGCAGTTCCGCGCCGGGGACGGCATCGTCACCAAGGGCGTCGAGAACACCATCCGGAACGTCAGCCAGCTGGGCCGCGAAGGGATGCGGGAGACCGACAAAGAGATCGTCAAGATCATGCTGCAGGGCCAGTGAAGGAGGGAGACAAAACCATGGAGATACGCACTGCCGTGCCGGCGGATCTGGACGCCCTGACCGCCATCGAAGCGGCCTGCTTCCCGGCCGCCGAGGCAGCTGGGCGGGAAAGCCTGGCCCGCCGTCTGGCCGTCTATCCGGAACACTTCTGGCTTTTGCTGGAGGAAGGAAAGCCGGTGGCCTTTGTCAACGGGATGTGCACCGACACGCCCGACCTGGCCGATGAGATGTACGAGGACGCCTCTCTCCACAGCGAGAGCGGCGCCTGGCAGATGATCTTTGGCGTGGACACTCTGCCCGATTTCCGCCGGCAGGGCTGTGCCGCCCGCCTGCTGCACCACGTCATCGACCAGGCCCGCGCCCAGGGCCGCAAGGGCGTCGTTCTGACCTGTAAAGACAAGCTGGTCCACTACTATGCAACGTTCGGCTTTGTGAACGAAGGCGTGTCCCGCTCCACCCACGGGGACGTGACCTGGTATCAAATGCGGCTGCGCCTGTAATGCGCTTGCCGCCATCCAAATTGCAATTGCGCAAAAAAGCAGCAGATCCGTACAGGTATCTGCTGCTTTTATCGCTGCGGGGCGAAAGAGACACGCTCGATCCGGACCCTTCTCCCATGGGAGAAAGGTTCGGATTTTGTATTTGGGTGCACCAGGCCGCCGCATCTTCTCACAGCCTATCCTTATATGCGGCCTTGAGCTGCTGGATTTCGTCCAGGCGGGCCAGGGCGACGTCACCCATTTGGGCCGAGAGGGCCAGGCTTAGAGCTTCGACAACCGAGATGGGGGAACTCATTGAGTGCTGTTCCTTTTCGTCCCCGCGATAGACAAAAAGTTCAATCTCAGCGCGAGGGCCCTCGCCGTGCCATACGCGGCTGGTGAAAAGGATGGTCCGGTAGCCGGCCTGCTGCTGCCGGTCCAGAATGACTCCGGCCGCCTCCGATACTTTGGCAAAGCCGAACAGCACCACCACATCCTGCGGGCCGATGGAGGCCAGACGCTCGGCCAGTTCACTGCCGGCAGACGGCAGCTGCTCCACCTCCAGCCCGATGCGGCGCAGCCGGTATTTCAGCAGGACGGCTGGGGCGCGGGAGGCGTTGCGGGCGTGGAGAAAAATTTTGCGCGCCCCCAGCAGGGCGGCCACCGCTGCGGCAAAGGCCTCCCGGTCCAGCAGGTCCAGAGTCTTTTTCAGGTTGTAGTGCTGCTGTTCCAGCCAGGCGGCAAGGATGTCGCCTTCCTTGGCCTGCAGGGTGTTGCTCAGTTTCTGGACCGGCCCGCGCTGGATCGTCTGTTCCACCACCGTCCGCTTGAGGTGTTTGAAATCCTCACAGCCCACATGCCGGGCAAAGCGGGAGACCGTGGCCTCCGAGATATGCAGCGCCGCCGACAGCTGCCCGATGGTCATGCAGAGAAATTCATCCCGGTGCGCGGCGATGTACTCTACGATGTCCTGTTCGGTGCTGGTCAGTTTTTCCGGCATTTGGGGAAAGGAAAGATTCATAGACGCCTCCTGTCATCACACCAGGGTGTATCTGAGAACTCGAAAATGCCGAACCATTCGCCAGAAAGGTGCAGATGCAAGGCGCATGAGCGCTGCAACTCTTGCGCTTAGCCGATTTTCGCAAGCGGGCACTGACCTGCGCTGCGAAAATCGGAGCGCAGTGCCGACCGTGAGATCTACGAGGCTGAAAAGGCTGCCGAAGCAGCCGCCAAGGAGGGCTGATCACAATGACTGAAGAAATGGAAAGCATCCTCTGTGAACTCATCAGCGCCGCCGGCGCCGCCCGCAGCAGCTACATCGGCGCCATCCAGGCTGCCAAGACCGGCGAAGGCGACCCCGCCGCCCTGATGGCCGAGGGTGACAAATACTTTGAGCAGGCCCACGATTTCCATCACGATCTGCTCACCAAGGAAGGCGAAGGTGAAAGCCAGCCTGTGACCCTCTTTGCCGTCCACGTCGAGGATCAGATGATGTGCGCCGAGACCTTCCGAATCCTGGCGCAGGAGTTCATCGACCTGTATCAGAGCCGGGACAAGAAGTAAAAACCATTTGCCCACCTGCCGTTCGGGCAGGTGGGCAAACGGATAAAAAGAAAGGAATGCGTCATGAAAAAGATCTCGCGCCGCAATTTTCTTCACGCATCGGCCCTGGCCGGCGCTGCGCTGGTGAGCAGTCTGGCCGCCCCCGCCGCCTTCGCAGAGGAGACGCCGGCAGCCGCCGGGGTCCAGCCCATCGCCCGGGACCTGGGCTGGAAAACGGTGAGCGATACCGTTTATTCCTACAGTGTGCTGGACAATGTCCTTCTGGCCCATCGCAGCGATGTGGTCATCCCCACTTACTACATCTTTGCAGGGCGCAAGAACCAGCAGGAGGCTGTGGATCTGGTGGAGAACCAGCTTCAAATGATGGGCAACGTGAACGAGTGGGGCGGCAGCGTTTATGTCATCAGCCCCATCGGGGACCGTTATACCGAAGCAGACGTACAGGCTCTGAAAGATCTTGTGGCCCGCGCTGCCAAGAACGTCAAGGTGATCGGCATCGACGAGGGCGCCACCTTTGTCAACAACGAACTGTCCCGGCAGTGCTACTTCGTGGCCGGTGTGATGACCTGGGGCGGCGAAATGTCCGCAGACGCACAACTGTCCGACTGTCTGCCCGCCTACCTGTCCAACGCAGGATCCACAGCCAAAGCGGCCTACCGCGCAGCCAACCGGGGCCATGGGCCTCTGGCGGTGACGGTCACCGGCAGCGACGCCAACCTGGCAGAAGCTTTCCGGAACGCATGGGACAAGGTCTTTTCCCGCAACTACCGGATGCACAACAGCGTCACCGAATTCTACAATCTGCCGCTGGACGGCAGGAACTTCAATGGCACGGTCATGGAGGGCGCCTTTGATTACGATCTGTGCCCGCTGCCCCAGTTCGACCGTCTGGGCGTCAGCTACAACGAAGTGATCGGCCAACCGGTCACGGGGATGCCCGGCAGCTACGCCTGGTATGAGATCGTGCCTTACAGCGTTCTGGAAAAAGAGGACGGCACCGTGCCCCTGGTGGTGACCATGCACGGCAATTACAACGACCTCCATCTCCAGATCGATACCTCGGGCTGGACCGAACTGGCCGGCAAAGAGGACATCATCGTTGTATCACCCGAGTGGCAGGAAGGGACCGACTTTGCCAGGACCTATGGCGTCAACGGCCTTGAATCGGAGGGCGTCGTGGCCCTCGTGGGCGACCTGGCCCAAAAATACCCGCAGATCGACCGGTCCCGCGTCTATGTCACCGGCCTGTCGGCGGGCGGCGCGCACAGCTTCTACATGGGCCTTGCCTACAGCAATGTCTTTGCAGCGGCCGCTCCCATCTCGGGCGTCAACGCAATGGACGATGAGATCGCACAGCTCGACCTGAGCCAGATCCATGAGATCCCTCTGCTGTACATCTGCGGCGACCACGACTACTTCCAGATGATCCCCGTAGACGGCTCCAGTCCCTACGGCATGAGCCTGCTGACCGACGGCCAGGTCTCGATGTGGGCAGACGACCCCCACACCCATATCTGGAGCGCCATCCAGGCCTATCGCACCGTCAACGGCCTGCCTCTGACCGAGATGGACATGACCGCCAACCCCTACTATGGCATCGCCCTCGATGACCAGCGCTGGGTGACCCTCGGCGACAAAGAGATGTACACCGGCACCCTGTCCAACGACAAGGGCGTCATGATCGAGCTGGCTGCCGTCAAGGACTTGGCCCATTGGAACTACGCTCCCGAGGCAGAGTATGTCTACGATTTCTTCAAAAACTACTCCCGCGATCTTGAGACCGGCGAACTGATGGTCCACGACCCCACCATTCTGGAACAGTTTGCCGACTGGTACGGCGACGTTGCCGATGACCTTTCCACCCGCTTGGGCCTGTGATCCCAGCTGTTTCGCCCGCGTCATCTTTCGAATCAAACAATCCCGAAAAATCTTCCCATATCCCCAGGAGCGCATCTGAAAATGCAAAGTGAAGTTTCCGGATACGCCCTGAGAAGGCCCGCTGTTTCCATGATCTGAGCAGCGGGCCTTCGCCGTATGACCGGCCGGTCCAGCCAGGCCCGCAGCCAAAGAAAAGCAGGACACTCCCACCGGGGAACGGACAGCTCTGTGCAGCGGCTGCCGGCAATTCTTTACAGGGAGGCGTACTCTCATGCAAGCACTCGACCACGTCCTGGCCGGATGTATCGGGCACCCTATCCTCCCTTTCCTATGGATCCACGGCGAGGACGCAGCTGTCCTGCGCGAAAAAGATCGAGCAGACCCACGGCAGCAGTGTTCCGAAAGCCTGTCTTTCTGAGCGCATTGCGTCCTTCCCGCTGCCCGCTGCGGCACTGTCCTTGTACCGTTTCGGATGTCTGCAATCCACCCCTCCAAAGACAATGAAAAAATCCGGCCCCTTCTCCCATGGGAGAAAGGTCCGGATTGTGTATTTGGGTGCACCAGACCGCCGCATCTTAGCCGGTCCTTTATGAAACGCGGCAACACGTATTCCGTCCGTTACACTTATACAGCCCCATCACGACAAATCCTGCCAGAGCTGGGTGAGCTTCAAAACCAAAAAGGAAGCCCTGGAGCGCAAGATCACAGTGGAAAAAGCAAAGAAAAAGCGCCAAATCGTACGATTCAGCACTTTTTATCTGGTGCACCTCCAGGGACTCGAACCCTGGGCCCACTGATTAAGAGTCAGTTGCTCTACCAACTGAGCTAGAGGTGCATATGGTGACCCGTACCGGAATCGAACCGATGTTAAAGGCGTGAGAGGCCTCTGTCTTAACCGCTTGACCAACGGGCCATATAAAACCATCAGGATACGGTTTCAATATCCTGATGGTGAGAGAAGCCGGCATCTACCTATTTTCACAGGCCGTGTCCAGCCAACTATCTTCGGCACAAGTGAGCTTAACTTCTGTGTTCGGAATGGGAACAGGTGGGACCTCACCGTCATCGACACCGGCTGCCCGGAATATGTAATCAGCTCTCGCTGTTGTCTTTTCCGGACAATTCTCTCTATTCTTTTTTAGAAGGACGTGCCTTCAGAACTGAATAATAATCTGCTTTGCAATCAGAGTACAAGTGCTTTTACCTGGTCAAGCCCTCGGTCTATTAGTACACACCTGCTGA